>JANPHP010000151.1:0-8464 GCA_031424495.1 Bacteroidota bacterium | reverse complement strand
CACGGTGGTCGTGGGTGCGCTGCAAGACCTGCATGGAGGCAGGCGACTTGGAAATGGGCGTGCAGACGGTCGTCGGGCAAATTGGCGGCTTCCCCGAGCGCGTCCTAGAAGCGGGCGAATTGCGCTTTTCCATCTGGGACGAGCCGCACAAGGCAGCCATCTCTGCCGAACTTGACGTGATCGAGGTCATCGGCGGATACGAGATGAACTATGACTGGGCGGTGAGCGCCGTCGTCGAGGCCCTGCAACATCGCCAAGATGCAAGCACGGCAGAGATCAAGCTGCGGCTCACAAATGCACCCATTTTGGATCAGAATACACTGCGCCTACTCGATTCCATCGTCGGTAAAAAAGGAAGCGATGCAAACTGAGCAGCCATACACAACAGCGCAGCCGTCGGGGCAAATGCGCGCTTTGCATGGGATGGAAGGCTTCCCCCAAGCTGTAATTATTCCTGCGATCACCAAACAGATGAATCAACCATGAACAACTACGGACCGATCGTTTTTGGAATGGCGATAGGGGCAATGACAGTTTCGGCAGTTGCAAGCTTCATCCCACAAGTCACGCCACTGCTCACCAACCTTTGGTGCCGATCACCGCGTGGCAAGGATGACCGTCGATTTCGTAGGCGCATCCGCTGGGCGCTTTCGCCGAACAAACTGAATATGTTTGCGCCATTGGTTTTGGGCATTTTTAATCCTGTTTATCTCTTGATGCTGCTGGGGGGATATCCTGCTCTGGTAGGCGGATCGGCGCTTGCAACCTATATCTTGGGATCGGTATTGATACTCCCGTTGTCGCCACATCGGCCACTGGGCAATTTTCGTAAGGCGCTGGCGAGTGCGGCGATCTACAAGCTCGTGAAGATCGGCGACAATGCATTTGCAGAGGAATTGTTGCTGAGGGCGGCAGCTTCGTCGGAACCCTTGATGCGAATCGTGTCCACGATCGGTCTGCGCGAACTCGGCACGCCGGCTGGCAATGCAGCGCTCGACAAGCTCTGCGCCGACCGCGACATGGACGTGTCGGTGGCGGCTTGTTACGCTGCAACCGACCTCAAAAAAGCACTGGGTGGCAAGGATATCATCAGCCTACAAGGTTTGCCTGCACTGTTGGAGGAGCATAGGAAATATGTGCACACCGTGCGCATGTACCCGCGTGATGCGACCAAGGTCACCCGTCAGGGACTCGCCGATACGACCCAAAGGATCGAGCGCATCCTGTTTTCGCAGTTGCTCTTGCGGCGCTCATTTCCGCAGGTCTATTGCCAGCAATGCCATGCCTACGCCGAGCTCAAAGCCCACGAGGACTGGCGCTGGGTGAGTTGTGCGGTCTGTGAGGATGCGGTTTCCTTGCGGGCGGGCATCGCCACGGTGGTCGGGCAGATCGGTGGGGAGTCGGCTTGGATGCAGGAGGGGAATGCGTTGAAAATAAGCCTATGGGATCGTGACACGCGGCGCGTGATCCCGGGCGAGATCGACAGCCTGGAAATCGTCGGCGGTCAAGACATGGATTATGACTGGGCCCTGAGCGCGGTCGTCGAGATGCTGCGCAACCGCCGCAAAGAGGGGCAGAAACGCATTCCCATCATTCTCACCGATGCGCCGGCGCTGAGCAACAACAGTCGGCATCTTATCGCGGATTTTGAGGGAGGGGTTTAGGTGTTAGTGGTCAATGTGAAACCGCGGAGATCGCAGAGGGCGCTACCACATAACTAATTCCAGAATTATTGAAGGGGAGCACATTATGAGTGGCCAGTATTCGCCCCAGAGGGGCCGACTTTCGGTAGCCGGATGCGGAAGCGTCCGGCTAGGATGCCCGCAGAAGCAAGCGCGCCGTAGGTGCCGCCTTTACAGTGCCAACTTGATAACCGACGCTTTACCTCAGCGGCGGACCACCAATCTTCTGAATAGCTGTTTCAAAAATGACGGCCCCTACGGGGCGTGAAAATAACCCACAACTCCACCGGGAGCTGCCGCTCCAAGCTACCCAAAGACGGTACGCCTAGGCGCACGTTGAAACAGCCAATAGACCGAATACTACTTCTACACAGTTATCTGATCCGAAGTTGAATCGCAAGATGCCAGCGATGCTACGCCAGCGCCCTCTGCGGTTGCAATACTAGCCACAATTCATTTCCTTAAAACCAAAGCCTCTCACACAAGCTCCAAAATCCTGAGTTTGCGGCCCTGAAATTCGATCTCGTCGCCGATGGCTTTGTTTTGCAGCAGGTTGCCGATGGGGGAGGCCACCGAAATGGCGTAGACCACGTGCCCATCCACCTCCAATTTGCCCACGCCGATGGAGATGAAATAGGTTTCCTGCGCTGTGATTACGAGGCTGCCAAATTCGACCCTGGGGCTGCTTTTGTGGAGATTGACCTTGGCGAGGTCGGCTTTGAGGGCGCGCGCCTTGCCGAGTTGGAATTCATTTTTGTCGATCTCGATCTGCATCATTGCGCGGCCCGTCTCGTATTTGTCGCCAGCGCTGCTCTTGGTGTCATTGTTGCGGGCCTCTTGTGCAGCCGCGATGGCCCGTTGCGCCTCGTCGATGCGGCTGTCGAGCAGGGCGTCGAGGTGCTGGCAGATTTGGGTTTTGGAAGGATGCATGGGGGATGGCATGGCAATATGAATAGGCCAAATGGGCAATGACGGAGCTGCAGAAAAGGATTGGGGTTACAGCAAATTATTGGTCCTTTTTCCAGAGCGAACTCCAGTTAAAATCGTCGCCGATCATGTTTTTGCGATTGGCCTCGGCCAATGAGGCGCTCACTTCGTCTGCGACTTCGGTGCGGATGTCGCGGGGCTTGGGTGGAATGATGCCCAAGGTCGTGGCAAAGTCATGCATCAGCTTTTCCAATCCGCCGAAGACGCCTTGCTGCCCCTGCTCATCTTTGAGCAAACCCGAAAGGGTGCTGTTGATGGTTTCCAAGCGCTCACGCGCCTGCAGCAAGCGTTCCTGAGGATTCAGGGTGGCATTGCCGCCGGTATCGGCGAGCAATTGCGAGGTGGCATCGAGTCCCTGCTCGGCCGCTGTGGCCTTGGTGGCAATCTCCTGCAAGGTCTCCATGACCGGGCCAAGGCCGGCAGTGCCTGGATTTTCCGTTTGCGTGAGCGTCGATTTGCTGAGGTTGAGGGCAGATTGCATGATCTGCATGAGCCCTGCACGCAGCAACGCAGGGTTCTTTTGCAATGCCTCTTGCTCCATGCCCAGCACGGTTGCCAGCATTTTCATGCCGTTTGCAAGTGATTCGCCGCCCTCTTGGGATACGGTGCCACCCGCAAAGAATACGGACAATGCATTTTTGGCAATCTCAAGGTCGCGTTGTGCTATGCGGCCTGCTGCTGCCTTGCGCTCTTCCTCACCTTGGGCGTCGTCGAGCCAGGTCCTGTACAGGCGCTGATGCACGAGGTCGCGTGGGTAGAATATGTTTTCCGAAAAGGTCGCGTCGTTGATATTCCAAGCCTTCACCACGGCAGCCAACTCAAAGCTCCAATAGCCAAAAAATGCAGGATCCATGCGCAGGTGCGTATCGTGCCAGCGGGTCTGCCCCATGCCTGCATACCAAGTGATCAAAAATGTCTGTATGGAGTTGTCGGCAGTAGACGGATCGTCGAGCACCGCCAGCAATGTCAGGAATGGCTTCGGATGCAGGCAGATCGTGATCGGCTCCAATTGGCTACCTGTGCGTTGCAAAAGGCGGTCAAAAAGGCTGTCTTGGCCTGCAAATCGCTGCTCAAAAACGGGCGTTGCATCCCCAAACAACATGCTGAGGGAGAGGCCCCACAAAGCAGTGTAGTAGTGCTCGGCATCCAGCAGAGGGATGGATGCTTGATCGGGGGCTGCTGCGAGCAATGCAACTGCTTTGGCGGTTGCTTGGCGCACGACGTCGAGCGGCTCGCCAGCCGAATAGTAGGCGATTGCGAGAAAAAGCTGCTGCTGATAAGCCTGGAATGCATTGCCGCTTTCAGCCGCAACAGGAGCCGCCTGCCTGAAAAGGACGTGCTTTTCAGAACCCTCCACCATAAAAACTTCGCGCCGCATCATATCTAAATAGTTAAGCCATCAAACATTAGCCAATATTTCCCAAGCAATCACTCATCCGCCATTTCTCCCTAAGCCTAAAACCGCCAAGAACGCCAAAGTAGCAGAGCCAAGTAAACCGATCCACTCAAAACCACCCCCAACTACTACCTACTACCTACTACCTACTACCCACTACCCACTACCTACTACCTACTGCTAACACAATTGTCAATTATCAATTGTCAATTGTCAATTTTCTCCGTCGCTTTAACCAAGCACGAATCAGCATCACAATCACGACAATCACGGCAATATCTGCAATGACGACCAAGAACGCATGCTCTCCCCTGATGTCGTTGCCGATGACAGCTGCCCGGCCGTGATGGTCTCTCATATAGCAGATTTCGACCTCGTCGCCAAGGCGGGTGCGGTTGTAGATCGTGTAGGTCACCTGCTCCTTTTCATCGTAGGTCTCGCCGTCGACTTTGTATTCAAAAGACAAGAAATAGGTCTCCTTGGTTTTGCGTGATCCGCTCGCGGCATGGATGTCAGTGACGATGCCCTTGGTTTTGATACAATCAGGGCTGCTTGCGTCGGCACTCCATAGCCCACCGGCGAAGGTGACATAGTTCCAAATGACAATGCCCAGCAAGAATATCCCCAATCCTCCCCAGATGATGAGTTTTGCGGTGCCCTTGCTTGCTGGTTTTATTTCAGCGTCAGATGCCATTTTCAGTTTAGAATTAGAATTTAACCCCGGTGACGCGCCAGAAACCCTCGACATGCGCCATGATGCGCCCAGGCTGATATTCGCCCGAACTCACGATGATCAATTTGCGTGCATCGGCCTGCTCGTCGTCACGTGTGTAGTAATAGAGCGCCAGCTTGTCTTCGCCGGTATAGGTTTCAAATTCACCCTTTGGGTAGCTGTAGCCTTGTTTTTGCATGATTTGGTCGAATGCATCCTTGCCGAGCAGTCCCAGCAGGTCCTTGAAGGGGTTGGCGTCGACCTCAGCCAGCGAAAAGGCCCATGCAGGTTTGCCCATGGGCACCTGTACAGGCGCGTACCAGTCGTCGGGCTCGCGGCCATCATAAGCATACTTGCGGCGCACGAGGTCTATCGGTTCGACGGTCACTGCCGTCGGATGGTCTAGCACCAGCGGCGCGACATAGTCGCCGACCTCGGAGAGCAGCAAAACGAGGCGCAAGCCGTCTTCATAACCCGTCAGCATTTTCACGCGGTGATTCAGGATGCGGGTGAACATCATGCCTTCACCCGTGAACCCATTTTCGGTCCAGATGGACTCACAGCGGCTCAGGAAATCCATGGCATCCCAATCGGAAGGAATGGTCGATTGCAAAAACCAGTCAGAGGCGATCGGAACTTGCGAAGCGAGGTCGGTAGCCGTCGCCTTGGGATTCCATTTGCGGCGTGCTTCAGAGCTGGCATATTCGCCCAGCTTGCGCAGGCCTTCGAGCCAAGAGGCGAGTGCATCACAGCCCGCTGCACGGGCTGCCTCCACCAAAGCGGCATTGACATGGTCGGGGCGGATGTCGCTCGATTCCAATTCAATGCGAAAGAAGCGTCGCTTGGCCGAACTCGTCGCAAGTGACTCTACATCTTGCTTTTTGAGGAGGGCAAGCATCGAGGCCGCACGGCCATCGAGGTACTTCAGGGTATCATTGGAGGGGTTACTCACTTGGGCTACAATTTAGGACGGTGCAAGATACAGAATTTTTGGGTAGGGTGGGAGCGCGGTATTCGCGGTTCAGCACTTGGGGCAGCGACTTTTATTGGTCGTGCGTGAAGTGCTTTGGCATTTGCATTGAGGGAACGGAATTGTGAGATTGTATTCTGAAAATGAATATGAATCTTCGGACAAACCTTCTTGCTACTGCTTTTATTGCCTTCGCATCCTGCTTGTTGCCTTCATTTACCGGATTAAGAGCTCAAAATTGGCATCCATTCCCGGGGAATGCGACTTTTTTGTATTCCTTTTCACAAGCCGGGTCTGCAGATGAATGGTATTTTGCCGCGCACGCCGACTCGGTACGTGCAGAGGGTGCAGACAGTGCCTATTACCTCTACCGCATCGACCGTCAAGCTGTCCCCACCGATCTCGACTGCAATGGACAGGCAGTCGCGTCGACGATGCTCATGTCCAACAAGGATCACTATTTGGGTCGCAAGGTGCTCTTGCAAAGCAATGGCGTTTGCCAGTTCATTTCCAGTGCTGCCGACACATTTGTCTTGCAGGCGCGGGCTACGGCGGGGCAGGCTTGGGCATGGCATGCAGGCATCACGGCGACAGTGGATTCCGTTGTCGCAGGCACGGTCTTGGGGGTGGCAGATTCGCTCAAATACATCCACCTCTCCAACGGCGATACTTGGGTGTTGAGCAAGGGCCATGGGATCGCGCATTGCACCAACCTGCTGCCCTTTGTCGACGATGCTGGCACGATTACCGATGTCGATTTTGAAATTTGGGGCATCCCCGAGCTCGGATTGGGAGGGCATTTGCCACACTTTGAGGAGGTTTTTCAGTTTGATCCATCCGATCGGTTTGGATATCGACATTACCAAGGGTTGCATCCTGGCTCCAACACCGACTATATTGAGATGACGATCTTGTCGCAATCGGCCCCGACACAATATCAAACCTTGCAGGAAAGGGTGCGGATACACGCCCCTCAGGCGCCGCCAGCAGACACGACCTATTATGCTGCGGTGCAGCAGGCGGTCACCTATTTGCCCAACAATTACCCATCCTTGGATTTGTTGCCCTATGAGCACACACCTGTGATCCCCAACTTTTTTGGGGCCGCCGTGCAGGCGGGTGCCCATCGCTCGGCAAGCCTGCACGATCGGATACAGATTGATTTTGACCTCAAAGAGGGCTACGATACCTGTTCGCGCGGTTATTTCGACAACATTGCTTTCGGGCATCAGTATTTTGCGCAGGGCCTGGGCGAGACCGCATACGATTGGTTTAATATCATGACGCCGCGCAGCCGCACCCTGTATTGCTACCAAAAAGGGGCAGAGAGCTGGGGCACTTGCCTAGATTTGATGGCGCTGTCTGTGGAACCGGGGCTTGCGGGCAGCGTGAAGTGTTTTCCCAATCCAGCGAATGATCGCTTGCACTTGGTACTCGATCCAGCCGCCGCAACTGGCGCTAAGACGGCGACGATCTATGCACTCAGCGGGCATTTGCTCGCGCAATATCACTTGGCCGAAGGTGAAATGGAGCTTGTGATTCCAGTGCACGAGCTGCCTGCGGGCATGTATGTGTTGCGCGTGAGCGGGGAAAACGTAGGAAGTGGGGAATTTAGGGTCGCGGTGGTGCGGTAGGGATGGCCTTTAGGACGGCTGCGAGCAGTTGGGGATGGAGCTTCAGAATCGGCCGCGACTTACCGCTTCATTTCGCCAGATCTATTCCCTTGCTATGCAGCATCGCTTGCAGCCGATTCGCATGGCGAAATTAGAAGCTGATTTTGCCGAGGTAGGCCATGTTGATGCCGGGCTGCTGGATAGCTTTGGGAGTGCGGATGGGGTCGTCTTCCTTGTCCAAAAAGACCATGATCAGGGTGTTGATTTTCGTGATGCCCTGCGCCTCGATCCGTTTTTCAAATTCATCCATCTAGAGTTTGGCCCAAGAATAATTCCGAAATGTTTCACGCGCCGTCCCATCTTCTGCTTTGAATCCTGCCTCCACAAAGTCATGGTCAAGCCAAGTCAGATTTTGGCTTGCAGCGAATTTTGACACGGGTTGCGTCGTCGATGCCCGGTATTTTTCGGCGTAAAAGGCGTCAAACAATTCCTTGCTTTCAAATGTTCCTGCCCAGAAATGTGCTACGTTTTCTTCCATTGTGAATTTGAGAAGGTGGATCAATGCCGTTAAGATACGCTGGATTTGAATAGGTTCCTTGTCATTTGGCGTTGCCGTGTTGCCCCGCTTGCGCAGGAGTGCGTGACCGGAAACAGCGTCCAGGGAGTTTAGGTCAATAGGGGATAATTTGGGGAATTGGATGGGTTTTGGAACGGATGGGGATGGGAAACATCAGCAATCCATCAGCAATTTGCCACGGATAAATAGGCAAGTGATGTGGGCGTAGGGATCAAGTGAACACCGCGGGGAGCTCAACTGCAAAGCCAAGGAGAGCAAGCACCTGAATGATTTCTCACGTGGTAGGAAGTCGCGAATCGCTTGGAGATGCTGAAGCAATTGAGGAAGGGTAGTGGCGGATGATGGATAATGGAAGATTGCCGGTGGTTTTTGTGGCGTGATTTTGTTTGCTTGATTTTTCCTTGTGTCGGGCAATTGAAGGTGATCAAAAGCACTGTTGTTCCCTCTTTTTGGGGAGCAAAATGAGGGTCGTCATGGCCAATCTTGCCTACTTATTCCACCCTTCTTTGACCCTTTTTTCAAAAGGT
>JANPHP010000150.1:0-18697 GCA_031424495.1 Bacteroidota bacterium | reverse complement strand
ACTCATGCTTGCATCGCACAACATTTTGCACCCAGCCAACGGTAAGCCGATCACCCTGCCTTCACAGGACATGGTTTTGGGCATCTATTACCTGACCAAAGGCCGCCCGAACCAAATTGGCGAAGGTTTGATCTTCTCCGGATTTGAAGAAGTCAACATTGCCTACAATGAAGGTCGCGTTGCGAAGCACGCACACATTAAAGTGCGCGTACCTAAGAAGGAATTCTCGAATGGCGTTGTTCACATGCACCCTGTCACTGGCAAGCCAGAAACAGAAATCATCGAAACCACTGCCGGTCGTGTGATCTTTAACCAGATCGTTCCTTTCAACGTCCCTTATATCAACGACGTTTTGACCAAAAAGAACGTGAACGCCATCATTTCTGACATCTTCACAAGATGCGGATTGAAGCGCACGGCGATCTTCTTGGACGATCTGAAAGCACTCGGATTCCGCAACGCTTTCGTCGGTGGTTTGTCATTTGGTTTGTCTGAAGTGTTGATTCCTGACGAAAAGGAAATCTACATCAAGCAAGCTGAGAAGGCGATCGAAGCCATCACCGAAGACTACAGCATGGGTTTCATCACTGAAAACGAGCGTTACAACCAGGTGATTGACGAATGGACCAAAACCAATTCGAAGCTCACCAAGACGCTGATGACCCAGCTCGAAAACGACAACGACGGCTTCAACTCGGTGTACATGATGCTCCACTCTGGTGCACGTGGTTCACGTGAGCAGATTCGTCAGTTGGGTGGTATGAGGGGTCTGATGGCCAAGCCGCAAAAATCGCTCAAAGGTTCTGCTGGTGAGATCATCGAAAACCCAATTCTCTCGAACTTTAAAGAAGGTCTCTCGGTGTTGGAGTACTTTATCTCCACCCACGGTGCGCGTAAAGGTCTTGCCGATACCGCTCTTAAGACCGCTGATGCTGGTTACCTCACCCGTCGTCTCGTGGACGTCTCCCAAGACGTTATCATCACAGAAGAGGACTGCGGTACCTTGCGTGGCTTGAAAATCGAGCCTTTGATTCAAAACGAAGAGGCCGTTGAAGGTATTGGCGAGCGTGCTTTGGGTAGGGTTGCTGTCGAAGACATCCACCACCCTGAGACCGATGATGTCATCGTGCCCGCCAACGAAATGGTGACTGAAACTTTGGCCACCGCCTTGGACAAATCAGGATTGGAAAGCATCGAGATTCGTTCCGTGCTTACCTGCGAATCCAAAAAGGGTGTCTGCGTGAAGTGCTATGGCCGCAACTTGGCCACCGGCCGCTACGTCGAAGTCGGCGAAGCAGTGGGTGTCATTGCTGCGCAGTCGATCGGTGAACCTGGTACACAGTTGACCTTGCGCACTTTCCACGTCGGTGGTGTGGCGCAACGCTTGGCTGCGGACTCCAAGATCATCGTCAAATACAAAGGCAAGGTCGAATTTGACAACATCCGCACCGTCAAGCGTCAAGAAGGTAACGATCTGAAAACGATCGTGATCACACGCAGCGGTGAGATGCGCGTCATGGGCATCAAAGGCAGGATCCTTTCAACACACAACATTCCTTACGGTTCTGAACTCCTCATCGAGGACGGCTCAGAAGTCGAAAAGGCACAGGAAGTGTGTCGTTGGGACCCTTACAACGCTGTGATTCTTTCTGAGTACGATGGTACGATCCACTACGACAGCTTGTCTGAAGGCTCTACTTTCTTGGAAGAGAAAGAAGAGACAACCGGTCACACTGAAAAGGTGGTCATCGACTCCAAAGACCGCAACATCAACCCTGCGATCAAGGTCTATGATAACAAAGGACGCCCATTGCGTTCTTACAACCTCCCAATCGGCTCCCACATCATGGTGGACGACAAAGAGGAAATCAAGGCTGGTCAGATCCTCGTAAAGATTCCTAGGGTCAGTGGTAGAACTTCTGACATCACCGGTGGTCTTCCAAGGGTGACGGAATTGTTCGAAGCACGTAATCCTAGCAACCCTGCTGCGGTTTCGGAGATCGACGGCATCGTTTCCTTGGGTGGTATCAAGCGCGGTAACCGTGAAGTCTTTGTGACTTCACGTGACGGCTCAGATACCCGCAAGTACATGATCCCGCTCACCAAACACATCTTGGTGCAAGACAACGACCTCGTCTACGCTGGCGACTTGCTCTCCGATGGAGCTGTGGTGCCTGCTGAGATCTTGTCGATCAAAGGCCCAAGTGCGGTGCAAGCCTATATCGTGAACGAAATCCAAGAGGTGTATCGCCTCCAAGGTGTGAAGATCAACGATAAGCACATCGAGGTGGTTGTGCGCCAAATGATGCAAAAACTCCTGATCGTGGATGCTGGTGATACCATCTTCCTTGAAAAAGAGCAAGTGTCACGCTACGACTTCCAAGAGGAAAACGATTGGATCTGGGACAAATACCTCATCGAAGACGCTGGTGACAGCGACAAGTTGAAGCCAGGACAGATTGTTGCATCACGCAAACTGCGCGAAGAAAACCAAATCTTGGCCCGCAAGGAGCTCAAATTGGTGGTCGCTCGTGTGGCGCGCCCTGCGGTTGGTCGTCCAATCTTGCAAGGTATCACCCGTGCATCTTTGGGCACCAAGAGCTGGCTCTCGGCCGCTTCCTTCCAGGAAACGACCAAGGTGCTCAGCGAGGCTGCCATCACTGCCAAGACCGACGAATTGTTGGGTCTGAAGGAAAACGTTATCGTGGGTCACTTGATCCCTGCTGGTACTGGTCTTCGTGAATATGAAGACATCATCGTTGGTGATTTGGCTGAATTCAAAGCCAAGTACAGCAAGGAAAAGACTGCCGAAGCACGCCACAAGGACGTCGTTCGCGACTGATCTTGGCGAGAATAACTTGAAAACGGGAACCTTCGGGTTCCCGTTTTTCGTTAAGGCAAACCTGAGCCGACTAAAAATTGCAGATTTTTAGCATTGGAAAGCGCTTTTGTCTTATTTTTAGCTGCAATGGAAGCAACAACAGAAAAGGTCAAGATACTGAGTGCAGGCGCCATTACGGCGATGTTGCGTCGCATGGCATTTGAGGTTTATGAGCGCAATTTTGATACCGATCGTCTTGTATTGGGCGGTATCGGGCCGCGCGGTTGTTTTGTGGCCGACGTTTTGGAGAAGCACCTTGCAGAGATTTCGCCACTTAAATTGACGCGATGCGACTTTGTGAAGTTGGAGCAAGGCTTGGGGTGGCAGTCTCCCCCCCAAGTGGATGACATCTCCGAAAGTGCTTTTTTGATCGTCGATGACGTACTCTATTCTGGTAGCACGATTGTGCATGCCTTGGCGATGCTTGCGCCGTTGACGCCCGCAAGGGTGCGCACAGCGGTTTTGATCGACCGAGGCCACCATCGCTTTCCTGTGCAAGCTAATTATGTGGGCATGGAGATTGCTACAAGCCTGAAACAATATGTGAGCGTAGAGGTCAATCTCGAGACCCAACGCGCCGAAGGTTACATTTATTAACGCATTCCCCATGAAAGCCCTCCTCCTCGAAGGAAAAAATCAAGCGCTCCACATCAAGTCTGTCGCTGATCCTCTGCTCAAGGCAGGCATGATCCAAGTGAAAATCAAGGCAGCAGCGCTCAACCACCGCGATCTTTGGATCACCAAAGGACAATATGCGGGGATCAAATACCCGATCATATTGGGTTCCGATGGAGCTGGTATCGCCCAAAAGCTAGGAAAAGACGTGCCTGAGCGACTCTTGGACACAAGTGTGATCATCAACCCGAGTTGGGCATGGGGGGATGAAGAAGCTGCCCAAGGCAAGGATTTTCGCATTTTGGGACTGCCAGAAAATGGTACATTGTCTGAACTCATCCACGTGCCACAGGAATATGTACACGCTATGCCTGAGCACCTGACGTTCGTGCAGGCTGCTGCACTGCCGCTCGCCGGCCTCACGGCCTACCGCGCATTGTGTACACGAGCCCGCACGCGTGCGGGTGACAAGGTGCTGGTCACAGGTATTGGGGGAGGAGTCGCCCTTTTTGCGCTCCAATTTGCGCTAAAACTCGGGTGCGAGGTCTGGGTCACCTCTGGGAATATGGATAAGCTGAAGCGTGCAAGTGCGCTTGGGGCAGCGGGTGGAGGCAATTACAAAGATTCGGATTGGTCCAAAAAATTGAAAGAAGCCGCTGGCGGATTTGATGTGATCATCGATGGCGCAGCTGGTGCAGGCTTTGCAGATCTAATTGATTTGGCCAATCCCGGTGCGCGTATCGCGATTTATGGAGGTACCGCTGGCAACATTGAGCAGGTCTCTCCGCAGAAGATTTTTTGGAAGCAGCTGAGCATTTTGGGATGCACTATGGGTTCTCCCAGCGACTTTCACAATATGCTGCATTTTGTGAACAAGCATCAAATCGTCCCCGTGGTCGATGAGGTGTTTCCATTCGCTGAGGCTGCAGATGCATTCGCAAAAATGGCTTCTGGCTCACAATTTGGAAAGCTCGTGGTTGAGCTTTGATACCTGGGACCGCGTAATATGGCTATTTAGCCAAGCTTGTTTTCCAATACAATGATTTTCCGCTTTCTGCTAGCTACGCCAGAGCGCGATCAGAGCCACATTGATTACGATTGATTTGCTCATTTACCCAAAAACACCTGCTTGGCATCCCCATTTTCGGTGATGATGAAGTAGTTGTTTTTCGGTGGTACTTGCGGCTTGGGGTCGTTGAGGTAATATTGAACGTTGATGGTGTAGGAGAGCTGCACGACGGGCTCGATGATGACAGGGTTGATGACCACGTCATAACGATCGACCTCGACGGCATTGTAATACCGCGAGACGGTCTTTTCGGCTTCATTGAGGCGCGCTGGACTGCCGCCTTTGCGTGTCGTGGGTAGCGAAGGGTGCGTAAAAGCTTGGTAACCATAATACCGTTGCGAGGGGAAAACCGTTGCAAAATTGTCGGTGACCGCCTTGCGAACAGTATCCAATTCAAAGCCAAGGTTTTCGTATTGCTTGAAACGCTCTTTGACCTCAGAGACGCAGGCATTCATGAGTGTGTCGTAGGCCTTTTCGATATTGGGGACATAATAATCCACCTTCACCAAATCATAAATCTCGGCTTGTGCGGCAGCCGTTACGATATTGTCGATTTTTGCAGCATTCTTGAAGTGCACCAATACATTCTTTTGCAACTCAAATCCGGCTGGGACTTCGTTGTTGGTTTTGCTGAAGAGCTTGTTTTCGACCTCGATGGCGTAGCGCGGCACAAAGGAAATCATGTCGACCTTGACGTCTGTGGAATCGATGCCGAAGTTTTGCAGCTTGTGCCTGAACAGTTGGATGCGATTGGTAAGCAAATCATCGGTTTCAGTGATGTCCACGCCGACCTGTACGATGTTGAATACCGCCAAATAATCGTCAGCGACAATGTTCATGAGCCCGTTCACTGCAATATTGACCACATTGGGATTGGTGATCTGCGCTGCGCTCGCTGGGCCGCGGTTGGGTGAGTTGTAGGCGGGATTGGGGGTATTGTTGAAATTCAGATAGTTTGTGGCAGAATTTCCAAAAGAGCGTGACGCATTCCCACTTGCTGGCTGGGCGTCATTGTAATAGTCGCTGTTGCCGGTGCTTTGGGCAAAGGCTGAGGCTGCCAAAAACAAAAAGGGAAGCACAAGGGTGACGTTTTTCTTCATCGGACTAGATTGATTTACCTTTGCAACGCAAATCTTTGGATATCATTGTATTTGATACAAAATCGGGTCGATTTTGAATCATGCGCATTCCGCTCTTGTCCTTGTTTTTGGCTTTTTACCCTTTTCCCTCACCCAAATGTATATGCAGGCGCAGGCGCTCGACCCGAAAGGCACCGAGGTAGGCATCTTTTTTTCTGGCATGGTGGTCGTTTGGAGCGTGCTGGCCATCATTGCTTGAATTTTTATTAGAACTTTGTTTCATGATATTTCGCACGGCAACGCTCGCAGACATCCCTGAAATTCAAATCGTAAGGCATACGGTAAAGGAAAATGTGCTTTCAAATCCCGCACTTGTGACCGATGCCGATTGCGCAGATTTTATCTCGCGACGTGGGCGCGGCTGGGTTTGTGAGGTTGATGGGCAAATTGCAGGTTTTGCGATTTCCGATCTTGTGGAACACAATATTTGGGCCCTATTTCTGCGGCCGGAGTGGGAGGGACGGGGCATCGGGCGTCGATTGCAGGCGCTCATGCTCGATTGGTATTTCTCGCAAACGGATGAAAAAGTATGGCTAGGCACTTCGCCGGGCACAAGGGCAGAACGATTTTACCGCAAATCTGGATGGACAGCCGTTGGGATGCACGGTCCTCAGGAGCTCAAGTTTGAGATGACTTGCGATCAGTGGACTCGTCTGCGTAGCCGAGACGAAGATGAGACCGATGCCAAACGGATTTGAGCCGATCCAACAATCGACCAACGCAGCCCATATAAAGGGGGAGAAATTTTTAGGAAAGGGGGAATCAGGTCGTTTCCAAAAACTCTTTGAGTTTTTGAATGGCCTTGGGCCAAGCTTCAGTGGCTTCAGCATGGTACCAATCCCAGTCGCTGCCGTCGTGAAAGCCGCTTTGTGTGATGTTCAGTAGGGTTTTGCTGTCCTTCACCTTGGCAATGACGCGCAAAGTCATCGGACCCATGATCGAATGGCCTGGATGAAAATAGACCAAATCGCTGACTTCAAAGAGTCCATGCGGCTCACATTGCCGCACGATGCCTGTTTTTACATTCCCCATTCCATGATCGGAAATATTCCAAATCAAGGAGTACAGCCCTCCGGGGCGCTTTTCTACCAATGCACGCTCCACGCCCCACCAACCTTGAAGCATTTCAGGCTCAGTGAAAGCCTTGATGACTTGTCCAGGATTCGTTGCGATTTCGATGGAGTTTTCGACCATTCTCATGGCGCAAAGTTAACAGTTATGTTCAGCATTCTGATAGGGATTCCGATGAAAAACTTGTGTTTCTTGCGATGAACCAAAAAAATACCTGTAATTCTCTCATGCAACGAATTTCTACCCAGAGGCTGTCGTTTTGCCCATCGTAGAATTCATGTCCATGGCTAGCAGGCAACTCCTTGCCAATTACCATCATACCCAGCGAGCAGGCATTAGAAAGGTCTAAAGCAGGTTTCTAAACTCATACGGCACCCGCCGAATCCTGATGGCATGGCTGCCATCGCGGTAAGTCAGCGTCTCGGCTTGCTTAGCTGCAGACAATTTCGGCCACAAAATCCGCAAGATATTTTTTATTGCAATGCTCCTCAGCTACAATCGACTTAGCCTGTGTGTAAAAGGATGCCCGCTCCATGAGTTTTTTGTGAACGAATACTTGCAGGTCTCCATCGATGCTGTTGAGCAGGGGGCGTTTGTCCTTCGCATTTCGCAGGCGGTCGGTGAGTCTTGCGGCACTCATGTCGAGGTAGATGGTATGGCCACTGCTGTTCATCAAGTCCATGTTGTCAAAAAAGCAAGGTGTGCCGCCGCCGCAGCTCACCAGCAGATCGAGGTCCTCGATCGCACAAACTTCTTCCAGCGATTTGCGCTCGATTTGCCTGAAATAATCCTCCCCTTTTTCCCGGAACAAATCCCGCACATTCATGCTCGTTTTTTGCTCGATGTATTCATCGAGGTCCAGGAAATGCAGGTGATTGATCCGCGCAGCATACTTGCCGAGCGTCGTCTTGCCTGCACCCATGAATCCGATTACAAAAAACTTCATGCCGCAAATTAGGTGGGGAATGCCATTTTTCAAAGCTGTTGATGCCGATGCACCCTAGTAAATCGCGATGCAAAAAGGCCGCATTCAGATCAATTTCCAGCCTGCAGCTTCACCCGTGGATCAATGATCGTGTAGAGCACATCGACCACAATATTGATCACGACAAAAATGACCCCGATGAGGATAGCCGCTCCCAAAATCAGCGGGTAATCCTTGGCCCCCAAAGCCTCGATCGTCAATTTGCCCAAGCCCTGCCAGTCAAAAATCGTCTCCACAAAAAATGCACCCGCCAGCAACGATGCCAACCAACCCGAGATCGATGTTAGCACGGGATTGAGCGCGTTGCGCAATGCGTGACGTACGAGTACCATGCGTTCGCTGAGGCCCTTGGCGCGTGCGGTGCGCACGTAGTCTGCCCCCAGTGCCTCGTCCATACTTGCGCGCATGAGCTGCGTAATGATGGCCAGCGGCCTGATCCCCAAGGCCAAAGCAGGCAAAAACAAATTTGCCCAGCGGGTATGAAAGCCGTCATCAAAAATATTTTCTTCCCAAAAATAACCCGATGCATGCAGGCCCGTCCAGGGCCCGAGATCGACGGCAAAGAGCCGTACGATCAAGACCGCCATGAAAAATGACGGTGCCGATACGCCCAGCAGGGTCAAGAAAGTGATCGCACGATCGGCAAAGCGCCCTTTTTTGAGCGCTGCAAGCACCCCAAGCGGCAAGCCCATTGCGACCGCAAAAAGCATAGCCGCCACCGCCAAGACGATGGTGCCCGGCAGGTGTTCCAACAGCCGAGCGGATACTTTGCGGTTGTTTTGAAACGAACGCCGCAGCCATGGGGCTTTCACGGCCAAGCATTTCCCAAAACCCAAACCCATGATCCTCAGGTGCCCGATTTCATCTCCATCGCTCGCCAGATGGTCCACCATGCCGATGGGGGAGAGGTCGTTGAGATAAAAGAGGTATTGCATGCCCAGGGAGCGGTCCAAATGGTGGGCCGCCATCACAGCTTTGCGTGTGGCTTCGTCCGTATTTTCATCGGTCATCGCCTCGGCGGGGCTGCCCAGCAGGTTGAATATCACAAACAACAGCGTAACGATGCCCCAGACGACCATCAAGCCCGATAAAATACGTTGCAGGATGTATCGGACCATTCCGTCTTATTCTCCTGCTGATGAATCTATTGCCGTGCTGTCTCCAACGGCTGCGGGTTGCACGAGCGGCACATCGGCCGCTGCACCTGCCAGTTTGCGCAGCTCGTCGACGCTCGGCATATTGTTGTAATGCCACTTTTTCTGCACGACACCATCTTGCAGCCAGATGAAGCCCGGCGTGGAGCGGATCATCGTGCGCAGCGCCTTTTGGTCTTGGTCACTCCAGCAAAATTCTGCTGGAAATTTGAGGTCCATTTTCTTGCGAACCGATGGGCCGGTGCTCGAACCGCCGGCCACCTTGATGCCCGGAGCCTTGAGCATGAGCTCGGCTGCGAGTGCGCCGGCCGCGTTATAATGCTCGAGCGGGTGGTCTTCCATGTCATACATCACGATGTAGAGCATCGGCCCGGTGCAGCCGTCGATGCCGCAAGCACTGCCAAACTCAGTGAAGTCATGGGCATAAATCTCGCCGTTTTCGCCAGCGTTGGTGCTGTTGTAGCAGAGGTTTTGGCCGACCTTGTAGGCACCACGGAAGTCCATCAGCTCCAAGTTCATGAAGGCATAGACACTCAGACCGGCAAAGACGACAAAGCTGCCAATGCTCAGGAACCCAGGTAGCGGGCTGCTGTAGTAAGGATGAATGCGGCCACGGTGCAAGAAAATGACGATACCGGGAATGAGCAGCAACAAATCCTTTACAAATGTCTGCCAAGGCTCCAATTTCAGCGCGTCACCGAAGCAGCCGCAATCCTGCAATTCGCCCGTAAACGCCGCCAATCCAGTAAGTACCGTGAAAAACAGCAGCATGAGCAGCAGCAACCAAGCCGAAGCACGCATCTTGTAACCCGTGATCAGCGCCAGCGCCAATGCAACTTCCAGCACACTCACGAAACCAGCGATCAGCACCGAAAAGTCCTTCATCATGTCGGCTGGAAACCAGCTCGCCTTGTTGCTGAAAAAGATCCAATAGTCATCGAGTTTGTAGCCAAAACCGATCGGATCTTGCAGTTTCACAAAGCCAGACACCAAAAAGAGGCCAGCGACCATTTTGCTCACGACATTGAGCAGGTTCAGGCCCTGTGGCGTGAGCATGTCACGCACGCCCTTGACCTTGGTGCGGCCCATCACCATATAAGCCGCAGCGACCAGCGAACTCACGACGATGGCGCCGAGGAAGGTGAGGAAAATGATGAGTATCGACGGATTCGCATCCGGACCTTTGGCGGGAACCGTGTGCACCATGCCCACAATCAAAGGCGTGAGGCCGAGCACAAGGGCGATGAAAGCAAGCGAAGCAAGATCCAAGATCTTGTTTTTCTGTTGGCCGGCGGGATTGATGAGACTCATTGTATAGTAGATGAATGGGTTTTAGTGGGAATGGATGCACGCATCGAGGAAGCCACAAGAAGCCGACGTGGCAGGATGAGCAAGCGATGCGCGTTCGCACCGAGCCTGCCCCTGATCAAAATAAAACCTTTCCAAGCGACTTAATTGCATCATTTCATTCCAAAAGTAGGAAAAATTGTGGAATGATGACGTCTTGAACTAAAAAAATAGTTGATAGTTCATCGCAGCGTTTACACTTTCGTCGAATGTTTCCTGATTTTGGCGAGCTTGTCCTGGTCTTGCATGTCTTTGTCGCTGATAAAAGATTGCACGAGCCCACAACTGAGGCAGCAATAGAAGGTGAGTGTTCCGGTTGAAAAGAACCAAATGGTTATCCTTTCATCTTCCCCACCCGTTGGATGCTTCTTCCAAACATCATGGCTACCGCAGCTCGGGCAAATTCCTTTTTTCATGGTTGATGGTGCGCGCCGATCAGTGGCGCGAGACCGAATTTAGCGATTTTCTAGGCAAGCCAGCGCGTTTTCCAAAAAGCGCCAATTCCAAATGCGGCCTACCCAATCGCAACGAACCTCCGCTTGAGCCTGTTGACGTTGGAGGCGTTGGCGAGGTATTCATCAGTGACAAATTGCGCGATCAGGCCACAAGAAAAACAGAAGAATTCGTCGTAGGGGACCCAAAAGAATCCTCCCATATTCTTATTCGGCATACCAAAACGGTGGTTTTGCTTCAAGACGTTATTTGCGCCACAATTCATGCAGATTCCTTTTTTCATAAGTTCGTTGGCCGGCAAAATGGATTGCGGGCAACGAATTTACCACCCATTGAGCAATTCCCCATCCTTCATCTTCCCAAAAAGTCCCCTGCATCCGCCTCAAATCCTCCTATATTTGCTATCGCCCCAAAATGATCGGCATCCCCCAAAATATCACCCTCAATTGCCGCGGTCGCCTGCTTGTGCTCGACCGCCCGATCGTGATGGGCATCCTCAACCTCACGCCCGACTCCTTCAGCGACGGTGGCCGCTTCGATACCGAGGCCAAGGCCCTCGCCCATGTCGAGCAGATGCTGAAAGCGGGGGCGACGATCATCGATGTCGGCGGTTATTCATCCCGTCCCGGCGCGATTGACATCTCGCCTGCCGAAGAATTGGCGCGCATCGAGGGGATCGTCGCCGAGATCTTGCGGCTTTTCCCCGAGGCTTTGGTCTCGATCGATACCTTCAGGGCCAGCGTCGCTGCGCCACTGCTCGGTCGCGGCGTGCATTTCATCAACGACATCTCAGGCGGTCTGCTCGACCCTGAAATGCTGTCGCTTGTGGGGCGACACGACGCGCCTTACATGCTCATGCACATGCAAGGCCGCCCACAGACGATGCAGCAAGCGCCTGCCTATACCGATGTCGTGCGCGAGGTCGGCGATTATTTTGTCGAGCGCATCCGCGCGGCGCGCTCGGCCGGCATCAAGGATATCGTGCTTGATCCCGGCTTTGGCTTTGGCAAGACTTTGGCCCACAATTGGGAACTCTTTCGTAATTTGGGTCAATTCACCGTTTTTGGCTGCCCGATCTTGATCGGCATCAGCCGCAAGTCCATGGTCTACCGCCTGTTTGATACCGCCCCCAGCGACGTGCTGGAACTCACCACGGCCTTGCACCTCAAGGCTTTGGAGGCAGGTGCGCGGATCTTGCGTGTGCACGACGTGCAGCCCGCCATGCGCGCAATCCAACTCCATCACTATTTACAGCATGGAGCTATTTAACATCGGATTCATCACCGTGCGGCTCATCGACCTCATCGACATCGGTGTGGTCACATTGCTCGCCTATCGCTTGTACCTGCTGCTGCGCAACAGCATCGCTTTGCGCATCCTCTTTGCGCTCACGATTGTGTTTTTGTTTTGGAAATTGGTGGATTTGCTCGACATGGTGCTGCTCAAAAGCATCCTGGACCAGATCATCGGGGTGGGGGCCATTGCATTGATCGTCATTTTCTCAGCTGAAATCAGGCGTTTTTTGGTGGTTTTGGGGCGGAATAGTTTTCTCTCGAAGGCCTGGGAGCAATTTTTCACCAAAGCTGAAACGCAGCATTCCTATTTGGAGCTTGTCGCTGGTATCGAGGAGATCGCCAAAGCCGGCCTGGGCGCGCTCATCGTCGTCACCGGGCAAGATTCGCTCGACCGATTCAAGGAAACCGGCGATGAGATCGGCGCCGAGGTGAGTGAACGATTGCTATATTCGATTTTTCTGAAGGACGGCCCGCTGCATGACGGCGCTGTGATCATCGACAACAATAAAATCGCCGCTGCGCGTTGCATCCTGCCGCTCAGCAGCAATCCCAACCTGCCGCCTGAGCTCGGCTTGCGGCACAGGTCGGGTCTTGGGCTCAGCGAGAGCACCGATGCACTGGTCATCGTCATTTCAGAGGAGCGACAGGAAGTTTCCATCGTCAAGGAAGGCAATTTGCAGCGCAAGGTCGATGTGATCACGCTGGAGGCCGCCCTGCGCGTCCATTTCAACCCTACCCGCACCTGAGTATGGCGACGATAGCTTTGGAGGGAATGCGTTTTTTTGCCCATCACGGCGTCTTTGAGGCCGAGCGCATCACTGGAAATGATTTTGAGGTTGATGTCTGGGTGGATACTGGCGATGAGCCGCTGCCCGACAGCGACCGTATCGAAGACGCGCTCGATTATGGCAAAATCTACACGGTCACGAAGCGCGTGATGGCCGAACCCAAAAATCTGTTAGAGACTTTGGTGAATGCGATCGGCAGGGGAGTCCTCCTTGAGTTTCCATCGGTCTCGTCTGTGCGCGTGCGGGTTGTGAAGGAAAATCCGCCGGTGGCTGGCGCTTGTCGGCGGTCGTCGGTGGAGGCGACCTTCAGGCCATGAGATCGGCGCGATGGGGTTGGGCGGATGCGGGATTGGGAAGGTTGTTGAGGATCACAGCCGGCTTTCTCCTGCTGCTTCAAACGGCAGGCTGCGCCGATCAAGATCGCCTCGTCGTCTATGCCGATCCTTGGCTCAGCGATTATGCGACGCGCATCACCGATGCATTTCAGCAAACGCATCCCGAAACGGAAATTCAGCTCAAAATCATTTCTTCGGAAGTCATCGCGCAGCACGTACGCTACGGTCAGCCCGTCGATGTGATCTTGTGCTTTGGCTGCGAATTTTTGCAACAGCCCGATTTCCGGGATAAAATCGAGGCGCAAACGACGCTATCTGCTACTCACATCGTGAAATTGGCTCAGGCGGGAACCGCCTTCGAGACGAAACAAGCGGCCATGCAAACGACAACAAGCACGATGTTGGAGGCTAGCGACCGCCCGCTACGGCGATATGTTCAGCAGGCTGGATTTGACCAGACCATCCCACAAAAACAGATGATCATCGCCAATTTCCAGCGCCAAGCAGCCGATTATCTCCTTCGGGGATGGGTTCCACAAGGATTTGTTCCAGAAAATTTCAAAAAAATCCACACCCAGCAGTTTTTAGAAATCCGACGTGGCCCCTTGATTCCCAATGCCTTTGAGGCGGTATTGCTCAAAACTGCACCACATCAGGCACTGGCTGCTGATTTTTTTACCCTCATATCATCCGAAAAATCAAGAAAAGTTCTTGGTGAGTTGGGTTTTGTTCCCTAAGTTTGCCATCCGTTCAACGTCTGGCGACGTGGCCGAGCGGCTAGGCAGAGGTCTGCAAAACCTCGTACAGCGGTTCGAATCCGCTCGTCGCCTCAAATCGGCGGTTCCTCTGGAGCCGCCGTTTTTGTTGTTAGGCGGCGTAGGCCATTTTTGGCAGATCTCATTCATGGCCATTAAGTTCAAGTAAAACGGACCCTTCATGATGCTGTGTTTCAACACGCCGCGGCGCGTTCGACATGGATAGCTCCCGCACTTCGTGCGGGACGCGGCGCGGTAAAACCCACGGTCAGCAATCGCATAAAAAGATCAATGCGCCGCGGCGTATTGAACATGATTAGTTAAATATTGTATTGTATTCACGTTCAACTCCATTCGGCGTTGAAAATTCCAGAAACGCATTCGACCCCCGGTTTTAACGGGGGCTATCCACGTTGAAGTCCTTCGGACTTGGCAAGTTGCAATTGGCAACTATGCGCTTCCAAAGGAAGGCTCGATATCCTGAAACTAATTGGATTGAAATCCCCATCATTATTCCCCCTGAAGACAATCAATTTCCAAGCTGGCCCCTTTTCACCTGTCCTCACTTGCATACAGCTCGCCAAAATTGTAGAATAATCTATGCGATCCACTTGGCATGTGAATTGTGGATTACGTATATTTGATTGTAGGCCAAATTGTTAACCGGCACTTGTCGCCCACTATTGTAGGCGTGATGCTTGAAAAATGTGGATTTCGATTGCGCCTATGGGTGTACCTTGCGAATCAGGAATTGCCTCAAATCTGTGCGCAAGGCCTTGTTTTGACTGAAAAGAATCCGCAGGCTGCTCTTGGACTGCGCTATTTGGGATGAGAAGATCAGAATTCATCAAGCTTTTGGGACTTGGCTCAGCAGGACTGCTGCTGAGCAGCATCGGTCGTGTGCGCAAGGCGAGCGACGTGCGGCGCGTGCTCATCGTGGGCGCAGGTATTGCAGGCATAGGCGCTGCAAGGGCATTGCGTGACCGCGGACACGAGGTCGTGATCATCGAGGCGCGCGACCGCATCGGCGGCCGTATATGGACCGACACTAGCCTGGGTACCCCCATCGACTTAGGCGCAAGTTGGATCCATCAAAGCCATTCCAATCCGCTTACAGCAATCGCTGCGCAGCATCGGCTCGGCGTGAAGCAAACCGATTACGGCAATTATTATCTCTTCGGTCCCGACGGCAATCTCCTCGCTGACGGCGACCGCGAGAGCCATTTTGCGCAAGCTGAGAAGCTGCTCAAAAAAGCCAACAAGATCGCAAGCAAGGCCGATATCGGCATGAATATGCAGGAGGCTGTGGACGAGATACTCACAGGTGAGAAACTCGACGCGCCCAGCATGCAGACATTGGAGTGGCGACTCGCCATGGTGGAACTCTACCGTGGTGCTGAGCTCAACCTGCTGGCTGCGGCAGCAGGGGAGGAGCCCTTCCAATCGGAGGACCTCCTGCTCACGGCCGGCTTCGGCAAACTCCTTGAAAAAATGGCCTTGGGGCTCGACATTCGACTCAACCAAAAGGTTTTGGTGGTGCGGCAGAGCGATCAGCGCGTGACCGTCTCCACCAACGGTGAAGACCATGAAGGAGATTTTGTCCTGGTAACCTTGCCGCTTGGCGTCCTGAAAGACAGCGATGTACGCTTTGATCCTGCAATCTCAACCTCCAAAAAGAATGCGATCAAAAAGATCGGCGTCGGGCACATCAACAAGCTTGCGCTCAAATTTGAAAAACCCTTTTGGCAAACGGATCGTGATTTCATCGGCTATGTCTCCAAGCGCAAGGGCGAGTTTCCGCTCTTTTTGGACTGGGCGCATGCCGCTGGCAAGCCTTATTTGATTTCGATTTTGGGGAATGAATTTTCCAAATCGATTGAGAAGCACGACAATACCGAGCTTGCGATCATGAGCCATCAGGTTTTGTACAAGCTCTACGACAAGGCCACCGTGCCGACTGAGGTTTTGTTTTCGCGCTGGGGATCAGAGAAGTACAGCAAAGGCGCATTCTCCTACCTACCTGCAGGCGTCGAGATGGTGAACCGCGATTACCTCGCGCAGCCAGAAAAGCGCGTCTATTTTGCAGGTGAGCATACGACCCGTGAAGGTGCAGGCACCGCACATGGCGCATATCTTTCAGGCATTCGCGCCGCGAATTGGATCATGGAGCGTTGAAACGAGATGACATCGTTTTTTGAGCACAGCTGATGACCATCTTCAGCAAAATTCTATCTATTCCCCTCGGGCTTCCTTCAATTCTACCCTTCTGATGGGGGCATATTTGTTGATGTATTTGTCGGTGTCTTCAAAGGCCTGCTTCATTTTGGCCTTGGAATCAGCATTCACAAAAAAATAGGTCGAGTCTTGGGCAAATGATTCTGCGGGTAGGATCGTGTGAATGTGTTGTTTAGGATGCGCGCCTCTGAAAACCCAGGTCGGCAAGTAGGCAACATCTTCGATCCAAATCGAGTCACGGGTCACATTTTTGGCGATTTTGAGGTCCAAGATCATGCCGGCATCGCAATAACGCTGGTTTTGATTGCTGATGAAATTGCCCATCGACCAGATGACAAATCCCGAGTCAAGGCGCGCATTTTCGGCAGTCTTGAAATACTCGATCGGCTGTATCACGTGTGGATGTGAGCCGAGGATCAAGTCTGCCCCTGCGGCGGCGGCTGTGCGAAACATGATGCGCTGCGTGTCGCAGGGCTCATGCTGATACTCCAATCCCCAGTGGAAAAACACAGTTACGAGATCGGGTTTGAGGGCTTTGGCTGCTGCAATATCCTTGGCAATGAGCAAAGTGTCTGTAATATTGATGATCCAAGGCTTGCCTGCGGGAATGGGAATGCCATTGGTGCCATAGGTATAATTCAAAATCGCCATTTTGATGCCCTTGATGTCCACGATGCGGATCGAGTCGCGGTCGGCAGGGTTGCGGTAGGTGCCCGTGTGGTCAAATCCATATTTGTCAAAAACATCCAAGCTCGCAAAAGCGCCCGATTCGCCCCGGTCGAGGCTATGGTTGTTTGCGGTCACCAAAAAATCAAATCCTGCTTCTTTCACCGCATCCAAATAATCCTCTGGTGTGTTGAAGGTCGGGTAGCCGGTGTATTTGCGGCTCGCGCCTGCAAACACCGACTCCATATTGCCGATCGTGAAGTCTGCGCCCCGCAGATAATCAGCCACTTCCGCATAACACCGCCTGAAGTCAAAGGTGTCTGCCCCGACGCGTGCGTACTCAAACTGTGGCGCATGACACATGAGATCGCCCACTGCGCGGATGTCGATGTGCACGATCGAGTCGGGCCGAGGCGTCTGCGGTGGCAGCGGAGGCACCGCGTCTGCCGATCCACAAGCCTGAAGCAGGGCAAGGCAGAGCAGCGTGGATACGGTAAGGACGGTTCCGAAGAGGCTATTTTTCAGCATGCAGGCGGGAATTGATTGACTGAAACGCAAAAATAGCAATTTTCTCAGCGCAGACGGTAATCAAACATACCCATCGGCATGGCAGGATTGGCGTCGAGGAATGTGTTTTGGATACGCTTGAAAAACTGGTCGATGTTGTAAATGCCTTCATCGGCCTTGCCGCGCTGATCGAGATTGGCGTGTTTTTGCGCCAGAGCACGCTCAAACCATTGCTTGGCGATATAGGGCTCCGTTTTGCCCGTGACCTTGCCTTCCCAATACATATTGCCCATGCGGATGATGGCCGGCACGAATTGTTTCTCATCGGCAGCGCGTCTGAAAAAGGAGATTGCAATACTGTCGTTTTTGGTGGTGCCGGTTGCCGTCAGGCGCGACTCGGCGCAATACATCAGGGCCTCTGGAAGACCTTGGTTGGCGGCCATTTCTCCGTAGGAATAGGCTTTTTTGATGTCGTAATAGGTATCGCTGACATTGCCGCGACCCTTGCTCAAGTGCACCGCGCAGAGTCTAAATTGCGCATTGACATTGCCCTTGGCGGCTGCCTTTTTGAGGAAATCAATGCCTTTTGAATAGGTCTTTGCATTGAATACATCGGTCATGAGTTCCGTGCCATACAAGAATTGCGCTTCAGACAATCCTGTGTTGGCGGATTTCTTGATGTAATACTTGGAGGAATCCTCGTTTTTTTCCAAGCCTTTCCCAAATCGGAATGCCTCGCTCAGGGTAAGCATCGCGACGGAGTCGCCGCGCCAAGCCTTGAGCTGAAAATCAGGCGTTTGGGACCAGCTTTGCAAACCCAAAAGGGTGAGAATGATGAACAGGGATACAACTTTCCAATACATGGTGCAAAGATATGCTGGTCTCAGTCAAATTGTGTGCCCCATTCTGCAAAAATCACTCGGCTCCGGGCATCAATCCCTCCTTTTTCAGGAGTTTACGCGTGATTTCCAAGCGGTATTGAGCCTCTTCGTCTTCATGGATGTCCATGTTCATCGCAAAGATGCGGCGTTGGGCTCCGCTCCGGATGAAACCGACGTACCAGCCGATTTGCCTGCCCTTGCGATCGCCCCAGCCCGTCTTGCCATACAATTTCCAGCCCTCGCCTTGCTCTGCGACCATTAACCGCTGCACATTTTCTTGAATAGCCTTGGGAAAGGGGAGATCACCCGCCTCCAAGGCATAGAGAAACTCAATTTGTTGCAAGGCGCTGATTTTGAGTGCACCTGTGAGCCAGAAACTGTCGATCGCAGCGCCCATTTGCCGATTGCCATAGCCTACTTTGTTCAACCAATACTGCATCCGTCGCTCACCAACCCGCCGCGCAATCTCCTGGTAGTACCACACACAGGAGTATTTGAAGGCCGTCTTCATCGAATGGTCC
>JANPHP010000149.1:0-10418 GCA_031424495.1 Bacteroidota bacterium | reverse complement strand
GGCGACAAGACCCGCATGGATCGCCTGTCGCGCAATCCGCTGGCCTATATTCGCCCCTCGCCTGCACGTGGTACGCTAGGTGGGGTGACGCGCGCGACGCGAGAGGTGATCGTGCTGTGTGAGGCCGCAGGATTTGACTTCATCATCATCGAGACGGTCGGGGTGGGGCAGAGCGAGGTAGCAGTGCACAGCATGGTCGATTTTTTCCTGCTGTTGATGCTGGCAGGGGCGGGCGACGAATTGCAAGGCATCAAAAAGGGCATCATGGAGATGGCCGACGGCATCGTGATCAACAAGGCAGATGGCGACAACCTCTTGCCCGCGCAGCGGGCGCGGGCCGAGTACGAGGGCGCTTTGCATCTCTTGCGGCCATCCAGTGACGGTTGGCAACCGCGCGTGCTCACCAGCTCTGCAATTGAGGACCAAGGAATGCAGGACGTCATAGCGATGCTCGATGCCTATCGCACCACTGCTGACCAGAATGCAACTTGGTATCCCAAACGTCAAGAACAATACAAAGCTTGGTTGCACGAAACCATTGGCCACCTCTTGCTGGACCGTTTTTATGCTGATCCAGCCATCAAAATCGCGCTCGAGGAAAAAGAATATCAGGTCGCGCGCAGGAAAATTCCTGCAACAGTCGCGGCAACTCAACTGATTGAACTATATTTGCAGCAGACCTCCCGATAAGTCCTAACGGAATTGGATTTATTGGTCGCTAAATTTGCTCTTGCGCATGAAAACCACGGATATCCTTCTGGAGTTGCTCAAATATATCGTGCCCGCCGGATTGGTATTGGGCGCTGTCGCCATCGTTTTGCGTGAAAATCGTGCCAAGGCTGAGATCAAACAGCGTTATGCAGTTTTTCAGGGTGCACTCGGCACGATATTGCCCCTGCGCTTACAAGCCCATGAGCGTTTGTTGTTGTTTTTGGAGCGCATCAAATTTGAGAATCTCCTGATGCGCATCGACGGTCGCGGCAAGCCGGCAAAGTTCTACCAATTGGAATTGACCAATGAGATTAGGGCGGAGTTTGAGCACAACCTTGCGCAGCAACTGTACATCGATCGCGAGACTTGGGAGTCGATTGCGCGTGCCAAAGAGCATACCATAGGGTTCATTCACCAGATGGCTCAGGCATTGCCGGCAGAGGCACAAGGACCGGACCTCGGCAGGCTGCTCCTGCGGGAGATGGTGAGGGCCGAAGTCGTGCCGACGATGGATGCAATCGGTCAGCTGCGACGCGATGTACAAAAAATGTTTCGGTTTTCTGCTGCGGAATAAGCAGCGCTAAAGCGCCGAATTGCCTACTCGAATGCACTTGAAGCAGCGGTGCTGAAGGCGCTGACAGCGAGTGATTCCCAAGGGCAGTTATCCACATTTCTTATGTGAACAAGACCTTGAATCAAGGTTGCGAATTGTTAGGGAGCGAAGGCGAGTGGGGTTGTTTGTAAGTAGTTGATTTTCTGTATTTTAACCTTGATTTTTAGCATTAATTATTTGATTTTTAATCTGTTGCAGTAAAAAAAGGATTGTCAAAAAATGTTGTGGATCAAGTTTTTTTTGTGGAAATAAATCAACAACTTTGAACTCTTTAGAACGGAATTAATGTCACTGCTGAGGATGTGTACAACCTCGGTTTTTATCATCTTATACATCCTTATCTGACCTGAGGTAAGCGTCAATGAATTTGGACCACAAGAGCATATGGGAGAGATGCCTGGAAGTAATCCGGGACAACATTAACCTCCAAAGTTTCAAGACTTGGTTTGAACCCATCGAGTCTTTGAAGCTTGAGGATAATGTACTCACGATACAAGTGCCCAGCCAATTCTTCTATGAATGGTTGGAAGAGCACTACGTGTCGCTGTTACGCAAGACGATCAAGCATTTCCTCGGTCCAGAAGGCCGCTTGGAATACTCGATTATCGTTGAAAACAACTTGGATGATGGACGCAAATATGCGATCAACATCCCCACCTCCTCAAGGGAGGTAAACACCCGCAACCCTTCAGTCAGCATGCCGATCAATATCGGCAAGTCTGTTCCCAATCCGTTTGTCATTCCTGGCATCAAGAAAATCAACATCGATTCGCAACTCAATGCGAATTACACGTTTGAGAACTTCTTGGAAGGTGATTGCAACCGTTTGGCACGCGCTGCAGGATATGCAGTCGCTACCAAGCCTGGGCAGACGGCCTTTAACCCGCTCCTCCTTTATGGAGGCGTAGGCCTCGGCAAAACGCACCTTGCACAAGCCATCGGCAACGAGGTGAAGTCGCAATACCCCAACAAAATTGTGCTCTACGTCTCCTCGGAGAAGTTTTGCAATCAGTTTGTTGAGGCGATCAAGAACAATACCGTCAATGACTTTATCAGCTTTTACCAGCTGATCGACGTCTTGATTGTAGACGATATCCAATTCTTTTCTGGCAAGGAAAAGACCCAAGACCACTTCTTTCACGTCTTCAATCACCTGCACCAAGCAGGCAAGCAGATCGTTCTCACGAGCGACTGTCCTCCAAAAGACCTGAAAGGCATGGAAGAACGCCTCCTTTCCCGCTTCAAGTGGGGTTTGAGTGCCGATCTGCAACTGCCAGACTACCATACCCGTGTAGCCATCTTGAAAAACAAGATGTACAAAGACGGAATCGAGTTGCCCGGTGATGTGATCGAATACATCGCTCACAACATCACGAGCAACGTACGTGAGCTTGAAGGCGCCTTGATCAGCCTCTTGGCACAGAGTTCCTTGAACAAGCGCGAAGTCGACCTCGACCTCGCCAAGCAGATGCTCAAGAACTTCATCAAGAACGTGAGCCGCGAAATCTCGATCGACGCTATTCAGAAACTCGTTTGCGAGCACCTGACCGTCGACCAAGACCTGCTGCGTGCCAAAACCCGCAAGCGCGAAATCGTGCAAGCCCGTCAGATCTCCATGTTTTTTGCCAAGGAGCTTACCAAGGCGTCGCTCAAGACGATCGGTATGCACTTCGGCGGCCGCGACCACTCCACGGTGATTCACGCCGTGCAAACCGTCAATGACCTGATCTCCATCGACAAGGAGTTTCGCAAAAACATTGACGACATCAAGAAAAAGATTTCCATGAGCCTGACTTGATCAGCGCGTTTTTTCTCCGACCAAAAGGAAAAGCATAAGAAAAGCGACACTGCAGAGTGTCGCTTTTCTTTTAGGGAGAATTTTTATCGCCTATCTCTCGGAATCAAAACCTCATTCTGGTGATTGTCGCAGTATAACATTCCTCACCTTCCTCACAAAGCTGGATCGCAAATGTCCCCGGCTTGTGTGTCTTGGCGGTCTCGTGATAGGCATCGTAGAGCGTATCGTAGGCCCCGATGACTTGGTCGCCCTTGATTACGATCTGCTTGCCCCGATAGAGCTTCACCAACTCATCTTGATGCGCCAGGAAATACTCAAATTCATCTTGCAATTTGGTTCTCATGGCTTCAAATATGGAAAATTTCTATCCAAGCAATAACCACAAGGTAAGCGACTTGCGACGGATTACCGTCCAGAAATCACTCCACGTCGATCGTCACGATCTTCTTGCGGCCCTTCTTGTCGAGCAGGAAGCGCTCTTGGTAGATCATGATCGCCGTGCGACCCACGTCTTGCACATAGTAGTAGTTAAAGCCTGCCGTCAACACCGCGCCGATGCCGGGGATCGAGGTGATCGCTTTGCGGGCGAGCGTCTCTTTCACGATTTGGTTGATGATGATGCGGCTGATGTTGATCGCTGCATTTTTCCCAAACTGGTTGCGGGTATAGTCGCCACCCACGCGCGCGATGCCGTCGGGATGATCGTCTTCATATTGCTTGAGCTCTTGCAGGGCGACGGTTTTGGATTCGGTGCTGGCGGATGTTGCAACTTTGAAAATGCGCAGCATGTATCCAACCTCAAACGGCTCGGCTCCTTCTTCCTTTGAGGGCTCCACGCGGTAACCAAAGCTCAAGGCAATCTGGTACATCATGCGGAAATTCAGAACGAAGAGCGCAGGCAAGTCGGCAAGCAATCCTGGCCAACCGAGTAGCCCGGTACCAAAGCCTTCGGCTGCAGCGAGGCGCGTGTTGAATTTCACAAATTCCTCTGCGACATGGTTCAGGTCAAAAACCGATGCGTTTTGCAACTCGATGATTGTCGCGCTGTCGATTTCAAATTCCTTGGTGGCTTTCAAGACTTCTGTTTCTCTCACGGTCCACTGTGAGGCGTCTTGCAATTTGTCGGCGATCGCCTCGCCGACCGAGCTGAATTTGTCTTTGATTTCTGCTGGAATCAGCTTGTCAGCTGCCCAAATCAAGGGTTTTGTCGCGACATGGGTCGCAGCATTCAAAAATCCGGGGCCTGTTTCCTTCCAATCTTCGATTTCAGAAAGGAGCTTTTGCTCCGTGGAGTTGAGTTTCGCCATAAATGCTTCCCTTTGGGATTGAATATGTTTTCGTATTTTACCGCAGATTCTGGATAAAGTTACAGTAAAAGATCCGCATCGCGCAACTATGAAGTTTGGAACCAAGGCAGTTCATGCGGGCGTAGAGCCCGATCCAACAACTGGGGCAATCATGACCCCGATCTACCAAACCAGCACCTACGTGCAGGCAGCCCCAGGCGACCACAAGGGTTATGAGTACTCCCGCACGCACAATCCCACGCGCACAGCGCTCCAAAATGCGCTCGCCGCTTTGGAGAATGGCAAGCACGGACTCTGCTTCGCTACGGGCATGGCCGCAGAGGATGCAGCCATGAAGCTCTTGCTTCCGGGCGACGAAGTGGTCTCGACCAATGACCTCTACGGCGGCAGCTACCGCCTCTTCACCAAGATTTTCGCGCCTTACGGCATCAAGTTCACCTTCGTGAACATGACCGATGTCGCTGCTGTAAAAGCCGCCATCACGCCCAAGACCAAAATGATTTGGGTCGAGACGCCGACCAATCCGACGCTCAATGTCGTGGACATTGCGGCCATGGTGGCGATCGGCAAGGAAGCCGGCGCGATCACCGTCGTCGACAATACATTTGCTTCGCCCTACCTGCAAAATCCGCTGGACCTAGGTGCCGACATGGTGATGCATTCGATCACGAAATACATCAGCGGTCACAGCGACGTGGTGATGGGCTGCCTCGTCGTCAATGACGATGCTTTGCACGAGCGTCTGGCCTTCATTCAAAACGCAAGTGGCGCCGTTCCCGGTCCGCAAGACTGCTTTTTGGTATTGCGGGGCATCAAAACCCTGCACTTGCGCATGCGGCAACATTGCGAAAATGGCCGTGAGATCGCCGCTTGGCTCGCTGCCCACCCCAAAGTGGACCGCGTCTATTATCCCGGCCTCGCATCGCATCCAGGCCACGAGGTCGCCAAGAAGCAAATGCGCGACTTTGGCGGAATGATTTCATTCACGCTCAAGGGCGACGACCTTGATGAGGCCAAGCGCGTTCTGTCATCGTTCAAGCTGTTTTCACTTGCTGAGAGCCTTGGCGGCGTCGAGTCGCTCATCGGGCACCCTGCAAGCATGACGCATGCAAGCATACCCAAAGCTGAGCGCGAAAAAGCTGGTCTCAAAGACTCACTGATCCGTTTGTCTGTAGGCGTTGAAAATGTCGAGGATTTGATCGAGGACCTGCAACAAGCCATCGGCTAACATGGCTGCGATTCTCGCCATTTTGGCGATCGCCTTGGGCCCAGTAGTGGTGGTATTTTCCTCGGTGTTCATGCTCGACAAGTACGATCGTGAGCCTTTGAAGCTGCTCATTCTTTCTTTCGTATTTGGGATCCTCACGGCTATTCCAGCCTTGTTTTCTGAAATGGGAATGAAGTCAGCCTTCGGTTTAAGCGGCGAGGGAATGCCATTTTTTCAAACGGCATTGATGGCTTTTGTCGTCGTTGCACTATCTGAAGAGGGCGTCAAATTTTTGGTGCTGCGGGCTTATTGTTATCCCAAAAAGGATTTCAATGAGCCTTATGACGGCATCATGTATGCGGTGGCGATCTCCATGGGATTTGCAGCTATTGAAAACGTACTGTATGTAGCTGAAGGTGGAATGACGGTCGGCGTGTTGCGCATGTTTACTGCTGTGCCCGCTCATGGCGCATTTGCGCACCTCATGGGCTATTTTGTGGGCAAGGCAAAATTTGCAGAAACGCCTGGAAAACGTGCTGTGCTCATGCTTACCGGTTTAGGGTTGGCAGTGCTCACGCATGGTTTGTATGATTTTTTTCTGATGTATGACGAGGCTTCTTGGGCGATTTTTTCGCTGCTTACTTTGATCCTCATCCTCGTCCTCGCCATCCGTACCATTCGGGCGCATCGCCGCAACTCACCCTTTCGCAATCAGCAACCGACAGTTTGAGCAGCGACGAAATCAAGGACTTGCTCGAGCAGAAAGTGCTGGAATTTAACCGGCCTCATTTCATCGGGGCCGATCCCGTATGCATTCCCCATCGCTACACGGCCAAAGAAGATATCGAGATCGCGGGCTTGCTGGCGGCGACCATCTCTTGGGGACGCCGCGACCTGATCGTGCGTGCAGCAGGCAAGATGATGGAAATGCTGTGGGATGCGCCGCATGCCTTTGTGATGCAAGCAAATGCGCGGGAATTGGAGGCTTTGGAGGGATTTGTCTACCGCACATTTCAGGGGCCCGACCTGCAAAGCATGGTTTTGGGCATAAGGCGCATTTACCAAGAGGAGGGTGGCCTGGAACAGATTATGTGCCTCGATTCCGACGCGGTCGATACCGCCCAAGGCATCGTGCGCTACCGCAATGCGATGCTCGCGACGCCTGGCTTCACGGCACGCACCGCCAAACACATTGCAGACCCAAGCGCGGGCTCTAGCGCCAAGCGCTTGAACATGTACTTGCGCTGGATGGTGCGTCAGGATGGCGCAGGCGTCGATTTTGGCATCTGGAATAGCCTGAAAGCATCCCAACTCATCTGCCCGCTCGACGTGCATACAGGCAATGTCGGCCGCAAGCTGGGCCTGCTCACACGCAAGCAAGACGACTGGCGCGCAGCATTGGAATTGACGGATTCACTGCGTAAATTTGATGCACGCGACCCCGTAAAATACGATTTTGGTTTGTTTGGCTTGGGCATCTTTGAAGGATTTTGAGGAATCTGAATTCACATTTTGCCCGACATCAATCAGCATTCTCTTTCTTGACCGACCACGTTTTCATCGATCTTGCAACTTCAAATGGGATTTTTCTTTCCGAAGCGATTTTCGTTGACATTGGCATGTCTGAGTCTGCTATGTCTTCTCTCGCTCCGTCTTTCTGCCCAGCAAAGCAACGATTCTCTCTTGGCGACTTTTGCGGCGGTCGAGGATGATTCCTTGCGGGTGGACTCGATGTTCAAGATTGCCTTCAAGCTAGGTTTTTCGGATCCCTTTCAAGGAATTTGGCTCTGTGGCCAAGCCGAGGCAGAACCGTGGTCAGTAGGCAATGGCATCTTCCATGCGAGGGCACTCAATTTGCGCGGCGTCATTTACTACAATCTTGGAATCAATGATTTAGCATTGTCCTATTTCCTTGAAGCACAGAAGCTTTCCGATTCGCTCGGATATGAACGCGGGAAGGCCAATGCTTGGAACAACATTGGAAATATCCAAGAGAGTCAGCACCGATATGCCGAGGCGCTGGCGAGCTACCGACAGGCTAGACCTGCATTTCTCAAAATCGGCAACCAGAAAAACGCCGTTGTGGCATTGACAAATATCGGGAATGCCTACCGAGGTCTAGGGGAATATGATCGTGCCATCGAGGTCTGCGACTCTGCGCTCCTAGAGCTCAAGGAGCCCGATGACGCCGCCACCTATGCCTTGGTCTATGGATTTTTGGGAGATATCTACAATGCCAAAAAGGAATATGCTACCGCCCAGCACTACATGGACCTCAAGATCGAGAAGGCCATCGAGGCTGAGGATGAGTATGCACGTGCTGAAGCTTTGCTCAATCGGGGCAGGATGCGCCTCGATCAACACTTGAGGGAAGAAGCCTTGGCGGATGTAAATCTGGCGTTGGAAATTTCGCAGGCCTTTGGCGCCAGCGACATGGTGATCGAATGCTATGATGTACTCGCGCAAATCGCCAAAGAAAACGACGATCCTGCATTGGCGCTCGATTGGATGGAAAAGAGCAAAGCCCTCTCTGACTCGGTGCATACCGAGCAAAGCGAAACCGCACTCGCCAACTATCAAGCGCTCTACGATGTCAAGCAAAAAGATGCCGAAATCAAGCTGCTGAACAAGGACAATGAAATCCAAACGGCCAATCTTTGGAATCTCTGGTACCTTTTTGGACTCGTGTCATTGGGATTGGTGGCGATGGTGGTGATTGTAATATTGCTCTACCGCGGCAACCGGGCGAGAAGTCGTGTAAATCAAGAGTTGCAAACGAAAAATGTCCAGATCCAGGATCAGCATGAGCAGATCGCAACACAAAACAAGGAATTGACGAATCAAAACGAGCGGCTGAACATCCTGAACCACGAAATGGAGGGCATGATGCATGTGGTTGCCCATGATCTCAAAGCCCCATTGAACTCAGTATTTGGACTCATTTCGGCGGTAGAGGAGGAGGGCGAATTGAACGACGCACAGGAGAAGATGCTCGACATGGCCAAAAAGGTCACGCTCAATGCGGGCAATCTCGTGAAAGACCTGGTCGAGCTCGGCAACGTGGAACAGCAAAGCGGAGGTATTCAAAAAGTTGAAGTTCGCTTGCAAGGTCTTTTGCAGGATATTGTGACGGCCTTTTCGGCGGAGGCAGATCGCAAATCCATCACGATCGAAACCATGTTGCCAGACGGCGAAGCGCCCTGTCAGACGGAACCGCTCATGCTGCGTCGCGTCCTCGAAAACCTCATTTCCAATGCACTCAAATTTTCCCCAGCCGGCAAAAGCGTCGTGATTGCTTTGACGCAAAGTGCTGGCTTTTACCGCATCAGCATCCAAGACCAAGGCCCCGGCATTTCCCCAGCTGACCAGAAAAACCTCTACCGCAAGTTTCACAAGCTATCCGCGCGCCCTACGGGCGGCGAGAGCTCTTCGGGTCTAGGATTGGCGATTGTGAAGACCTTGGTTGAGCAATTGGGCGGCGAGATTGCGCTCACTTCCGAGCTGGGTCAGGGCTCGACTTTTGAGGTGAGTATTCCTTGCAATTGATCCGGGCAAAGCCGCTGAACTGCCCAGCATTAACCAGTAGGTATTTGATAGCGAAGGGCAAACAAATCGCGAACTTCTCCGTTGACAAAAATAAGCGTGTCCCCACAGCGCGAAAAATGTCATTCACCTTCTAAACTTGCCAAGATGAAGCGATTCTTCCTTTTAGCGATGCTATTGAATGCACTAGGGGCCATGGCGACCAACTACTATGTGAGCGGAAGCGGCAGCGACGGTAACAATGGTCTGTCCCCCAATACTCCGTTCGCAACCCTGCAACATGCCGAAGGTTTCACTGTACCGGGGGATACTGTATTTGCAATGAACGGCACCTACACAAACCCGTTCAACGGAACCAACGTGTTGAGTATCTACAATTCAGGCACTGCAAATCAACCGATTACCTATATCAACTATGTTGGGCATGTGCCCACGATAGTGATGTATGAGAATTGGGCGGGCATACAGCTACAAGGTGCCGACTACATCGTCGTCGATGGCTTTACGGTCATCGGTAACAATGACAACATCGACCTCAACTATGCGATTTCCTATCAAAACGATCTCGGCCGTCCAGAAACTTCAGGCAATGGTATTGGCATCGCAGCAGAATACAACAATCCCACCAACCTCCCGCACCACAACACGATTCGTAATTGTAATGTGTCGAAGTGTGGGGGCGGGGGAATCTACACGAGTAAGGCAGACTATACCACGATTGAAAACAACGTGATCACGGAGTGTGCTTGGTACTCGCCCTATGGCAACAGCGCGATTTCCCTCTATCAAAACTGGAATTCGGACTCATCGACGGCGATCAAGAACTACATCGTGGGCAATACCTGCTACCGCAACGAGGAGTACATCCCGTTCTATTTTGTAGGCAGCATTACCGATGGAAACGGCATCATCATCGACGATGCTCGCAATACACAAGGCTCATCGACGCTGGGCGTCTACAAAGGCGCAACCTATATCACCAACAATGTCGTTTATGACAATGGCGGACGTGGAATCCACGTTTACCTCGCCGACCATGTCTTCATCGTGAACAATACTTGCTACCAAAATTGCCAATCGCCCTCTGTTCAGGACGGAGAATTCACGGCTTACAGCGCTGACAGTTGTTATTTCATCAATAACATCGCGCTGCCGTCCTCAGGAATTCCCCCGATCGACCGGTCCAATTCCTCTACAACCAACCTCACCGTCGATCACAACATTTGGGGCGCCAACGCC
>JANPHP010000148.1:0-44911 GCA_031424495.1 Bacteroidota bacterium | reverse complement strand
ACACAGTGACGGTGACCGATGGTCGCAACAACACGGCCACTGCGAGCATCTTGCTCACAGCCCCGACACCGCTAAACGTCTCGGTAGCAGGCACCAACTTGCTGTGCCAAGGCCAAAGCACAGGCACCTTGACCTTGACCGCAAGTGGCGGGCAGACCTGCGCTAGCTATACCTATTTGTGGAGCACTGGCGCAACGACAGCCTCCATTACGGGATTGCCACCAGGCACCTATTCGGTCACGGTCACCGATGCGCAAGGCTGCACATCGATTGCAAGCCACGTGATCCAGACGGGCACGGTTGTGCCGCTTGATTTGGGCGTCGATGTCACTACCTGTCCAGGCATCCCAGCTGCCTTCCAGACCCAAGTGCCTTATGCGGCCTACTTGTGGAGCAATGGCAGCACTAGCCAATCGGTGTTGGTGGTGGCCCCGGGAAGCTACACTTGCACGGTGACATCGACTGATGGATGCCAAGACATCGACACAGTGGTCCTCAGCAACTATGTCGTGAACAACAACATCATTACGCCTGTCGGTTCGCTCTCGCTCTGCCCTGGCGACACCGTGGATTTGATCGGTGCACCTGGCCTCTCTGGCTATTTGTGGAGCTCGGGTCAGACGACACAGTCGATCTTTGTCACTGGTCAAGGTGGATCTTACAGCCTGAGTGCCACCGACGTCAATGGTTGCGTACTCCATGATACTGTAGCCGTGACCTATAACCCATGGACCGTGCCTGTTCCCGTGATCGTGCCAGGCCCAACGGTGGTCGTGTGTGAAGGCAGCAGCCGCGTCTTGGATGTAGGCAACTTCTACAGCAGCTACCTCTGGAATACCGGTGCTACAACACAATCGATTACAGTGACCCAAGCAGGCACGTATCGTGTCACAGTGACCAATGCCGCGGGCTGTACCATGGCTAGTGCCATGACCACGGTCACGGTTGCATCTGCGCCGACGCCAGTCTTGGTACAAAACAGTGGCGTGTTTGGCACAACGCAGTCCTATGTGAGCTACCAATGGTTGCTCAACGGCAATCAGTTGCCGACATCGACTGGACCGACCCATACGGCAGTGATCGTAGGTTGGTACAGCGTGATCGTCACTGATGCGAATGGCTGTACAGCAATGACCGACTCGCTCTACTACAATGGTGTGGGCATCAAAGAGCAGGTTGCCAGCCTCGACGGACTCACGCTCTATCCAAATCCGACGCGTGGCGTCGTGAATTTGCGCAGCTTGAGCCCTATCGATTGGCCATTGCAAGTCGAGATTTGGGACATGTTTGGGCAGAAGGTCAAGTCTTATGACATGGCCCACCTGATGGACGTGGCTGCATTTGACGTGAGCGACTTGGCTTCGGCACCTTACTTGATGAAGATCTCGACCTTCAGGCACAACAAGACATCGCAGACGGTGATCAGGTTTGTGAAGGAGTAATGCAGAATTGAGGAAATAAAAATACAAGGGCGGCGCTGTAGAGCGTTGCCCTTGTGGTTTTTGAGGGGTGGCTTGCTGCAATTGCGAGAATCAGGCCTGGATGCCACGCGCCTTCAATGTCATGTCGTGATCAATTTTACCTCTTTGATGCCTCATGCGGTGGTGTTCAGTGAGAAGTGTCAAGCCCAAAAGTGACTTTTGTTACCGAGCGCTGACCATGGTAGGAGGAGTTTTGTAAATATTTTTCGTGGTCCCCAACCTTTCATGGGAATGGGGCTCTTATCAATTGAAGCATAAAAAGGATGAATTCTCGATTCAAGTTAGTGGTGTTGGTTTTTGTGGCGGGCATATTGGGTGCTGCATCGGTTCGGGCTCAATGGGTCAATCGTTTTCAAGGAACAGGGGACTTTACCTCGCATTTTAATGCCGTCGCTATGACCGCGGGCGGCGAGTCCGTTCTCGCTGGATTTTCCGTGAATCCGGGCACCTACAAGGACATTTTGATCGTCAAGGTGAATCCTGCAGGCGATACCCTCTGGACTTTTTTGTACAATGGCCCCGGCAATGGGGAGGATGAGGCCATGGCGCTGACACTTGATGCTGCGGGCAATGCCTACGTGACGGGAACGCAACGCACTGGCAGCACGGGCTCAGACATCGTAACCCTGAAGGTGAGCGCCGCTGGCACGCTGATGTGGTCGGCCGTCTATGCCTACGCATCAGACGAGTATGACCAAGGAAATGCACTCGCAGTCGACGGCGCCGGCAATGTCTTTGTCGCAGGGCAAAGCGACCAAGACCCATCGCTGGTGACGAATTATGACTATGTCGTCCTGAAATATGATGCCAACGGCAATCAGATCTGGGCCACGCGCTCAGTAGGTGTGGGAAATGGGAATGACAAGCCTGCAAAATTGCTGCTGGGGACGGATGGCAATCCCGTCGTGACTGGCCAATCCTTCAACGGTGGCGACGATGACTACCTCACGATCAAATACAATGCTGCGTCAGGTGCGGCTGTCTGGTCGCAGCTGATCGACCGTACGCACCACGATCGCCCTACGGATATGGTCATCCATCCATCGACGGGAAATATCTATATCACGGGCCGCAGTGGCAATGGCACCAATTATGACTACCTCACGGTCTGTTACGCGACCGCGGGTACCGTAGTCTGGCAAGCATTTTATGACTATCTCGACGATGACCGCGCCACGGGCATCGCCGTCGACGGCGCTGGCAATGCATTTGTGACAGGGCAGAGCGACGCCAATGCCACGGCGCTCTTCAACTACAACTTCACCACCGTCAAATACAATTCGCTGGGTCAACAGCAATGGGCTCACACCCTAGCAGGCACGGGCGGCGGCGACGACATACCCGTGGGTGTGAAAGTGAGTGCCGCTGGCGAAGTTTTTGTGGGTGGATATACCAATATGAGTGCATCGGGTACCTTGGCCTATGACCTCGTCTTGCAAAAACTGGATGCCACAGGGAATACCATTTGGACGAAAACCTATAATTCAGGTGCCCAGAATGCCGACTACGCGGCTGGGCTGGCCCTGGACGGCAGCGGCAACGCGGTGCTGGTGGGTTACGGGGGCGCAGCCCCGCATGTGAATGGCCTCGCCTTGCGTTACGATGTTGCTGGGAACATTGTGTTTCAGCGCACGCAGCTCGCCGTCGGCGACAATATCGACAATAGCCGGGCCATCGTGATCGATGGTTTTGGCAATGCCTTTGTCGCTGGGGGCACCGTGGAGGTGGGCACCGAAAGGAATTTCTGCATCCGCAGGATCGATGCAATCGGCAATACCGTCTGGACGAGCACGCTCGACGGCACGTCCAAAGGCAGCCCCGATGATGCAGTGGCTGTGGCTTTGGATGCCCAAGGCAATGTCTGCGTCGCGGGTTATGTCAAAAACAAAGGAACCTCCAACGACATCGTCGTTGCCAAATATACCCCGCAGGGCCTGCTTTTATGGGCGAGCTATTACGATGGGCCGGCCAATGAGTCTGACCGCGCTTATGCCCTCGCCTTGGATGGGGTAGGGAATGTATATGTCACTGGCCGCAGCGACAGCGACCCGCTCCTCACCTCCAACGATGACGTGGTCACGCTCAAGTACTCAAGTGCAGGCCTGCTCGTTTGGGCGCAACGCTACAATGGCGTAGGCAATGGCAGCGATTTTGCACGCAGCATGAAGGTGACCGTCGCAGGCGATGTATATGTCGGCGGACGCAGCTTCAACGGTGCAAACCTTGATTTTTTGATGCTGCACTACAATGCAGCGGGCGCGCTGCTGGGGACAGGCATCTTTGATGGCGGCATGGGCGACGACGATGGGCAGGCCTTGGCGATCGATGCACTCGGCAACAGCTATCTCGTCGGCAGTAGTGCGGCCTCGCAATACACCGACATCCTGACTGTGAAGTTCAATGCAACTGGCGCGGTGCAATGGAACCAACGCTTCAATGGTACTGCCAATGGCGAGGATGTGGGCAACGGTGTCTTTGTCAGTGCAAACGGCGACGTGGCCATTTGCGGCACGACCGACACCGACACGGCCACAACCAACCGCAATGCAGACATCTATGTCGCCAACTACAGTGGCGCCGGCACCTTGAATTGGAGCCATATCTACGATGGCACCAACGGTGGCGAAGACGATGCCTCGGAAATCACAGGAGACGCCACGGGCAGGCTTTTTGTCACGGGGACTTCAGATCATGGAAATCCAGGCTCGGAAAACATGGATTTCATCACCCTGCAATATGCCAGCAATGGCGCGCGCGACACGGTCTTGTACTACGACGGCCCCGACCGCTTGGCCGATGCAGGCAATGCCATCCATTTTGAGAATGGTGCCATCTATATCACCGGCGCGAGCTTGGGCATCACAACCCAGCGCGACGTCGCTACGCTCAAGTACCAATTGCTCCCCGTGGGCATCGCGCCCAGCACTGCCGTCACGGTGGAGGTGAGCGCATTCCCCAACCCAGCAAGCGATCACATGACCGTGCGCGTGGCGGCACAGCAAGGCAGGCAGCTGCAAAACCTCTCGGCTAGGCTTTTGACGATACAAGGCCAGCAATTGGGCAATTGGCCACTCGTCGGCAATGCAGACAATCACATCGAACTCGGGGCATTTGCCACCGGTATTTATTTGCTGCAGGTGCAGCAAGGTCATCAAGGTTTGGCAATGGTAAGGATTTCAATTATTCGGTAATATCATGGACACGGTAACTCAGCGTATCAAGAAGACGATGGTCTGCAAAGACATCCAACAATTCCACCTCAACCGCGAGATTGTGCATACCCATACACCCGGCATGGGCGATGTGGGCATCTTCGAGATCCTTGAGATTGGGAAGCATGTCACCATCCAAACACCCTCCAAGCGCAATTCGTTTTTGTTGGAAGGGGACTATATCATGGCGGCATTTGCAAATCGTTATGCGACCGGACAGTATGAGGGCTATGTGCCAGACCAGCCCACGGAGTTTCTGGACATTCTGGGCGCAGGTGGGGCTGTAGGAATCGTGAAGTCCAAAAATGCAGCCTTGGAGCATATCGAGCCTACCCGCATCAGGTTGGTCGGCTATGCCACTGCGGCTGATGGGCAGGTGCTCAACACCATCTACCACAAGGTAAAACGGGAGACCTTCAGGGGCGAGGTGCCCAATGGCGCGACCGTCATCTTGTCGGTCGGGTCCACGATGGACAGCGGCAAGACGACCTCCGCTGCATTTCTCGTCAAAGGCCTCAAAACGACGGGCAAAAAGGTCGCCTACATCAAGCTTACGGGGACTTGCTTCTCCAAAGACCAAGACTTTGTCTATGACTGCGGCGCTGACAAGACGGTCGATTTTTCCGATGCAGGCTATCCCAGCACTTATTTGTGTACAAAACAAGAATTGCTGGACCTCTACCAAAGCCTCATGGGCTTGCTGGCGCCGATCAATCCAGACTATATCGTGATGGAAATCGCCGACGGCATCGTGCAATTGGAGACCAATTTCCTGCTCAAGGATGCAGCCTTCATGGCGACCATCGACCACGTGATGTTTTCAGCAGGCGACAGCCTCGCTGCGTTTTTTGGCGAAACCTATCTCAAAGGCATCGGCCTCGCAGTCACCGCATTCTCTGGAAGGTTCACGATGAGCCCGCTGCTCATCCAAGAGGTGCAGGCAGACAGCAAGGTGCCCGTGTTCACGATCGACGAACTTGCCGAGGCTGCCATCGTGCCGCTGATGCAAAAGAAGGCTGCCGTCCGGGCTTGATTTCTGTAGCTGTGCCCTATCTTTGGGGGAAGGCGGGCAATGAAGCTGCAAGCGGTTGCCCACAAGAGATTGAGAAGGATGAAAAAAAGTCAACATGCGCTGCTACTCAGGTTTGTGCTTCAGCACCGAGCCTTGGTAGCAGCGACTGCTTTTTTAGGCTTTTTGGTGATCCTGTTGGGCATATTGATCCCTGTATTTTTAGGTAAATTTTATCAGCTCGCCTTGCAAACGCATTCTGCTCGCGGGCAAATATTTGACCAGCTTTTTGGCCATATCTCGACCCTGCCGAGCTATTTTACGTTGTTGGGCGGGCTGCTGCTGTTCAGGGGGATGATGGACTACTTGCAAGGTTATTTTGCGGGTATTTGTGGGGAGCGGTTTTCGCGGTATCTGCGTGAACAACTTTTTGCAAGGCAGATGCGGGCGAGCATCTCGCAATTTGCGGGCAAGGAGGTGGGCGGTTACCTCTTGCGCTACAGCGGCGACATGACATCGGCCCTGAACTATTTTGTCAAGGGCATCATCGGCTTTGCGAATGACATGCTGTTCATTTGCTTGGCGCTGCTCGTCTTGGCGAGCTTGGATCTGCAATTGGCGGTGGTGCTTTTTGTGGGATTCCCGACAGCATTTGGCATCATCTATTTCTTGAACAAGCGCCTCAAAAAGATGGTGGGTAAGCGCCGGAACACGCGCAGCGGCAACCTCGCCTTTGTGACCATGCGGCTCTCTGCATTGCTGAGCATCAAGGTCTTCAATCGCGAGCCTGTCGAGATCGAGAAATATGAAAAGCGTTCCGAGAAATTGTATGACTTGGGCGTGCGCTATACCCGCCTCAATGCGCTGATCAATGCCTTGCTGCCTTTTTTCCTCTATTTGTTGCTGGCAATTGTCTTGTGGGTGTCGGTCTATTTGGAACCTGCAAAGGCTGTGGACGGAGCGGTCATTTTGATTTTTGTGATGCTGCTCATCAGCACCATCCCTGCCCTGAAGCGGGTGCTGAAGGTGAATCAAATCTGGCAAGCGGGCGATATCTCCCTGCGCAAGATCGCTGCAATTTTGGACATGCCCCTGGAGTACGAAAGCAAGGAAGGCGAAGGCAAACTCCGGCAATTGGACATCGCGTTGCGGGAGGTGAGCTTTTCTTATGCCGAAGGGCAGGTGGTCTTGGATCATTTCAGTTGTGCAATTCCAGACCGCAAGCTCACCAAAATCACGGGCGACCAAGGCAAGGGCAAATCGACCATTCTCAAATTGCTCACCGGCCTATACCATGCCGACAGCGGCGCCATCACCATTGGCGGCAGGCCGATTGCTGAAATCGGCATCCATGCATTGCGCAAGCTCGTGGCCGCCGTCGCACCCGACTTGCCCTTGCTGGGCAGCACCGTTTTTGAGGTGGTCTCCTATAGCCGCAAGCCCGAGAAGCGCCCCGAGGCGCTTGAGACTTTGCTGGCATTGGGCTTCATCACGACGCTGGACGACGCCGTATTGGACACCCCGATCCAAGAGGGTGGCCGCAACCTCTCGGCAGGGCAGCGCAAGGTGCTCGCCATCGCCCGCGCATTGCTCACCCGCAAGAAAATCTTGCTGCTCGACGAGCCGTTCACCGACCTCGACGAGACCTTCAAGGAAAAGTTCATTGCGGTGTTGCACAGCCTCAAGCGCAGCAAGACCATCGTGGTCATTGATGGCAGCAACGACCCCCGTTTATTGATCGATCACACCATTCACCTGAAATGAAAAATACCCGATTCGCCATTCCACTCAGGCTCCTGCTCACGGTCACGCTGCTGCTCAGCTTGGTTGTGGGCTGCAAAAAGCAGCCGGGCGTCGGCGGCGACGCCTCGATCAGGGGTCGCCTAGCAGGCAAGCACTACAATGCGACATTTACCAATCTGCTGGCCCAAGATTACCTGCCAGATCGCTATGTCTACATCATTTATGGCGACGACCTCTCCTACGGCACCCGCCTCAAAACCAATTTTGACGGCTATTTTGAATTCAAATACCTGTACAAGGGGAGCTATACGGTCTATACCTATTCCCTGGACTCGGCGGCGATGGCGGCAGGGGTCATCTTGCCGAGCGATTCGGCGGTGAAGACGAGCGTCGAGATCATCGACCGCAAAGAGGCCGTGGACCTCGGCGACATCAACGTGTTTTACTGATCAGCGGCAACATGAACAGCATCCCCAAATTCGCATGGATCCTCCTCGTGGTCGCGCTGCCCCTCGCAATGCAGGCGCAGGGCAGGCGGGCCATGCATGACCTTCGCATGAAGCAGATCACAAGGCAGAGCCTCGACGGCGCTGAGGGCGCGCAAAAGCTCACCCGCCTCGAAATCAATGGCTACGATCGCCGTGGCAACATGGTCACCGATATCGAATATGGCGAGGACAGCGTCCTCATCCGCAAGGAAATCAGGACCTACAATGCCCACAACGATGAATTGGAGTGCAAGATGTTTGACCCCAAGGATCGGTTGCAAAAAACAACCCGCAAGGTTTATGACAATATGCATGACCTGATCGAGGAGTCAGAATACGATGCCAACGACGCCTTGCTCAAGCGCACGGTTTTTCACTACAATGCGCAGGGCCTGAAAAATGAGCAGTTGCAATACGATGGGAAGGGCGAGCTGCTGCGCAAAATGAGCTTTGCTTATGACCGGAAAGGCTCGCTCATCAGCCGCGACACTTATGACGGCAAGGGCACGCTGATCGCATCGCGCCGCAGCGAATACAGCTATTACAAATGAGCAAGCAGGGCATCATCTTATTGGTTTGGGGTCTCCTGTTGTGGGGAATGTTGCCGCTGCGGGCACAGCAGCGCGATTTCAGTTTCAGGCCCAGCATTTCTTTGGAGAAACAATTCACCAAACGCACGTCGGCATCGCTCTTCAACCAATACAGCTTCAACCAAAACCTCAGCGAACTGGGTTATGTCTATTTTGACCTCGGGGCCGAGCATCGCCTGAACGCCAATTTCACGGTGGGAGCCAATTACCGCTTGAACTTTGCGCGCACCCTCGACAACATTTATCAGGTGCGCAACAGCCTGTATGTGGAGGGGATTGCGTCCAAGTGGTTGCGGCGGTGGAATGTGCAATACCGCTTGCGCTACATGACGCAGCATTATGAATTTGGATTCGGAGAGGCCTATAGGCCAGACAAGAATTGGATACGCAACCGATTGATGTTGAGGTATAAGATCAGTGGGCGCTACACGGCGGGGTTTTATTGCGAGCATTTTTTCAGGCTCAATCACCATAGCCAAATGGAGGCTTTGCGACTCGGGCCCACCCTCGCGATCACATTTGACCAACATCGGCGGCTGGAATTGTACTATTTTGTGCAGCAGCAGTTCAATCGCAAGCAGGAAAGGACCGATTTTGTGCTGGGACTCACCTACTTTTTCAAAATATAGATGCCATGGGAAAAGGTTTTCAAATCGCTGCACTTTGGATATTGGCCGTTTGCGGCGCGTCCTTTTCCCTGTTTGCCCAATCGCCAGCCATGAAAAATACCCCATCTAGCGCACCATTTACCGTCGCCATCCACGGTGGGGCGGGCAATCTGCAAAAGCTCAACCTGAGCCCGGAGCAGCAGGCGGCCTACAAGGCGGTGCTGGATAGCGCCTTGCAAGTGGGATACTCCCTGCTTGTGAAAGGCGACAGCGCTGTCGATGTCGTGCAACAGGTGATCATGGTCTTGGAGAATTCGCCGCTCTTCAACGCGGGCAAGGGGGCGGTCTTCACGCACGAAGGCACCAATGAGATGGACGCCGCGATCATGGACGGCAAGACCCTCGACGCGGGCGCCGTCGCTGGCGTGACCACCATCAAAAACCCCATCGCTGCCGCGCGGGCCGTGCTGGGAGACAACCGCTTTGTGATGCTCAGCGGCAGGGGAGCGGAGGCTTATGCCGCCGAGCAGCATTTGGAGATCGTCGATCCCGCCTATTTCTACGACGAAAAGCGCTGGCATCAAATGCTCAAACTGCGCGACTCCACTGTGACGGAACTCGACCATGGGTCGATTGAAGAAGCGCAAGACGCCGCGAAATATGGCACCGTCGGTTGTGTGGTCCTCGATCAGCATGGCAACCTCGCGGCAGGCACATCGACCGGCGGTCTCGCCAACAAGCAGTTTGGCCGCATCGGTGACTCGCCGATCATCGGCGCCGGCACCTACGCCAACAACAAGACTTGCGCCATCTCTTGCACCGGCAAGGGCGAGGATTTCATCCGCCTGACCGTGGCCCACGACATTTCGGCCATGATGGAATACAAGGGTTACAGCCTCCAAAAGGCAGCGCGCAAGGTCATACAAGAGAAACTCAAAACCCTCAAAGGCCGCGGCGGCCTCGTCGCAGTCGATCACAAAGGCAAGGTCTGTTTCGAATTCAATACCACCGGCATGTTTCGGGGCTGGGTGAATGAAAGCGGGGTGTTCGAGACCGCGATTTTTGTGGATGCGCCTTGAGGTTTCTTTTGTTTCAGCAATTGGTCATCCACCATCTTTGATTTTTGGGTCAATTTCGACCCTCGCCGTGGACCGAAAGGCCCCTCAGCCTCCTAGCCGACATGTCCTTTTTTGCGCAGGTAGCGCTCAAAAACAAAAGGTCCGAAGGGAAGCAGAGCGGCTGCGAATCCAAAAATTCCCAAGAAAAAGGGCCATTTGCGCACCAAAATCAACCAAGCCAGGAGCCCCAAGTAGCCGACGAACAACAGTCCATGCGCCCAGCCGAGGTATTTGACGGGTTCGGGAATGTGGGCCATGTATTTCAGGGGCATGGCGACGCCGAGCAGGAGCAGGTAGCTGCAGCCTTCGAGCCAGCCGATGCGCATGAAGGTGGTGATTTCTTTGGGTGAAGGAGCAGACATTTCGGTTCGGGTACGAGTTTACGGTACGAGAAGACGGTTCGAGTACGGGTGTTGGCAGTGATTAAACTGGGGCTTGTGTGGTTTTGTTTTGGAGCCACTGGGCGCGGCGGATGCGGTAGACGACGACGTCTAGTTCTCGGAAACGGGCTTCTTTTTCGAAATGCATGCCGTTGCGGCGGGCGACGGCTTGGCTGCCTTCATTGCCGGTAAGGATGATGGAGATGATCGAATCGTCGGTGCCGTTTTCAAAACCATAATCGCGAAAGGCCATGGCCGCTTCGGTGGCATATCCTTGACGCCAATATTCGGGGAGGATGTGGTAGCCGACCTCCAACTCCATAATGTCGTCGACCGACTGTATGAGCAGGCCGCATTGCCCGATGAAGGCGCCGGTTTCCCGGTGCATGAGTGCCATGAGGCCTAGGTTGCCGTCTTGGTAGCGACCGATTTGCCTTTCCATCCAGAGTGCAGCACGCTCTGCCGGGCTGTGGCCTTCTGGGTTAGGGAGGTAGCGCGTGGCCTCGGGATGCGCGAGAAACTCGGCCCAGATCTGCTGATCGTCTAGCGTGACTGGTCGCGACGTGAGGCGAGGCGTTTCAATTTGCGTGGGGTAGATCATTGATTTTGTTGTGAGACGTAGGCTGCACGCGGGAATTCCCAGCGCCAAACGGTACCTTCCTCGGGGTCTTGCTTTTCGCCGGTTTGAAGGAACCCGATGCGACGCAAGATTTTGGCGGATGGATTGAGTTCGGGCAGCGTGTGCGCGATCACGCAGTGGACCGTTGCGTGGGCGAATGCATGGTGCACGAGGGCTAGCACAGCCTCGGATGCGAGGCCGCGGCCACGCTGATGCTCGGCGATTTCATAGCCGATCTCGACCTCGCCCTGTGCGTTGGGGCGGCCCATGTACCCGCAGCTGCCGACCAGCAGGTTTTCAGAGCGCAGCACGGGTAGCCAAGTCCACCACCGCGCATCTTCGGGATGCTCGCCGAGGCGGTCCTTTGCAAATATGAAGGCAGGCTCGCCAAATTCAGTCCAATCGTCGTGGACATTCAATCCGGTGGATTCCGCCAAGGCAAGGTTGCCTTGCAGCACGGCCTCGACCAATGGGAGATCACAATTGATGAGATCCAATCTGGGTGTGAGGAGCTTGAGCCTCGATTTTGTGCCGTCGTTCATGCTTTGGGTGAATTTTGAAATCCATGGCTAAGGTAGGAAAAATGCGGATCGATCGCGCCCAAACTTGGCATTTGTATGGCTAGTCACGTCATCATCGCATCAAAATAGCATTGATTGAATCATTTGCCTTGATGACAAACCCCATCTCAGCTCGCAAAATAGGACTGCGTCACCTCAATCAATCCCACGATGTGGCTGTTGAATTCCTCCAATTCCTCGGCGGGCACCCAGAGCTCGTTGTGGATGAAGCCGCCTACATTTTGCACGGGGAACTTGCTGAGGTAGGCTGTGTCGACGGCGAAGCGCGTGACAAAGCCCGATCCAGATTCCTTCACATTCCACGTGCTGGCGATCTGGATGGCATATTCCTCATTCATCACGGGATAAAAAATCGGCTGCCACTCCAAGCGTGGTGGAAAGGCGGTGAAGCCAGTGGCCTCGATCAGTTTCAATTCTTCAGGCCCGACTGGGCGGTAGAGTATGGTGGTTTCCATTTGTTGCATCAGCTTTTTGATGATGCGCAAAATTACGCATTCTCCTCATAAACCCCACACGATATAGCACAGGTGACCCAGCAAAGTAAGCAGTCCAGCCGATCCTGCGAGAAAGATGAACAAGTTCCAGACCTCGGCGATCTTGGATTCTCTCTTGGATAAAAAAAGGGATGGAATGGCTGCGATCCAAAATATGCTCACCACCAATGCGCCCGTTTTCCAAATATCCAAGGGGCCATGCAGGGCAATGAACGCGTCGATCGGCATTTGGAAAAAGGTCACAGCAAAACCATCCTTCAAGGTCTGCAAGTCGATCTGGCCGATGAGCAGCCATGCGGCATAGGTGGAGAAGGTGATGCCGATGTGCAACAACTTCAGCAATAGATCCTTCCAATAGGGGATTTCCTTCATGAAGCCCTCAGTAAATTCAACGGAGGCGCCGATGGGTATCCAGCCGAGCACCAGGGGGATTCCCCTCAGTTGGAAGGATGTCGTTTCAACAAAACCGACCTTCAATTGCTTGATCGGTAGCTTGAGCACGAGCACGTCGATCACAAAGGCCAGCGGCATGAAGGCGATGGACACCGCTGCGATGAAAATGAACATGTAGAGGTAAGTCATGGCTCCAATTTAGGAGAAAATCATTTAGGTGAGGCGCATTGCCCTACTTCACCAGATCAGTATACCTGCGCTTGGGGTCGTCGGTCCACTGGTAGTAGCCAAACAGCTTATTGGTGAGGCCTCTAGGGAAGAATTTCTCGAGGTTTTTGTAGAGGATGAGGTCGTATTTGCGGTGGAAATTGATCCAGCAGCCGTTGCAATTGTCGTGGTGATCGTTGAGGGTGGCGACGGTTGCGTCCATGCCCAAGATCTGGTCGAGGGTGTGGGTGTGGATATTGCCGAGCTTGTCGTCGAGGTGCATGCAGATGGGCACGTCGCCATTGGGGAGGATCACGGCGGAGTCCAAAATGCTCTTGCAGGGCAGGATGAGCTTGCCGCTGCGCCACTGATCATACAAAATGAGGTAGTCGTAGTTTTCTTTGAACTGCTTCAGGTTTTCGGGGATGATGCCGAGGCTGCGGTCTTGGTAGGAGGGGTCTTGTGTGTCAAAAAACTTGATGTCGCTGTACACGCCCACGCGCAGGTCCACGCCGTGGAAGCTGCACACGTCGGCGACGTGTGCGAGGTCGTCCATGGTGTTCCAGGGGGAGGCACAATACATGACCGAGATGGGCACAGTGGCCTTGAGGGCCTCGATTACCTTGAGCACATTCCCATAGCCATCCTTGCCGCGCATTTCCTTGTAAGTCTCCTCGGTGCCGTCCAGGGAAATGTAGAGGCGCACAGGCGGGGACTTTTTCACGGCCTCGATGAGGCTGTCGGGCTTGAGGCAATTGCTGAGCAGGTCGAAATTGGGATGGTTTTCACGGTACCAAGCCATGATCTCACGGCTGTCGGGATGCAAGAGAAACTCGCCGCCCTCCAAGCCCACCTTGGTGTGCTTGGTCACGCAACGGTTGTCCATGAGCTTGTAGATCGCTTCTTTGGAGAGGTATTTCACAGGGCGCTTGGCCCAGATGAGGCAGTGCTTGCAGCGCGAGTCGCAAAGGTCGGTTGCATAGATCATCAAGGTCGATAGCCTCCTATGCTTGGGAAAGAGCTCATTGCGCACCAAGCGCGTTCCCCGATCTATGTAATCCCCGATTTTGTACATCCGCCGCAAAGATAGGGAATGAAAGCGGCAGATTTGGTGGGCCTTCACAGATTCTACCGTTGACCTGCCCAAATCAAAACAGCTTCGGTTCTGGGAATGGATCTCTGCCGTGGCTGGACAAACTGCAGGCTTGCATCCCGTCGGCACCAAGTTCCATTTGCCATCATCAAAGCGGGCAGTTTCTGGCGGATTTGCATTGCAAGCAGCCTGCAACATGGCCAGCAGTTGCGCCGCGACCGGCACTGCGATCGGCTAGCATACGTTTGCAAGACTATCGATTGTTGCTGTGAGAATGCTGAGAATCTAAGGACAATTGTTTATTTTGACGGATGAACGCCGCAGGGAAAACGGTAAGGAAAATTGCAAGTTGCATTTGCTTGTGGACGTGGCTCGCCTGCCTCTCCACCACAGCAGTGTATGCGCAGGGGCCTGCTGCTGATTCCACGAGCTTGGATTGCCTTTACAAAAAGGCTTTTGGCGATGTGACCAAGCAAAGGGCTGAGGCATACGCAAGCGTCATCGTCTTGATGCAAGCTGCTCGCCTAGAGGAAGACCTGGCGATGCAGGCCGATGCAGAGAGTCTCTTTTCGACCTATTTTGTGCGGCGCAATGAGTTGGATAGCTGCATGGTCCATGCGCGCAAGAGCCTCAGCCTCGGGCTGCAGTCGGGCGACTTGGAGCATGTGGCCAATGGCTACAACTCCCTGGGCAATGCTTATGAAGCCATCGGCGAACCCGACAGCGCATTGATCGGCTTTCAAGAGAGTTTTGCTTTTGCCCAGCAGGTGGGCAGTGACAAAATCAGCTCCAAGGCGCTGCTCAACATCGGAATGATCCAGCGCACAATGGGCAACTATCCCGAGAGCCTGGCTTCGCTGGTCGCTGCACAGAAGATCGCCCAGGAGAAGAATTTGGGAGGCTATTTGCCCAATATCACCCTTACGATCGGGGAGGTCTATGTTTTGATGGGCGAAAACGACCTGGCCTCTGACTACCTGCACCAAGCCTTGCAGTATGCACGCAAGGCCAACAATCCCAGTGCGATCGCAAAGGCCATGCTAATGCTCGGCGGCCATGCCCAGCAGGTCGACGATACCGCTGAGGCGCTGTGCTGGTATGGAACGGCATATACTTTTTGCCATGACTACAAGCTCTCAGGATTTGAGGCGAAGGCTGCCGCTTTTCTTGCAGATACCTACAATGAATTGGGCGACTATGCCAGCGCACAGGTAGCGATACAGCATGCGATCACCATCGCCGAGCGCGACCATGACATTATTTCCCAAGGACTGTCTTATGAAGTGCTGGGGACGATCGCGCTCAAACAGAAGCATTATCTTCAGGCATTTGAAAGCTGCCAAAAGTCTTACCGCATCGCACAGCAAACCCACCAATTCAACGCCATCGCCAATGTCTGCGACTGTCTTTGGGAGAGCGCTGCCCAGCTCGGGCATTATCAAGACGCCTTCAAATACCATGTGGAGGCTGTGAAATGGCGCGACAGCTTGGCGGGTGATGAGAGCAAAATGGCCATCGCCCGACTCGAGGCTCGGCTGGATTTTGAGCGGCAGCACACCGCAGACAGCCTCGCCCAGCTCTCTAAAGACCAGGTCAAGGCGGTCTCCCACCAAGCTGAGCTGCATACTGAGCAGCTCAAGAGCCAGCGCATCTTGCTCGCAGCGATCGGCACCTTGGCACTCGGGCTTCTGGCTGCGGGAGGCCTGATCGTTGTGCGGCGGCAGGCGCGCCGCCTGCATGCCCAAAATGTGCTCATCCAGTCCCAAAATCGCTCGATCACCCAAGCGCTCGACGACAAGGAGGTGCTGCTGCGCGAGGTGCACCACCGTGTGAAAAACAACTTGCAGATCATGGTGAGCCTGCTAGACATTCAGGCCGACCAAGCCGACCGGGTGAGTGCCCGCGAGATTTTGCAGGCGAGCAAGGGCCGCGTGCAATCCATGGCCCTCATTCACCAAAAGCTCTACCAGCAAGACCACATGGCAGAGTTGCAATTTGATACCTACCTCAAGCAATTGGTGGGAGATATACAAGCGATGTTTCAGGATGGCGCGGGCGTGAGGATCGCTTTTGAGCTCAAGCCCTGCACACTCGGGATCGATCAAGCGGTGCCGCTGGGCCTCATTTTGAACGAACTCGTGACCAATGCCTACAAATATGCATTTGTGGGCCGTCCCAATGGTCAGTTGTGTGTGGGCCTGCACCCGGGTGCAGATCACCAGTATGTGCTCACCGTGGAAGACGATGGGCCTGGCCTGCCTGCCGATTTTGAACTCAGCAAGTCTGAGACTTTGGGCCTGAACCTGATCAAGGGCTTGACGCGGCAAATGCGGGGCACCTTTGCGCAAAACAAGTCCCGGCTCGGCGGCGCTCATTTTGCGATTACGTTTAACCCACAGCAGGCATGAGCAGCAAGCGGATTTTGATCGTAGAGGATGAATTCATCATCGCCCAAAACCTCACGCAAATACTGGTCGAGCTGGGTTATGTGGTCTCTGGTCATGCATTTGACGCAGCTGAGGCATTGGAGATTTTGCAAAAAGGACAGACCGATCTCGCCTTGCTCGACATCAATTTGGGTGCAGGAATGGATGGTATCGCGCTGGCAGCTGAGATACGCCGTGATTTTGCATTGCCCTTCATCTTCCTCACCTCACATTCAGACAAGCAGACCATCGATCGGGCCAAGGAAGTACATCCAGCTGGCTTTTTGGTGAAGCCATTCAATCGCAGCGAGATTTTTCCAGGCATCGAGATTGCCCTTGCCAATGTGCAACAGGAGAGCGCCCGCGACCACATGTTTGTAAAAGTCGGGACGACCCAGAAAAGGGTCCTTTTCAGCGAAATCACTGTCCTCAAGGCCGATCGGGTCTATGTGGAAGTGCATCGCAAGGGCCTGCCCATGCTCATCGTGCGCGAAAGCCTCAATGCTTGGGAGGAGAAGTTGCCGCCAAGCTTTTTACGCGTGCACCGCAGCTACATCATCCATTTGGCGCATGTCGAAGCTGTCGGGGTGAATACAGTGGTGGTGGATGGCAAAGAAATCGTCGTCAACAGACAGGTAAGGGAAGAGATTTTGGTACGAATTCGCTAATTTTCTGTTGAATTGAAACAGTAAGTGTAGTCATTGAAGGGAAATGCATGATTTTCCTCATGTTTTTCAATTGCAACGATTCAGATTCTTGATTTTATCCACGTTTTCGGATCATTTTTTGAATGCTTGGGAACATGCACAAAGATAGTTTCCTTGCAAAGATTACCTTTGTTTGGATCAACTGTGCCTCTTGCCCGCATTTTATTCGACCTCAAGAACTTTGAAAAGGAGTCTGTTCATTTTCTATGCGCTGATGTTGTGCCAAGGTATGCTTTGGGCACAAGGGGGAGAAATTGATCTGAAGGAACCGCTCAAAGTCTCTGGTGGATTCAATGCAAACACTGGTTTTTACACTGCATTTGGTTCACCCAGCCGCCGTCCGCCATTTACCTACGCCCTCCAAGCCAATATCAATTTCAAGATTTTGGGGATGATTGATGTGCCTTTTTCGGCTAGCTTCAGCCAGCAACAGGCCAATTTTGCCCAACCATTCAACCAGGTCGGCATTTCTCCCAAATACAAGTGGATCACCGCCCACATCGGTTACCGCAACATGAACTTCAGCGATTTCACGCTGGCGGGGCATACATTTCTCGGTGGCGGCGTGGAGCTCACCCCCAAAAACTGGAAGATTTCGGCGGTGGCTGGACGCTTCAAGAAACCCATCGAGGAGGCCGAAGCCCTGGCCAATGGCGCTGCAACCACCTACAAGCGGATGGGCTATGGCCTGATGGTGGGCTATGAAAAAGGGGGAAATGGCATCGAAGGCTCAATTTTCACCGCCAAGGACCAGGTCAATTCCATCGCGGCGCCGGTGGCAAATGCCGACGTGACACCCGAGCAAGGGCTGGTCATGGGCATTAAAGGCAAGAAAAAGCTGGGCAAAAAGCTCGACATCGAGGCCGAATATGCCCAGAGTGCTGTGACCCGCGACGTGCGCGGGCCCATCGCCAGCGTCGAAGGCGGCAGCAGCCTCGCCTATTTCGGGCCGCTCTTCCAGCAGCGCAGCGGCTCGGCCAGCCACGCCGCCTACCAAGGCAAGATCGGCTACAAGGCCAAGGCATTCAACCTCGCCCTCAAATACAAGCATGTCGATACCGACTACCGCACGCTCGGCGCCTACTTCTTCAACAACGACGTCGAAGACGCCACCCTGAATGGCTCCACCTCGCTGTTCAAGCAAAAGGTGAGCCTCTCGGCCAGCCTCGGCGGGCAGCGCAACGACCTCGCTCACATCAAGGCCACCCGCAACTCGCGCCTCATCTACAGCGCCAACATCGGCTACGCGCCCAGCCAAGACTGGAATTTCAGCCTCAATGGCAGCAACTTCAGCTCATTCCTCAAAGTCGACCAAAACATCCTCACCGACTCGCTCAACTTTTACCAAGTGACGCGCAACCTCGCCGTGAACGCAATGCATACATTTGGCGGAGACGATGCCAAGCAGAGCCTCAGCGGCAATGTGAGCTACCAAAATGCCGTAGGACGCAAGGAATACAGCATCACACCTGAGAGCGCGACCGACTTTTACAACTTCGCATTGGCCCACACCCTCAAGAAAAAAAGCTTGGGCATGGACTTTAACACCATGCTGAGCTATACGCACACCATCTTGCCGGGCACCACGACGAGCTTTATCGGGCCGACCTTTGGGGTGTCCAAGGTCATCTTGAAGAAGAAGGCCAAACTGACCTTTCGCACCTCTTACCAGACGGTTTTCAACGACAGCGCGTTGAGTTCGACGGTCTGGACCAATCGCCTGAGCGGTACCTATAAAGTGGGTGAACACCACGGCCTCACGGCTGGGATCGATTTCTTGAAAAAGTCGGCTTTTGCAACGACTGCAACCAAGCTCTCTGAAATGCGGGGCACAGTGGGTTATTCATTCAACTTCTAAGCAATGAAACAGCTAGCACAACATCTCATCTCGCTTTTCAAGCTCAGCAAAGTTGGCTTTGTCTTCGCATTCAGCCTCGCTCTCACTCTCACACTCCCACTGCGTTCCCAGACTTATCCTGCGATTGTAACGGTCAATATTCAGCCGCCCTTCTCGCCCTACCTCACCGACTTCCTACAAATCGGACAGGAGCGGGTGTTTTTGAATGTGAATTTTCTGGACCAAAGCGAGCCTTCTTGGGATGCCAAGCTGCGCATCACGATCGAGGGCAATGGCTTGCTTTTGAAGACATCACGCCCATTTTACCAAGCTGTCACCCTGAACCCCGGCCCCAATCTCATCGACATTACCCAGTTGGAGCAATTGCTGGATTTTTCCAAGATGGACGTGCAGGGCATGAACAAAAACGATTTGGTGAATGCAGGACGTCTGCCAGAGGGAACCTATTCCTTTTGTGCGGAGGTCGTGGATGCCAATCGCGAGATTCCTTTTGCGCTGCCGGGCTGCTTCACAGCAACCCTGATCCAAAACAACCCGCCGCAACTCGTGTCGCCGCAGTGTGGGGCCGTGATCTCTGCCGCCTCGGGGCAAAATATCCAGTTCAACTGGATCCCGATGCACGATCCCTCGATCCAAGTGCGGTATGAAATGAAGCTCGTGCAGGTGCCGCCGGGCATGAACGTCAACGACGCCATCAACAGTACCTCGTTTCCGATCTTGGATTGGCTCCCGATCAATACGACGAGTTTTACCTACGGCCCCGAGCAATTGCCGCTCGACCTGAACCAAAAATATGCCTTCCAGATTCGCGTGGTGGATGTGAATGGCCTCACAACCTTTGAGAATGACGGCAAGGCGCCTGTGTGCTGGTTTACCTACGGTTACAGCAACGATGGCACGATCGACCTCACGGCGCCTGCGCACCAGGTGCGGATCGACGATCCTGAAAAGGTCGACTTTGCATGGTCAGGCCCGAGCAATGCCACCAATGGGCAGCAACTCAAGTACCATGTCAAGGTCGTGAAGCTCGGTCCGGGCGAACGTGTGACCAATCAGGCAGCCGCAGCGTCTTATATGGACCGCACAGCTGGCGTCTGGTACGACGACTCCACCGGCATCATGCCCAATATATATGGCGGCAACATCACCGTCGAGCAGCCCTTGGAGCCCGAGGCTTATTATGCATGGCAGGTCAAGTCGAGCACCGACGGCTTCAAGACCGCCAAATCTGAGATTTGGGAATTCAAGGCACCGCCCGTCGTCTACTCCTTTTGGGCAGCCGATGGCGCCTATATGATCACGGTCGTCAATACGACCAACATCAGTAAGATCAGCAATACCAAATACAGCAGCCTCGCGGGGACAGGCACTGTGGTTTTGGCTCTCGGCGAGCAGCCTACCGAGGTGAGCTATGCAGGCCTCACGGTCGAGCTGGTCGCCAACAAATGGGTGCTCAAGGTCGGTGAGGTCGTGGTGCCCAAGGTCGAAACCAAGGAGCTGGACTTTGGCGACTTTGGCGACGGCAGCTATGCAATCAATGCCTGGGTGCTCACCTCGATGGAGTTTCTGGCGCAAGGTCAGGTCAAGTGGCGGTTTCCATTGTCGGTGAATGCGCCGGGCAATGCCATGGTGGTCTCAGCAGAAAATGTGCGCCTCAATTACCTCAACAAAATCTTGAGTGGCGCGGTCGCATTTGCCGAAAACCAAAGCTATGACCTCTTGATCCCGATGGGCTTCAAGGTCAAATACAAGCAGCCCTCGCAGTTCATCGTAGCTCCTGGTGGTGTGACCACCTTGAAAATGGCTGGCAATGTCTATTTCCCAGGTAACCTGAAGACAGTTTCGGGAGATCCTTTTTCCGTGCCCTTTGAAAATATCTCGAATCCGTGGTACATGGTCGTGGAGCGGCAGGCAGGCGGCGAGAAACTGGTCTTGTTCTCCGCAACCAAGATGACCTTGCAGCCCAAGAGCTTTGTGGTCGACTTTTCAGGATCACAGTCACCTGCGGGCATATTTTCGGGGCAGCCGGAATGGGTGGGTGTGTACATCACGGAGTACAATGTCTTCTTGCCCACTGATTTTGATGAGAAAAACCAGCTCAGCCTCATCGAGCAGCAGGTGCTCACCTACGTCTCGGGCTCGCCGGGCTTCCAGCCCTCTTGGATCACTTCGGGCGGACTCAACCTGGACCTAATTGCAGCTTTTGAGAACAGCAATGCGGCGCCCTATTATGCCCGCATCAATACTTTTCAAGGCAAATTTTCCAGCTTGCGCTTGAAAATCGAGGACAATTCGCTCAGTGACAGCAAGTTTGTCGGCTTTCTCAAAGTGCCCTTTTTGGATCCGCTGCGCAAGCTCGACTGGGTAGCGCCGATAGCCGGCAACGGCATCCAAGCTGCCTATTTCAACGAGGACTCGCTCAAGGCATTCTCCAAGACCTACAATCCGCTCGACACTTTGAGCAAGGTGAAACTCGACATCAACCAAGCGGTGTTTGAGGGGGGTGACCATATCAATATGAATGTGGACTTGGAGTGGCCAAAAATGCAAGTGAAGCTCGATCATGCACCGGGGCTCAAGGTCTGGGGCAATGGCGAGATGGGATTCAACGAGCCCAATGGCAAGCGCGATCTGGCGGTGCAAGTGCCCGTGAGCTTGGGTGGAATGAGCGGTGTAGCGGATGCAGTCGGCGCATTTTATGAAAATGGGGTCTATGGCTTCACCATGTTCACACAGGTGAGCCTGCCTGGCGGCATTACTTGCCCGGGTGCACCGATCAAGGTCTCGGTGGCGGGTACAGGCGGTGCCGCTGCGCCCAACATCGTCTACACACGTGTCGATGGCAAGACCCAATCTGCGAAATTCAGGATCGGGCCGATCAAGCTCGCGATGAGCAACAGCCTCGTGGACATGGACATCTTTGCCGATTACATCGACGATGACCCTGTGTTTGGAACTCGGTTTGAGGCCAAGGGCAATATCATGGTGAAGCAGCCTGATCCGCTCGTCGCGACCGCTCGCGTGGTCATCTCCCAAAAGGATGGTACCAAATTCTGGTATTTGCGTTGTGCCGCGCAGGGCCTCAACAAGGTGATCGAGGCCTATCCAGCCTTTTCGCTCAATGGATTTGACTTTCAGGCCTACCACAATTTGGCTGCCCCGGCAGGCATGGCATTTGCCGTGCCCAATCAATTCAAGGATTTTTGGGATTTGAACCAGGCCTCCAATGGCGTCAATTGCGTCGATGGCTTGCAAGTGACCCCCGGCGTTGCACTCGGTATGTATGGCAAGCTGGGTTTGCATGACACGCCGAGCGGCAAAAAGCAAAAAAGCGGCCCCATCAAGATCACTGAGGGCTTGCCGAGCATCGGCGACATCATGCCCAACATTCCCGGTCTCTGCGACCTGCAATACAAGGGCAAAAGTGTCTGCTCCTATATCAAATGGCCTTGGGAAGGCCTGAGCCTTTGCGACATCCACGTGCCCTACTCCGACAATGGCACCATCAAAACCAAGAGCTGGTGCGATGTAGATCTGTTCAAAGTGAACTGGCCATCTTTGCAGTTTTGCGACTTGCGCCTTGCGAGCGGCAAAAAGCTGGGTGACTATACCCTCGGCGAATTGGGATTTTCAGAGATCAATATCTGCGACCTCAAGCTGCCGAATGGCTCGGGCATCTGCGATTTCTTTGATATCGGCGGCAAGTTTTGCGATATCAAAGACGCCAACGGACCCTTGTGCAACAAAAAGCTTTGTAGCCTCATGCCTGCATTACCCCCCGTCTGCGAATGGAAATTTCCGGGCATCAAGCCGCTGTGCAACTTTCAAGTCGGCGACATCATCCCCAAGGTCGATCTCTGCGACTTTGTGAGTCAAGCAAGCGGTCACTCAGTCTTTTGTGACTGGAGCTGGCCCGATGTATTCCCCAACATCCCCAATCCCTGCGACCTGAGGCTCCCAAGCGGCACCAAACTCTGCGAAATCTCAGCCAACTGGTGCGATATCATCGTGCCGGTCTCACGCAATGGCTCGATCCAACAAGTACCGCTCTGCCAAGTGAAGTGGTGGGAAATGGACTGGCCCAATGTCAATGTCTGCGACTGGAAAGTCGGTGGGCAGTCGCTCTGCGGCCTGAACGTCAAGTTTTGCGACCTGCGATTCCCGCTCACCGATGAGAAGCCTTGCGACTTCATCCCCAATTTCTGCGACCTCGTCGAGCCGATTTCGGGCAAGAAGTTTTGCCAGATGAGCATGTTTGAAATCGATTGGCTCAATTTCAATTTTTGCGACCTCAAGTGGCCCAATTCCAGCCGCAAGCTATGTGACGTGAGCTTCAAGTATTGCGACTTGAAAAATCCGATGAACGCTCAGGAGCCGCCATTGTGCAATATCAATTGGCGCAAGCTGCTGCCTAGCCTCCCCAACATCTGCGACATGGAGTTGAAAATGCCCGACGGCTCCACCAAGAAGCTGTGCAGCATCGGCTTGAACGTCGATATTCCGAGCATCTGTGACCTGAAACTGGTCAACGATCTGGAGCTCTGCAAGATCAAACTGCCCAATTACAACCTGCCGCCGATGCCCAATCTTCCGCCGATCCCTAGCATCCCCGGCCTGCCTGAAAATATGTACCAATGGATGTTCATGGCTGGCTTGCGTGTGGAAGTGCAAAACAGCGGGGCTGTGAGCAAGATCGCGATGGACGGCAATGGCTGGTTCTTTACCTACCGCCTGGACCCCAATTCCTCCTACCTCGCACGTGGCTATGGCGGCATGGAGATTTATCCGCAGCAAAAGAAGATGGAGTTTCACCTCACGGGCGAGTCTGGGGCGGTGAAGACCGACATCGGCACGATCAAACCGATCTGCGCCACCGGCAAGATCGATGGTTTCTTCAAGGCAAGCGATTGGGCCATCGATGTGGGCACCAAGGCCGATCCGCTCACGGTCGAGCTGGGTTGCGTGAGCGCGCTGAGCAGCAGTGGCTACATCAAGGCACGGCCTTCGGGCTTGCTCGCGCATGGTGAAATCAACAAGCATGCAGAGACCCATGGCGGATTTGATGCAGGCATTGGGGATATCGACTTTTGGGCCAAGGCTCACCTCGATGTCGCCATGGAGATCGGCCTCTCCTTTGATGATCCCGCGATCTTTGGCTCGATTGAGGCCGATGCAGGTGCCTCGGCAGGCGTCGATGTTACGGTGGCGGGCGAGACAGATAGCTACGAATTTGCCAGCGTGAATGTCGGCGGGGAAATCAGCTTCAAGGTCGACGATGATCTTTGTATGTCTGGCAAGCTCAAAGGCTCGGTGTCGATTTTGGGCTCCGGGGTCAGTCTTACAGTGGGTGTGAAGGTGAATAATGGTTCGGTGAGTTTTCCAGAGAATCCGGGTCGATGTTATTGAAAAATTGGGGCCAACTGCAAGTCGCAGCATGATCGTTGCGACCCTAAGTCGGGCTCCATCAGTGAGAATAGAATGAAAGGTGTTTTGAAAAATATAGTCTTGGGTTGTGTGTTGCTCATGCTCGCGGGCGCAGGTATGGCGCAGCGGGTGGTGCTCGCGATGCCAGATGATGCTGGCGTATGGGTGCGCTGGACTTCGCCCGACCTCAAAAGTAAAAGTGGCATCAATATTTACCGTCAGGAGGCAGGTGCTGGGGAATGGAAGCTGTTGAATGAAAAGCCATTCACCTACGGCCAGGCGGACCTGAGTGCCGCCATCGCCCAAAATCCAGGTTTGAAACGTGCCAAGGACCTCGCCGACGGTATGCGCGACAAAGACAAGTTGGAAGGCATCGGCCTCGCATTGGTGCTCACCAATGCTGTCGAGAGCCGCGAATTTTCCAATTACCTCGGCATCATTTACCAAGACAAAACTGCCCAGCCCGGCAAGGAATACAGCTACGAGGTCAGGGAGGTCAACGGTGGATCTGAAACGAGCTATGGCAAATCGCCCCTCGTAAAGGCGGGTAAATTGCAACGCGGCGCGGCCCCGACCGAAGTGAAAACCAAAGAAGGAGACGGCAAGCTGTTCTTCTCTTGGAATCCAGACCAATCTCGCCTCACAGGTGCCCATGTCTATTACAAATTGGGTGGCGGCAACTGGCAGCGCTTCAACAAAAAGATCATCCTGCCGAGCAAATTGCCCCAAAAAGGAGGCGAAGATAAGTTTCCAGAATGGCTCTATTTCGCAGACAGCCTCCAAAACGGCACTACCTATACCTGCATGATCAAGGGCGTGGACTTCTTTGGCTTTGAGACCGAGGCCAGCAGCGAGTTCAAACTCACGCCTGTCGACAAGACCCCGCCCGCGCAAGTGGACAAGTTTGAGTTGAAGGTCGCTTTCGACAAAGTCACTGCGACCTGGGAGCTGCCCAAAGCCAAAGGCGTGGAGGGATTCAACATCTACCGCCTCAAAGGCAGCGACAGTGTGTTTGTGAAATTGAACAAACAGCCGCTCCCCGTGAGCCTGCGCAAGTATGAAGAAACGGTGGAGGAAGTCGGCGTCGCCTATTCCTACGCCATTGGCACGCTCGACAAGGCTGGCAATGAGAACCGCACCGAGGGCAGGTCGATCCAAGTCTTTGACCTGAAGCCTCCCGTGCAGGTGCGCAACCTCAAAGCAGTTGCCGACACCGGCGTGATCAAGCTCACTTGGTTTCCCAATCCAGAAAAAGACCTGCGCGGCTACCTCGTGTACCGCATGGCCAAAACCGCGACCAAGGGCGACACCATCCTCGTCACACCCGCCGCCCTCAGCACCAACGGCTACAACGACACATTGCCCAAGGTCGCCAAAAACCAATTTGTCTATTTCGTGCGGGCAGTGGACACGAGCTACAACCAGAGCGTGATGAGCGCCCCGGCCATGGCCATCATGCCCGATCCAGAGCCACCACAGGCCCCGACCGTCAAAAGCATCCGCAAGGATGCCGAGTCCTTGCGCATCGTGTGGTTGCCGGGCATGGAGCCTGACCTGGCGGGTTATATCGTGTACCGATCCACCAAGGAAACAGGCCCCGATAGCATCTGGAAACCACTCATGGAGCGGCCCTTGGGTGCCAAGGACACGGTCTACGCCGACCGCAACATCGAGGCTGGCGTGAGCTATTTCTACCGGGTGCAAGCCTTGGACAATGCTGGGAATCGTTCGGCGAAGTCGGAAGCCTTCATGGGCAGCGTGACGACCATGCGGGTGAAGGCCGTGCCGCAAGACATCGAGATCAAGCATGGCAAGGGCAAGCCCGATGCCACCATCACTTGGAGCCTGCCCAAGGGCGAGGACGTGATCGGTTGCATGGTCTACCGCAAAGAAGGAAAAGATCAATTTCTGCCCGTTTCCGGGTTGGTGAATGAATACAAAGTCACCGACACCGGCTTGAAAAAGGGCAGTACTTATTATTATGAAATTCGGGCGTTTGACAAGGTTGGAAACTTTGCCAAGTCGGCAACGATCACATTGACTATCGAGGCAGATTAAATGCGCAAAGCGTATGAAAATAGGTAAGCGACATATCACTCTTGCAAGAAAACTGCTGCTCATTTGCGGTTTCCTGATCCCTGCATTGCTATTTGGGCAGGTGGGTGTCGGCACGACCACACCCCATCCCTCGGCGATGATGCACATCGCACCGGGGGCTGGCAGCAACAAAGGTGTGATTCTTCCAAGTATCACATCGGCGCAGCGCATGCTGCTCGACAGCACGCAAAATCTTGCTCAGGGTCTGATCTTTTTTGACAAGGATCTCCAAAAATTCTATTATTTCCACCAGAGTCCCAAGATGTGGTATGAGCTCGACCATGATTGGATACGCAAGGATGTGGCTGGGGCAGGCTTTGTCGTAGGGACGAATCTATACAGTGGCGTTCCTGGCAATGTCGGTGTAGGCACAGCGGCCACCATCAATCCAGCGGCAAAACTCACACTGGTAGGCAATGCATCGATCGGCAACGCCACATTTACGGTGGACAGTATCCCGCCGAGCAATAGCATGATCGTGCAGACCTGGGTGGGTATTGCCACGCAAACCCGTACACCGGGTTTCGAACTCGACGTAAATGGGCAGGCGCGTGTGCGCAGGTATTTGACGGCAAGAGACTCTGTCGTCTCGGCAAAGTTTCATGGCGAAGGCATGGCCACGCCAGGCTCAATCATCATGTTTTCAGGAGCGACTTCAGGCAATTTTGTCAATGGATTGGGTGTGGGCGAATATACCGGCTGGGCATTGTGCGATGGTCGCAACAGCACGCCAGATTTGCGTGGCAGGTTTGTGGTCGGGCGCACCAATACGGATGGCAATGACTATGTCTACCCCAATACCGAGAAAAATAACATTGCGTACCGTGGCGGCACATCGGTCGGCTTTGGGGTGGACTCAGTTGGAGGCTTGAATCAGGTAGATTTGACCGTGGGCACAATTCCTCTCCACGACCATGCTGGCAGCGTGACCAATACCACCGGCTCGCATAGCCACTCGCTGCAGTCTCCTACATCCTGCGAGGACATGGTCTTGGCCTACCAAGGCGGGTGCACTTTTTCACGCCCCAGCCAAACTACCAGCACTTCTTCGGCGGGCTCGCATTCCCATAGCGTCACCATCACCTCAGAGGGTGGAGGCAGTCCTCATGAGAATCGCCCCCCATTTTACACTTTGTCCTACATCATGAAACTCCCTTGACCGATGAATAAGTTGTACAAAATCAATCATAGTGGAGTTCGCGCCGATAATCCTGTCAAAGGGTCGCAGTGTAATCGCTTATATTTTAACTCATTCAGTATGAGAAAGGTCGTTGTTGGAAGTATTTTGCTCTTGCTGTTGATTTCGGGCCCGATGGTCATGCGGGCGCAAATCGGTGTGGGAACCACCTCGCCGCATCCCTCGGCGATGCTACACATCTCGCCAGGGGCTGGCAACAACAAAGGTGTCATCTTGCCAACGATCACCTCAGGGAGCCGCGTCGTGATGGACAGTACGCAAAACATTTCCCATGGCTTGATCTTCTTTGACCGAGACCTACAGAAATTTTACTATTTCCATCAATCCCCCAAGCAATGGTTTGAGATGGACCATGATTGGATCAGAAAAGACGTTGCAGGGGCAAGCCCCGTTGTAGGCACCCATATCTATTTGGGTGTACCGGGCAATGTCGGCATTGGAACAGCCGCGACGGTAAATCCCGCTGCAAAGCTTACCGTCGTCGGAAATATGTCGGTGGGAAGTGCAACCTGGACCCAAGATTCGGTGCCGCCTGCCAACAGCATGATCGTCCAAACATGGTTGGGGATCGCCACCGAAACAAGGACAACCAATTTTGAACTGGATGTAAATGGGCAAGCGAATATTCGTCGGTGGTTATCGGTGAGGGACTCGGTCGTTACCGATCGATTCAGGGGCGAGGGTGTCATTCCAACTTTTGGAATTGTAATGTATTCAGGCGTAGTCAGCGCCAATTTTCCAGGCGGATTGGGTACTGGAGAATATGTCGGATGGGCATTGTGTGACGGTAGAAATGGCACACCCGACCTGCGTGGCAGGTTTATCGCAGGCCGCAGCAATACCATCAACACCAACTATGGGTATGTGAATACCGAAAGGAACAACACCGATTACAACGCGATCGGTGACTTTGGCGGCGAGGCCGAGCATACTCTGACAGTCGGTGAGATGCCCTCACACAACCACTCAGGCAGTACGACCTCCTCCGATGGAAACCACTCACATGGTGTACAAGCCCCCACTTCTTGCGAAGACTATGTCGGCTCTTCACAATCTGGTTGCACCTACGCAAGGGGTCCCTCGTCGACATCGACCAACTCTGCAGGTAGCCACAGCCATAACGTCACCGTCACACCCGAGGGTGGCGATGGAGCCCATGAAAATCGCCCGCCTTATTATGTGCTGGCCTTCCTGATGAAACTCCCTTGATCACGCAGCAATCGGCGATTATGAAATACCACAGCCCCCCCATACGACGGTTTGCTGCCCGACTCCAAGGAGTCGTTCTCGCTCTCACTCTCTCACTCGCTCTCACACTCCCACTCACACTGCATTCGCAGGTGGACCTGTACATCGCGGGCGATGTCGTGCTCAGTGGCATCAACGATACGCTCTATGCCCAAGGCAATGTGATCTACAATGCTGGCGCGGGCAAGCTGAACCAAGTGCCTAACTCGGCTTTGTATTTCACCGGCAACTTCCTGAACAACAACCTATCGCAGTTGCCTTTTTATGTGGATTTGAATCCCTTGCTGCGCTCGCGTGGGGCCGTGGTGGCCGATCAAGGCTTCCCGCAACTCGTGGGCGGCGTGGGCAAGATCAATTTTTACAGCCTGCAAATCTCCAAGGTGCTCAACACCCAAAAGGTGGATCTCACCAATCAAGTGACGATGTACAACAAGCTGAACATGGTCAACGGTGACCTGAATATCGGCAGCGCCAGCATCATTTTCAACAACAAAGATACCGCCTCGACCATCGTGGGCGAGACCGACATCAACCGCATCTATGGCACGACGGGCTACCTGCAAGTGAAGCAATTCCTGAACAGCAGCTTGCGCAGCCCGGCGCGATTGGGCCTCACCTTCAACAATTTGCAAGATTCCGTGCTGGTGAAGCGCTATTTTGGTTCGCAGCTGAATGCAGGGGATGGCAGCATCGAGCGCTACTACGAGGTGCGTAGCAGCAATGGTTCGTTCCAAGCAGCCTTTGGCCAGTCGGTCTATCTCGACAGCACCGAGATCAATGGCCACGGCCAAGAAGCCAACCTGCGCCTCTTCCGTTCGCTGGACAATGGCGCGACTTGGAATCTGGAGACGAGCACGCTCGACTCCAATGCGGACAAAGTCACGGCAACCAATATCCACGGCATCCTCACCGACACCGTGCGCTACACCATCGCCGACTTTGATTGTGCCAATCCGCCGATTGACAGCTTGGGGGCCGACACCAGCTTTTGCGCGGGCGACTCGGTCGTGCTGAATGCAGGCAGCGGCGTGGGCTTCACCTACCTCTGGAACACTGGCGCAACGGCGCAGCACATCGCCGTCAACATCACCGACACGCTCTGGGTCGAGATCATGAACAACCGCGGCTGCGTCACCCGCGACACGATCATCGTCACGCGCAACGGCCTGCCTTTTGTGAACCTCGCACTCGGCCAAGACACCGTGACAGCCTGTGCCCTTGTGCCTCTGCCCCTCGATGCCGCCAATGCCGGATCAAGCTTCCTCTGGAGCACGACCGCCACAACGCAGCTCATCAACCTGCTGCACACCGATACCATCGTGAGCTACGATACCGTCTGGGTGCAAGTCACCGACGCCAATGGCTGCGCCAACCGCGACTCGGTCATCTTTGAAAAATCACCCGCCCCCGTCGTGAACCTCGGCGGCACCCGCAACATCTGCGGCGGCACCAATGCCGTCCTCAATGCCGCCCTACCTGGCCACGCTGGCAACGTCGGCCCGACTTATAGCTGGAATACTGGCGCATCCGTCGCCTCGATCACCGTCGGCGTCACCGGGCCCTATGAAGTCACCGTCACCAATACCTACGGCTGCTCGGCAGCCGATACGGTGCAGGTCAACGTCGCCCCGAGCATCAGCGCGACGGCGACACCTACCAATATCACCTGCAACAGCGCCGCGAACGGTAGCGTGAGCTTGGTCGTCACAGGCGGCACACCAGCATTCACCTACCTCTGGAGCAACAGTGCCACTTCGCAGAACCTCACGCCCCCCCTCGGCCCGGGCACTTACAACGTGACGGTGACCGATGCCCTCGGCTGCCTCGCCAATGCGAGCGCTGTCGTGACGCAGCCCAGCGTGCTTGCCCACACGATGGCCCGCACCAATATCACCTGCAACGGCGCAGCGAATGGCACCGTGAGCGTGAGCGCGACTGGCGGCACATCCCCCTACACCTACGCATGGACCAACGGCGCGACGACGGTCAGCCAAAGCAACCTCGGCCCGGGCACTTACACCGTGACCGTGACCGATGCCAACGGTTGCAACTTCGTCGACAGCCGTGTCATCACCGAGCCTGCGGTCTTGAGCATCACCCTTGTGACGCAACAAAACATCAGCTGCTCCAGTGGCAACAATGGTCAGATCGACATCTCGGTTACAGGCGGCACGACGGCCTACAACTACGCCTGGAGCAATGGCGCGACCACGCAAGACGTGAACGGCCTCGGCGCAGGCACCTACGGCGTCACTGTCACCGACGCCAATGGCTGCCAGACCAATGCAAGCTTTGTCATCACCCAGCCCACCACCCTCGCCACCACTGAAACCCATGTCGATGTGCTGTGCAATGGCGGCACGACGGGCAGCGTGGACCTGAGCGTGACGGGCGGCAATCCGGCATACACCTATCAATGGTCCAATGCGGCGACTAGCCAAGACCTGAGTGGCATCGGCGCAGGCACTTTTACGGTCACCGTGACCGACCTCAACGGTTGCACTGCGACGCAGGCGGTGACGATCGCCGAACCCACCCCATTGCTGGTCACAGCGACCGTCGTCGACGCCGCTTGCGGGCAGAGCAATGGTGCCGCCGCAGCCCATGTCACGGGCGGCACGCCCGGCTATTCCTACACTTGGCCTAGCCTCAGCAGCACGCTCGACTCGGTGTATGGCATCCCTGCGGGCATTTATGAGGTCTTCGTGACCGACGCCAATGGCTGCCTCGACTCCGTCTCGGCAGCCGTGAGCAACCTCGGCGCACCGACCCTCACCCTCGACTCAGCCTCCAGCGTCGCCTGCAATGGCGGTGCGGATGGCGCGATCACCGTGAGCTTGGCGGGGGGCGTTTCGCCATTCACCTACCTCTGGACCAATGGCGCCAATACGCTGTCGATCAACAATCTCGCTGCGGGCACCTACGACTTGACGGTGACAGCCTTTGACGGCTGCCAAGCATTCTTGAGCCAATTGATCACCGAGCCCGCTGCGCTTACGAGCGCCGGCATCGTGACCGACGCGAGCTGCTTTGGCGGCGCGACAGGTGGGCTGGACTTCATCCCCGGCGGCGGCACATTGCCCTACGCCTATCTCTGGAGCAATAGCGCGACGAGCGAAGACCTTGCTAGCCTGATCGCTGGGACCTATTCCGTGATCTTGACGGATGGGAATGGCTGTACATTGAACGATACATTCACCGTGATCGAGCCCACACAAATGGTCTTGAGCAATGTCGTGAGCAACGTGTCTTGCGGCGGCGGGAATGATGGCAGCATCGACCTCACCGTGACAGGCGGCACGCCGACTTATGGCTTTGTTTGGTCTTCGGGCCAGATTTCGGAGGATGCTAGCAACCTCGGCGTGGGAACCTACTACGTGAGCGTGACCGACCAAGGCGGATGCGTGGCCATCGATAGCGCCACGATTACCGAACCGAGCACGCTTGCGCTCACGATCGACAGTACCGACGTGCTGTGCAACGGCGGCAGCGATGGCGCGATCGATCTTACGGCTGCGGGTGGCACATTGCCCTACACTTATCTCTGGAGCAATGCCGCGACGAGCGAAGATTTGAGCGGTTTGTTGCCTGGCAATTATTCCGTAGATGTCACCGACTCCTTGGGTTGCACGGCGAGCATCGCAACGGCTATCGGCGAGCCTGCCTTGCTCACTGCGAGCCTGAGCGCGACCGACGTACACTGCGGCGGCAACGCCAATGGCACGGCCCTCGCCCTCGTGGCGGGTGGTACGGGCAGCTACCATTTCAATTGGAGCAATAGCGACACGACGAGCAGCATATCCGCCCTCGCCGCTGGCAACTATGCACTCACCGTGACCGACGACAATGGCTGCACAGTGAATGGCAGCATCACCGTGATCGAGCCGCCGACCTTGAGTTTTGCGGCAACGATCGTCGATGTCACCTGCCGCGACCAAAGCGATGGCAGCATCATGGTCACGCCTTTTGGGGGATCGACGCCCTATACTTACCTCTGGAACACCGGCGCGACGACGGCCAATCTGATCGGGGTGCCTGCTGGGGAATACATCCTCGCGCTTACCGACTCGGCAGCTTGTGTCTACCGCGACACGATGACCGTGAACCAAGGCGACAGCGCCTTGCAAGCGAGGTTCTTGATGGCCAGCGTGGTCAATGCAGGCGATACCGTCTATTTCCTGGAATTCTCGACACCTGTTCCGACGACGACCTATTGGGACTTTGGCGACGGCAGCCGCGACTCGACGAGCTATCCTTGGCATGTGTACACCAATGATACATTGGTCGACACCTCCTACTACCAAGTGAGCCTCGCGACTGCCAATGCTTGGTGCGCCGACACCGTCGTGAAGACGATCAAGGTCGTGAACCAATCGGGCAAGACAAACCAAGGCCCTGGCCAAAATGGGGTGGGCGACATCATGAACGTCGCGGTATTCCCCAATCCGAATACCGGAACCTTTCAAGTGAACATTTCACTACGGAAGGACATGGATGCCAAGGTACAAATCATCGATATGCATGGCAGGGTGGTGGCGCAGCGCAAAACCACGGGAGACAGCCAATACAATTTGGAATTCAACTTGGACAACAAGATCTCAGCGGGCGTGTACCTGGTGAGCATACAGGCGAATGAGAGCCAGAAAATCGTGCGGATAGTGAAATTTTGATGGAAGATAAAGGAATGCGAAGCAGCATGAAAATAGTGAAAATAGGCCTCTTGGGTTTGCTGATCGGGTGGATGGGCATGCCTAAGCTCCTGCAAGCACAATGCGTGAAACCCACATTTTTGCAGACGATCACGGTCACCAATCCGAATGCGGTGGCTTTGACGAATTATGTGGTGAAGTTCACTTTGAACACCACCGTCTTGCAAGGCGCGGGCAAACTCTCCAACAAGTTTGGGTTTGTCTTTTACGACAGCGACTGCGTCACGCAGCTTAATTATTGGCCAAGTGATGCGAATACATTCCCGTCGACGACGGCGGCCTATTATGTCAAGATTCCGAGCTTGGCGGCTTTGAGCAGCAAGAAGATCGTGATGTATTATGACAATGCGACGACCTGTACACAGCTGATTCAGAATACATTTTCTTCGGTCGGGACGGTTGCCACGGCGCCGACGGTGGGTTTCTCTGCTGCGACCACTTGGGAATTGACGAATTATACGATTCCGGCCAATGCGACGACTTTTAGGTGGGATGTGCGCTCGGCGAATGCGGGGACATTCAGGCCCAAGACGACCTATTCTGTCACAGGCACGCAGTATGTACAAGCCGAGGGCACGAGCCGTGCAGTCGTGATCGGCACCAACAACTATGTCGAGGAGTTGCCGGTCGATGCTGGCGGTCACCCCGGCTTTTTCACACCCGCCTTGCTCAACATCGCGCAAAACACGGGATTGAACCAAAACGTAAACAGCGGTTCGGGCGACATTCCCCCCAATACGGCGCCACTTACCGCCAACGTCGCCAATACAGCCCAAGTGCAGGTCTGGTACCGCCCGCGTGCCGCCGCCGAGCCCACGGGCACATTTGCTGCCGAGTTTGACCGCACTGCAGCTGTCACGATCACGCCGGCAGGCGCCGTCGTGGCCTGTGAGGAAGACATTTTGAATTTCACCGCTTCATCGCCCTACGTGCGGTACCGATGGTACCTGGACAATATCTTCCGCAGTGCAGGCGCAGCCACCACCCAAGCGATCAACACCTCCGGTTTCAGCAGTGGCGTGCACGTGCTCAAGGTCGTGGCCTACACCAGCGATTGCGACTCGGTGCAGGCGACCAAAAACATCACCATCAACCCGAGGCCAGACATCAACAGCCTCGACCCCGACAACGGCTGCCAATTCTCCTTGCTCAATTATGCCGCCAACATCGGCCTGAATGGCTCCACGCTCAGCAGCTATGCATGGGACTTTGGCGATGCCTCTACGGGCACGGGCCCCACGCCGACGCACAGCTACAGCGTCGCCGCCAATCTGAACCTACGCCTCATCGTGACCACGACCCAGGGCTGCAAAGACACCCTCGTCGAGCCCATCGCCGTCTGGCCCAAGCCGACCATCAACAGCGTGACAGAGACAGACATTTGCTGGCCCAATGCCGTCTTGTACAGCAACAATACCACCATCCCCAGCAACTGGAACAGCAGCACGCTCACGACCTTCGAATGGCGCTATGGTGACGGCAACAATGGCTTTGGCAGCAACAGCAGCCATGCATTTGCCCTGCCAAACCAATATGCCGAGTCGTTGCTGGTCACCACCAATGTCGGCTGCAAAGATACGCTCGTCGGCTCGGTCAATGTCTGGCCCAAACCCGATATCACCACGATCATCGACCCCAATATCTGCTGGCCGCAAGCGGCAAGCTTCAGCAATGTAACGGCCATTCCCAACAATTGGAACGGTGCAACCATCCCCACCTACGTTTGGCATTTTGGCGATGCCACGACTGGGATCGGTTCGGCCACGACGCATGCCTACACCATCCCCAACCTGTACAACGACAGCTTGTATGTCGTGAGCAGCGATGGTTGCCGCGACACGATGGCGCAGACGATCAGCATCTGGCCCAAGCCCGACATCGACTCGGTGAGGGTGCAAGATCAATGCTGGCCCAATGGCACGACATTCACTGACTTTCACCACATCGCCAACAACTGGAATACCTCGGCGGTCACGATTTATGACTGGCGCTTTGGAGATGCCGGCACTGGCAATACAAATCCCGTATTCCACACCTACGCATTGCCCAATATCTATACCCACACCCTCTATGTCGAAACGGGGAATGCATGCCGCGACACACTTGTAGATCAAGTGAACATTTGGCCCAAACCCTCGATCAATACGATCACCGAGGGTGATATCTGCTGGCCTAACCTTGTCTCATTCACCAACAATACCACCATCCCCAACAACTGGGACGCGACCACGATCGCGCAGTGGGATTGGCGGTTTGGCGATGGGCAGACAGGCTTCGTGCCAACGCTGAACCACTATTACGCTGTTCCCAACCGCTATTTCGATACGCTCTACGTGCGCACGGGTGATAACTGCCGCGACACGCTCACCGGCTCGGTCGATGTATGGCCCAAGCCGCAGATCGACTCGATCATCACGGCGGATGTTTGCGACCCAGAAACAGTGAATTTCACGCAATCGACAGTGATCCAGAACAACTGGAACAATGCCACTTTGCCGACCTACCAATGGGACTTTGGCGATGGCAACACAGGCACGGGTGCTAGCACCTCGCATCAATACGCGATCCCAGGCGCCTACAACGTGCGGCTGATCGTGATCACGAGCGATGCTTGCCGCGACACGCTCTTCAAAAACGTAAATGTCTATCCCAAGCCTTCTGCATCCTATTCCATTGGTGATATCTGCTTTGGCGATAGCCTTTTCCTCGTGAGCGGTTCGACGGTGTCCAATGTCTTGGCCTCCACGATCACCGACCATCAATGGATGTTTGGGGACGGCGACAGCAGTCATGTCATCGATCCCAGCCACTTCTACAACTTCGATGGCTTGTACACCGTGACCCTCGTCACGACCACCAACCACGGTTGCAAAGACACCTTGGTGCAGCCGGTGAATGTATTTCCCAAGCCGAATGCATCCTTTTCATTCCCCCGCACCTGCCAACCCAATGCTGTGAATTTCATCGACGCATCGACGGTGAGCACGGGCACGATCGCGAGCTACGCTTGGGATTTTGGCGATGGCAATGGTTCAGTCTCCCAAAACCCCAGTTATGCCTACGCCGCGGCCGACTCTTACCAAGTGGCATTGATCGTGACCACCGACCATGGCTGCTTGGATACGCTTGTGCGCGGCCTCGTTTGGAATCCCAAGCCCGCGGCCAATTTCTCCTTCAACAACGTCTGCTTTCCAGATAGTACACATTTCACCGACCAGAGCGGCCTTGCATTTGGCAACATGCTGCGCTGGGAATGGGATTTTGGGGATGGGAATACAGCATTGACGAGCAGCCCGACGCACATGTATGCAGCGGCGGGGACTTATTCGGTGCAGCTGATCGTGACGAGCGACAGCCTTTGCATGGATACCTTGGTGCTGAATACGACTTCGAATCAAAAGCCGACTGCCGCCTATATCCCCAACGAAATCTGCTGGCCAGACAGCGTGCCTTTCCAAGACATCTCGACCATCGGCGGCGCTGCACAGATTACGGCATGGCAATGGGTTTTTGGGGATGGCGACAGTGCGTTTGTTCAAAACCCGATGCATTATTATCCGCATCCAGACACCTTTGATGTGCGCTTCATCGCCTACAGCGACAGCGCCTGCTCAGATACCTTCCTGCAAAAGTTTGTCGCATTTCCACGCCCGGGGTTGCAATTGGGCCCCGATACCTTGTGGCTTTGCCCCTTCAATACGATTACCCTTCATGCCGGGCCGCAATTTGTGAGTTATGCTTGGCAGGATGGCGCTACTGACTCCGTCTATGTCGTCGACACGATCGGCATCTACTCCGTGACCGTGGTCGATACCAATGGCTGCATTCAAAGCGACACCGTCGAAACGCCACTTGCGCCCAAGCCGGTTTTGAGCATCGCACCCAACGACACGGTGGAGTTTTGCAATGGCAGCGAGATCATCGTCGATGCAGCCACTGCCATGATCCAAGCCTTTTACTGGAGCACCGGTGCGACGAGCAGCGAGATTACGGTGAATGCATCGGGCACCTATACCGTCATCGGTTGGAACCAATACTTGTGTTCAGACACCGTGGCGGTCGTGGCCATCGAGAATCCATTGCCGACACCAGACTTGGGTGCCGATCGTTCGATCTGTTTTGGCGACACCGCCTTGCTGGATGCGGGCGTCTATCCAAGCTATTCTTGGTCAAATGGCGCACAGACACAATCGCTGCCTATCTGGTACACCGGCATCTTTGAAGTGACGGTGACCGATGGCAATGGCTGTGAAGGCATGGACCAAATCAACGTCGTACGGCATCCGCTGCCAGATGTGAATATCGGGGTCGACAGCTCGCTTTGTGCGGGTGACGCGATGGTATTTGCGGCAGGTGCAGGCTACGTGACCTATTTCTGGCCATCGTCCGGCGAGACGACACCGAGCATCACCGTGAACTCGGCCAGCACCGTCTCGGTGATTGTGACTGATGCTTTTGGCTGTACCAATGAGAGCAATGTCGTGCAAGTGACCGTGGACCCGCTACCCGCGCCGCCCATCATCACCAAGGGCGACATGGAGGTCGCGCTCATTTCGACGCCTGAGCATCTCTATCAGTGGTACCACGACGGGCAACTGCTCGGCGGGGCCACGCAGCAGCAGGTCGTGCCGAGCGAGAGTGGCAACTATCAGGTGATGGTCACCGACACCAATGGCTGCCGCATCATTTCCGGGATCTTCCACATCGACCTCGAAATCTATGATGAGGAGATGTTTGAGGGCATAAGCCCCAACGGCGACGGCGTAAACGATCACTTCACGATTCCTGAGATTGAATATTATCCGCAAAACCATTTGCAGATCTTCAACCGATGGGGGGCCGAGGTCTATTCGGCGGAGCCATATCTCAATGAGTTTGAGGGGCGCGACGACAAGGGCAACAACCTGCCCGACGGCACCTACTATTATGTACTCGACCTGGGCAACGGCCAAAAGGCGATCAAGGGTTATTTTGTCATCAACCGATAAACAAGCGAAGCAAAAATGAAAAAGCACAAGACAACTTCGCAAAACATGAGGCTGAGCAAGGCAATCCTCCTCGCTCTCACACTCCCACTCGCTCTGTTTTTTGCGCCGCAAGGCGCAAAAGCCCAGCAGGAGGCGCAGTACAGCCAATACATGTTCAACCAGCTCTTCATCAACCCGGCTTATGCGGGCAGCCGCGACCAGGCGAGCATGAGCCTAATCGGGCGCAACCAGTGGACGGGTTTCCCGGGCGCACCCAAGTCGGGCGCGTTTGCATTGCACGGCCCGAGCGCGAACATGAAAAATGGCTTTGGCATGTTGCTGAGCACAGACGCCATCGGCCCTGTGTCGACGACGGGATTGAGCGCGCAGTATGCCTACCGCATCAAGCTCGACGCCGATCACACGCTGTCCTTTGGCATCCAAGGCGGCATGGACTACTACCGCACCAACTTTGGTGGCCTGCGCCTTGAAAACCAAGGCGACCAGAGCTTCAGCCAAGATGTGCGCCGCCTGCTGCCCAATGCAGGAGCAGGGGCCTATTTCAACGGCAAGCTCGGCTATGTCGGCGCGGCCATGCCCAGGCTCATCAAAAACCGCCTCAGCGCAACCAATGTCGACACCGTGGCCCACCAAACACGGCATGCATTCATCACGGGCGGATTGGTCTTAAACCTGAGCCCGAGTGTGAAATTCAGGCCGTCGACCTTGGTCAAGCTCTCGACGGGTGGCGGTGCGAGCGTGGACATCAACGCGAGCTTTCTTTTCAAGGACAAGTTTTGGCTCGGTGCGTCTTGGCGCAGCGAGGATGCGTTGGTGCTGATGGCCGAGTTTTGGCCGACTTCGCAACTGCGCATTGGTTATGCCTACGACATGACCACCTCGGCCCTTCGCCAATACAATACCGGATCGCATGAGCTCTCTTTGGGCTTCGATTTCGCATTCAAAAAAGGAAAAGTCGTTTCTCCAAGGTACTTCTGAACATGAGCAGGATTTTCAAGATGATCAAGATTTTCAGATTGGCAATGCTCATCGCAGTAGCCATGGGGATGGCGGCAAGTGGATACGCACAAAGCCCTGTTTTCAAAAAAGCAGACCGCTATTACGATAGCGAAGCTTATCCCACGGCAGCCAAACTCTATGTATTGGGGCTGGACAAGGGCTACGATCAGCGTGCCGCCGAGCGGCTTGCGCGCTGCTACCAAAACATCGGGCAGCTCGAAGAAGCCGCCAAATGGTATGCGCAGGCTGCGCCTCAGACCAAATCGGCCGATGTCGCCTGGGAATATGCACAGGTGCTCAAAAGCGGAGGCAATTACAAGCAGGCGGCGGCCATGTTTGACAAGTATGGTGAGCTGTCGCAAAAGTATGAAGAGGCGCGCAAGCAGGCTGAGGCTTGCGAAAACGCCGAAGCCATCAAAGGCGATGGCAAGGGTTGGAAGGTCTCGGCCACCGACCTCAACAGCCCTGCATCCGACTTTGGGCCATGGATCGCAGGCAATCGCTTGTACTACGTGAGCGCCAAGCAGCGCGGATTTTTCAGCCGCATCCTGAACCTGCGCAACGACAACCTGTTTTACGACATCTACGCCGCCGACATCAAGGGTCCCGTGAATTTTGGCAAGTCGAAGCTGCAAAAGGGGAGTCTGAAGACGCGGTTTCACGATGGTCCCGCCGCATTCACCCGTGACATGCAGACGGTCTACTTCACCCGCAGCAATATGAAAAAGGGCAAGCTCAAGCGCGATCAGCAAGAGCGGGCGCAATTGCAGCTCTTTTCGGCGCAGCTCAAGGGCAAAAAATACAAAAAGGAAGTCCTATTGGCCTTCAATGGAGACAGCTTCTCCACGGGGCACCCCGCTTTGAGCGCTGACGGGCAGACGATGGTTTTTGCGTCTGACATTCCTGGCGGCAACGGCGGCAGCGACCTCTATGTCACCCGAATGGAAAACGGCAAATGGTCAAGCCCCACCAACTTGGGCAGTGCCGTCAACAGCGTCGGGGACGAGCTGTTTCCCTACATCGCATCCAACGGCATGCTGTTTTTTGCCTCCAATGGGCAGCCCGGCCTCGGCGGATTGGATATTTTCTTCGGCTATCCGCTCCCCGATGGTACTTGGGGCAATGTCAAAAACCCCGGCAGTCCACTCAACTCTGCCCGTGACGATTTTTCCATCGTCTGGGACAATCGCGGTCAGGGGTATTTCTCCAGCAACCGCGCCGGCGGCAAGGGCGATGACGACATCTACCAATTTGCACGCATCATTCCCCTCGACATCCAAGTCACCGACCTGACCACGGGCGAAGCGGTGAGCGATGTGAAGATCAAAATGCTGAGTAGCACTGGCAGCGAGTCGGCGCTCAAGAGCGATGGTGATGGCCGCGCCAACTCCTATATCGAATGGAACAAAAGCTACAAATTCACGCTGAGCCGCGAAGGTTACCGCGGTGAAATGGTCACGATGGATGCCGATGCCGAAAAAAGCGCTGGCGGTCGCTCTGTGGCGGTGCAGCTCTACAAATATCCCGTCGCCACGGTCGACGGCAGCGTCAATGAATCCACTTTTGGCAACCCCATCCCTGATGCCAAGGTGCGTGTGGTCGGCGAAACGAGGGAATTTCCCTTCGCCTCCGACGACAAAGGAAGGTTTAACGGCGTGATTGATACTGCAAGTGTCTACACCGCCATCGTGCAAAAAGACGGCTACCTGCCCGGCCTCGCCGAATTCAATACTTACGGAATGGTCCACGATGCGGTATTTCCCGTCTGGGTCACCTTGCGGCCAGGTGGATCGGTTTTGGTCGAGGGCGTGACCGTGGACAAAACGACGGGTGCCAAGTTGGCGGGGACCCACTTGCGGGCGCTTACCGCGACCGACTCAGTCGTGAGCGGCCCTGTGAAGTCCCGCAAGGACGGCAAGTTTTGGCTGGTGATGGACCGCAATTTCAATGCTGATGTCTTGGCCTCACGCGACGGTTATTTTACCTCGCGCGTGGACATGCCCGACTTCAGCAACATGAAAGCCGACTCCACAGCACTGGTGACCATCGAGTTGGTGCCCGCCAAGGTCGGCGAATTGGTCAAGATCATTTATTACGATTACCGCGAGTCTTTCCTCACGCGCAAGGCCAAGAATGAGCTCGAGGAGATTGTTTATTTCTTGCTCGACAATCCCAAGGCGGTGGTGGAGTTGAGCTCCCACACCGATGCGCGCGGCAGCGACATGTACAACATGACGCTTTCAGAGGCGCGTGCAAAGGCTGCGGTGGAATATGTGGTCTCCAGAGGCGTAGGCAAGGATCGCATCCAAGCCAAGGGATATGGGCGGTCGCAGCTGACGAATGATTGTGGGGAAGGAAAGGAATGCTCTGATGCGCAGGATGGAGCGAATCGGCGGACGGAAATTAGGGTGGTCTCAATTGATAATTGATAATTGACAATTGACAATTGAGAATTGGCGGGGTGGTTAAGAGTTATGAGTTATGAGTTCAGAGTTGAGAGTTCAGAGTTCGGGGATCTATGGGGGCATTGTCCATTGTCCATTGTTAATTGGTTTTTATGGTAGAAGGGAAATTTAGGATATGAGAAACTTCAACCGTTTCGGCGGCTGGCGGGTGCTGGTCGTGATGAGTTTTTGGATGCTGGTTGTTGGGATGCTGAGCGCCCAGAATCAGACGATCAATGCGCCGCGGAAGTGGGCGACCACGATGGGTGGGGTGAATTTTGATTTCATCTCAGACGCTGTCGGCGATGGCGTGGGCGGCTTGTATGTGACGGGCTATACCAATAGCCCCAACTTTCCGACGACTTTGGCGGGTAGTCCAGGTGCGGGCTACGATGTATTCGTGGCGCGACTGGACAGCTTTGGTGCCGTGCTTTGGAGCACGCGCTATGGCGGTTCGGGCGGCGATTTTGGCTACGCCATTGCGCGTGATGCGGCGGGCAATCTGCTGATCGCTGGCAAGCTCGGCGGCCAAGGCAGCTTTGTGACCGACAGCACCTACAAGGGCTCGGGCGACGACATGCTCGTCTTGAAACTCAGCGGCAGCGGTGCCTTTATCGGCGCGGCGCGCTATGGCGGCTCGGCTGCCGACGAGGCCGTCGGCATCGCCACCGGCCCCAACAACTCCATCGTCGTGGTCGGCAACAGCAGTAGCAACGACATTTCCTCTACCTCTGTCACCTACAATGGCACGAGCGGCGACGCCTTCATCTTGCGCCTGCGCAGCAACCTGAGCCGCCACTGGGCATTTCGCTATGGCGGCAACTCATTCGACAAAGCCAACGATGTCGCCGTCGAGGCGGCAACCGGCAGGATCTATGTCGCTGGCGAAACGGGCAGCTCCAATTTCCAGCAAACCATCAGCACCTTCCAAGGCAGCGGCGGCGCCAAAGCCTTTGTGATGAGCTTCGACACGCTCGGCACGCGTGCCTGGGCGCAACGCTATGGCGGCAGCGGCGTCGAGCGCGCCTACGCACTCGACTTGCCTGCAAACGGCGGCCTGCTCGTGGTGGGTTATACCACGAGCACAGACTTCCCGCAGACCATCAGCGGGCTCGGCGGATCTGGCCTCGATGCATTCCTCATTCACCTGAACCTCAACGGCAGCCGCGACTATGCCCGCCGTCTGGGCGGCAGCCTTGACGACCTCGCCACCGACCTCGCCACCGACGCAAGCGGCAATATTTTCATGATCGGCGAGACCCAGAGCATCAATTTCCCCAGCACCAACAATGGCTACAAGGGCACGGCACGCGACCAGTTTTTGGCGAAGTTTGGCCCGACTGGCAACTATGTCTGGAGTATTCCCTATGGCGGTTTGTCGGATGATTTCTCAGGCGGCACGGTCACGACGGTCGCATCAGCAGTGTATTTGGCAGGACATACCCAGAGCCTCAACTATCCGCAGACGCTCACGGGCACGGGCGGGAACACAGCGCGCGGCTCCGTCTTGCGCCTGCGCGACTGCCTCGGGCAAGACGCCGACTTCAGCTTCCAACATGTCTGCGAATTTGACACCGTACATTTTCTAAACCTCTCGTTGAAAGGTACATCCGACACGATCGCGCACCGTTGGTGGTTTGGCGATGGCGACAGCACCGATGTTGTGAACCCGAGCCACCACTATGCTACGCCAGGCCGCTATCAGGTAAAGCTGCGTGTGACCAGCCCTTGCGGCGTCGATTCCTTCATGAACAAGACCGTCAATGTCTATCCCAGCCCACGCGTGGATTTTGGGCATGACAATGCCTGCGCGACACGCGGCACGGCTTTCATGGACAGCACAGTGCTCGACACGGCCGTGGCAAGCTTTGAGGCCGATTGGTTCTGGTCCTTTGGCGACGGCGGACTCTCCGCGTCGCAAAATCCGACGCATACCTATGGCACTGCGGGCAATTATGCCGTGCATTTCGTCGTCACAACGAACCACGGCTGCGTGGATAGCTTGATCGATACCGTGCAGGTGCATTACCGCCCTTATGCCGACTTCGGGGTGGCGGATGTCTGCTTGCGCGACACGGCGATGTTTAGCGACAGCACGATGATCGCTGGCGACAGCCTCGCCACCTGGGCTTGGGACTTTGGCACGAATGGCGCGACTGCCAGCGTGCAAAATCCGACCTACCTGTACACCATGGCCGATACATTTGCCGTGCAAATGATCGTGACCAGCGACCAAGGCTGCGCCGACACGGTGATCAAGGCCATCAAAGTGCTGCCCTTGCCGACTGTGAATTTTGGAATGAGCTCCGTCTGCTGGCCCGATACGGTGGCCTACACCGACAGCTCCAGCATCGTCGGCGACATGATCTCGGGCTATGGCTGGCACTTTGGCGACGGCCTCAGCGACACCTTGCAAAACAGCCAGCACAGCTACGCTGCTTCTGGCGAATACGACGTCGTCTTGTGGGTCTTCACTGCAAGCGGTTGCGCCGATAGCCTGCTCCAAACCCTCAAAGTGAACGACAAACCCGTCGCCGATTTTGGATTTGAAGATGTCTGCTGGCCCGAGACGACTGTATTCAGCGACAGCTCGTCGGTGCTTGCCGACAGCTTGGTCACTTGGAATTGGGCGTTTGGGGATGGAGCCACCGACATTGTGCCCAGCCCGAGCCACGCTTATGCGACGGCCAATACCTATACCGTGAGCTTGGAGGTGATCTCGGCTTATGGATGCCGCGACACCGTCGAGAAAAGCGCCACTGCATTCCCCAAACCCACCGCATTTTTCGCCCCCGTC
>JANPHP010000147.1:0-6734 GCA_031424495.1 Bacteroidota bacterium | reverse complement strand
CAGGCTATTGTGAACGACATCATGCGCGGCGCACATGTTGGAGATAAACATGCCGACGATGAAAGGTATCGCTATCCAAGGACTGACCCATGCCGCGACCAGAAAGTAGGCGATGAGAAAGAGGAATGGCCTTGCAAGCACCCAAAATCGTCTTACCGAGTGGGTTTTGAGCAAGTCAGGGCCGACCAAATGAAGCGGCGGCAAGGCGGGAGGTGTAGTGTGGGAGTGCATTGTGGGGGTATAATGAATAACTATGCATATATACGATAGTTTCAGAAAAGGTTGAAAGTTATGAAAGATTTTTTTGGAATTCATTCAAGATGATTTCGCCCTGCGCTGCTCGTTCTTCACAAATGGTTTAGCCTAGCCTCCACAAAAAAATTGCGTCCAGCAAGCGCTGGACGCAATTGTCGATTGATATTTATGCTTCAGAATAGCAGCGCTTACTCGCCGATGTGCACGACTTTCAGGGAGCGTGAAAGTCCACCCGCCTCCAAACGCAGCAAAAAAGTACCGGTCGCCAAGTCTGCAAGCGACCATTGCACGCTTGTAGTGCCTGCTGCGACCTGCAAATGCGCGACAGCACGGCCTTGCAGGTCATAGACCTGCAGTGTACCGTCAGTTGGCAGCGGCGCGCCAAAGTCGACGTGTAATTGCTGCCCAAAAGGGTTGGGGCTGCTTTTCAGCGACAGGCTCGCAAGTGGCGATTGGGTCGCGACAAAGGTGCAAATCATGCTCGCTGCAGACAGGTCGGTGTGATGCGGATAGCTGAAGGCAACGGCGCTTGCTGTGCCGGCAGTCGTTGCGCCTGCAAGCGGGATGGTGTTGACGGTATGCGTTGCCGGCGAGAGCTGCAATGGGCTCTCATTGCAGATGCCAAGTCCACTAGCGGCACTCATTCTAGAGAGGGTGGTTTTGTGCGTGAAATCCATTGCACTCAAGAAAAACATACCGTTGCCGGCGTTGGCGAGGCCAAAGCCTTCTTGGCTCGCGCTGTTCCCGTCCAGTTTCTGCCATTGGATGCCACCCAGGCCATCGGTTTTTACCAGCATGGTCTCCAGCGAGTATGTCGAACCCGTCAAAACAAATCCGCCATCGTCGGTCTGGGTGATGGCGCGTGGCTGCAATTGCTCGGTGTAGTCATAGACCCTGTGGTTTTGGATGTTGCCGGATGCATCAAAAATCGTGAAGGTCATTTTGTTTTCGTTGTTGGGGGCCTGGTAGTTGGTGGTGGTGCCCAGCACCGCCATGCCGCCTGCAGCGGTCTTCACGGCGTCTACGACTTCGTCACGTTCGACGCCCTCGTCGAGGGCCTTTGCCCAGACCAGGTTGCCGGTATCGTCGATTTTGAAGATGCCCCAATCGAGGTCGCCAGCTTCCAGTCTATTGAACGTGCAGAGGTAGCCGCTGCCTTGCGCTTGTACGCAAGTGGGAATGTAGCCCGTGGGCGCAGATGTGAGTCCGAAGTATTGTTTTTGCCAGACGATGTCGCCGTTGGCATCGCAGCGAACCACATAGTATTGCATCGCGCATTCGCCCCCGCCGATCAGAAAGCCACCGTCGCCATGCGCTGGGCATACCCAATGCACGGTGAGATTTTGCCCCTGCGGATTGAAGCGCTTTTGCCAAAGGAGGTTGCCATTTTCATCCAGTTTCCAGACGAGGCTAGCGGTCCAGTTGTCGTGTGAGCCGACGGCGACGATGCCGTGGTCTTCGGTCTCGGTCACGGTGATCAGGTATTGAAGTGCAGATGTATCAATGACAAAGGACCACAAGAGGGTACCCGAGGCGTCAAGCTTCGTGATTTTGTGATCGAGGTAGGAAATCCCGACGACTCCGCCGTCGTAGGTAGCCACACAATTGCCTGCAAAGGCAAAGCCCGGCAGGTCCATTGACCAAGTGTTTTGCGTAAAGAGGTAGGAGGGGAGCAAGGACAAGAGAAGCAAAAAGCAAAAACGATTCATATTAATAAGGATTAGAATACCTCAGCAAGTTTGGGGCTTCATCGGCTTCGATTCGTCAGTTGCTGCTTGAAATGGAATTTTTCGATGCTAGGTGGTTACCGTTCGCGCAGAGGAATGCAGGATTGATGGAACTGACCTCTGATCTCTCGAATTTATTTGCGCACGAGGCAATGATCGTTCTTTACTTCGGTGTAGTTTGGCCGTTTGAAATCATGAAGGTCACTGCACGCTATCTGCAAGCCTTTACCTTTGACAAAAGCGGAATGAGCGAGCGCAATGCATGGAATACACAGAACAGGGCGATTTTCGGAATCGGGCTTGTCACTTGCGTCTACATGGTTTTCAAGGCGGCGACGACTTCATTCACCCATGATGAAAGCGTTTCCTTCAATGTTTTCAATGATTGGAGCTTCATCGACATCATTTCTTTCAGGCAAGGCTTTACCAATCTGCACATTCTCAACAGCTTGGGAATGAAATACTTTTCCAAGGCTTTTGGCCCTTCAGAGCTTGCCTTGCGGCTGCCCAATCTGCTGGCCTTGGTGGTTTTCATGCGGTACGGCTACCTTTTGCTCAAGGAGGTCGGTACGCTCTTGGCCATTTCAGTATTTGTTTTGCTGCTTTCCAACGACATTTTGCTGGACCTTTTTGGGATCGCGCGCGGCTATGGGCTGTCGTTTGCATTCATGTTCATGGCCCTTTACCACGTGATCCGCTCGTTTGAGGGGCAGCGCAATCGGCATTTGATCCTGTTTCACCTCGCGGGTTTGCTGGCCATCCTCAGCAATTTTGTGCAGTTGGATGTCTATTTGTCCTTGTTGCTGATCCAAAACCTGCTTGTGTTTGTGCAAGTAAAATGGATCACCAAGACTGGCTACCAGGTATTTGCATCCATCAAGATCCACATCATCCCGATCTTGGTGATCGTCGGCATGTTGTTTGAGCCGATGCGGCGATTTTTCAAGTACAGCCACCTTGATTTTGGGGGAAAGAGCGGTTTTTTTGAGGATACGGTCACGCATTTGGTGACGACTGTGCTGCATGAGGCATCGCTCGCGTCGTGGGCATTGATCGCCGCAATTGCCACGGCCACGCTCATCGTCGTGGCGGGTACGCTGGTGATCGTGGCAAATTTGATGCGAGAACCGAAGACCTTTTTTGAGGAACACAAGGGCCTGATCATCAACAATCTGCTGTTGTGGTCGCTCAGTGCAGCCATGGTGAGTCAGCACATCTTATTGCATGCCGACTATCCGGTGGCGCGGTTTTCGACCTTCGTTTTTCCGCTGTTTGTGCTGCATTTTGGGTTGCTGATGCATTACCTGCACCGCCAAGGGTGGCCGTTTGCGCCGCATCTAGCTGCGGGCTTGGCTTTGGCGTCTTCGATTGCATTTGTAGTTCATTTGGAGCCGCGAGCCTGCTCAGAATGGAAACCCGACATGTACACAGAAACGATGCTGGAGAACCTGACGCAAGAACATGAACGGCGCGGCCAAGGCCAACCCATCAAACTGGGCATCAACTGGTTTTTTGAGCCCACGATCAATTTTTACCGGCAGACGCATCACTTGGATTGGCTGTTGCCTGTGGACCGCAGCGGCTTGCATGCGGATGATGACTATGTCTATACTTATCGGACGGAGTTGGAGACGGTGGATCCTACGCAGTATGAGGTGATTGTTGAATTTGGGGAGATTTCAACGGTTTTGGTGCGGAATGTGGGGGAGGAATGAGTTTGCAAAGTTACAAAATCCATAATTGCTACTTCAGAGGGCTCAGGTCAGAAGTCACCGTGATGGCGTTCTCGCGGATTCTTCAGCAGGAGTTTAAGTTGAAGGTCGATGAGGCGTTTCTTTTGGTGAAAAAGCTACGCATGGGAGAGACGCTAGGCTTTGACTTTGCAAACTATGAAGAAATGGTGGCTTGCAGTGAGCGGATGGAAGCTGCTGGTATCGAGCAGGTCGGATTGAGTGCCGATCCTGAATTTGACAAAGAAAGGGTCCTGATTGAGAGTGCAGATTTTTTGCAAAGTGCCGCTGACTTCTCCTTTCGCTTTGACGAAGCGCATGGCTATCATAATGCCCATCGTCACGGTGAGTTTGTCGCTTGGCTTTGGGAGAATGAATTCATAGCGCAGTTTGTATTTGCAGAAATGGTGAAACGTGGCGCAAAGGTTGTTTCAGAGCGATAACCTCAAAGCCATGAAAATCCAACACCTGTCCCAAGAAGATTGCCTTCGACATTTCCTTCAAGCGATTTCTGCTCGCAAACTTGATGAGTTAGCCATCCATTCCTTGCAAAAGGAAGGTTCTACGCATCCAGATTTTGATGCAAAGTACATCCTGGATCAATCTTTGGGCGATTTCATCGTGACAGGTGAGTCACTTTTGGAATCGGACGAGGCAATTTATGAGCTGAGAGAGGAGCCCGGGGGAATGCCTTACAGATTGACGATGATACTTACTCCACATTGGCAAGTAAGTTCGTTTGAGTTTTGGTGCATGGGCTGCCTCGGCGAAAATGCTGAATGTGGAGTTTGCGGTGGCTCTGGATGGGGTGTCTTATGAGAAAAAGCAATACCAATTGCTTCCTACCCCTGCTCATTCCTCCAAATCATCCGACTTTTCTGGCAGCCTCTCATATTCGCCTCGCCAAGCAAACCATCCAAAAACCATGAGGCCGATGGAAATAGGAATGAAGACGATGACAAAGACCGCCCATTGGATCTTGGTGTCGATCACGGGCTTTTTGGCGATCTCTGAGATGGCGGTGGCGACCAAATAGATGATGCCTGCTGGGCCGAGCAACATCCAAACGAGGCCGAGGTATTTTTTGACGTGTTGCATGGGCATTCAGTCTTGAACGTTGGGATCGATTTTGTTGGAGATGTAGACGGTGCCGATCACGAGGCAGACGCTGGCGATCACGATCGGATACCACAGCCCCACAAGCGGGTCGCCGGGATAGATCGTGACAAACATGGTCGCTATGAAGGGCGTGAGCCCGCCAAATACACCGTTGCCGATGTGGTAGGGGAGCGACATGGAGGTGTAGCGGATTTGGGTGGGGAATAGCTCGACCAAAAATGCCGCAATCGGCCCGTAGACCATGGTCACAAAGAGGATGAGCACAAACACGATGCCCACCAATTTCCAATAGTCAGCATTGCCGAGGGTTTTACTGATCTTGACTTCGGGCCTGAGCGTGAGCCGACCAGATGCATACAGGGTATCGGTTGTGATTGTGGTGACAGCCATGCCATCGCCGTATTGGGCGAGTGTAGTCACAGTGCGCAATTGATTGTCGGTCGCGCCTATCGGTGTGAGGCGGTCGGGCCCGATGGGGACGTGGGCCACCCATTGTTTGGGCGGATTGGTGACTTGCTTCATCATCCCAAACAAGGGCCGATACCCCAAAATGGCAAGTGCCAAACCTGCCATCATGATCCATTTGCGGCCGATCTTGTCGCTCCATGCCCCGAATACCACAAAAAACGGCGTTGCAAAGAGGATGGCCCAGATCAAAATGGTGCGGCTCTGCTCAAAATCGACTTTGCAGACATTCTCGAGGAATGATTGCGCGTAAAACTGGCCCGTGTACCAGACGACGCCTTGGCCCATCGTCGCCCCGAAGAGGGCGAGCAGCACCATTTTCAGGTTGGCTTTGCGGGCAAAACTCTCCTTCAGCGGATTTGTGGAGACTTTGCCTTCACTTTTCAGTTTGCTGAAGAGGGGCGACTCATTCATTTTCAAGCGAATCACGATGGACACCCCTACCAAGATGATGGACACCAAAAATGGAATCCGCCATCCCCAGGCCGCAAATTTTGCAACCGATGTGGCATGGTTGCTGTCGAGCAGTCCACGCGTGGCGAGGATGATGCCGAGTGAGAGGAAAAGGCCAAGCGTGGCGGTGGTCTGTATCCAGGATGTGAAAAATCCGCGTCGGTGTGCGGGTGCGTGCTCGGCCACGTAGGTGGCTGCGCCGCCATACTCGCCACCGAGCGCGAGTCCCTGCAAGAGCCTGAGCACGAGCACGAGGATGGGCGCTGCAAAGCCGATTGCTTCATAGCTGGGAATGAGGCCGATGCAAAAAGTCGAGCCACCCATGATGAGCAGGGTGAGCAAAAATGTGTATTTGCGTCCGACGAGATCACCCAGCCGCCCAAAAACCAGCGCACCAAATGGCCGCACGATGAAGCCCGCCGCGAAGGTCGCCAGTGTGCTCAGCAGCGCTGCGGTAGGATCGGTTTTTGGGAAAAACTGCGCCGCCAAGGTGGGCGCGAGGCTCCCAAAGATGTAAAAGTCGTACCACTCGATCAGTGTCCCGACCGATGAGGCCCAGATGACGGCCCAAATGCCTTTGGTAGCGGCGGTTTCTTGGACGTTGCTTTGCATGGCTTAAAGATGGGTAGGAATTTTGGATTGTCTTGGACAACCCTTACGATGGCCGAAATTTTGGACAGAATCAATTCATTCATGGACCGCCGACTGAAGTCGGCGGCAATTCATTCTGCGGAGTTGTGTCTCGGGTTGGTTGTGAAATTCATGGGCTATCTGTCCAAAAAACTGGATGAATTTCACAGGCTTGCTTGTCTCAGAGGTGATGCAGAATGAATTCCCGTATGCTTCAGCTTACGGGCGGCAATTCAATCTGCGGGGTTTTGTCTTGGGTTTGTTATGAAATTCATCGGCTGTCTGTTCAAAATGCCAGCCATCATGAATTTCACAGGTCTGTTTGTCTCAGAGGTGTTCTAGAATGAATTCCCGT
>JANPHP010000146.1:0-2694 GCA_031424495.1 Bacteroidota bacterium | reverse complement strand
ACCGATCATTCCCTCGCGGGCACGCAATCTCAACGCAAAAGCCGAGGATCACCGCCCCACTTGGGAGCGCATCGGCAAACGGCAGCCGACCTACGGGCTCGATCTTGTATTTGCCATGCCACCATCTGTGGATTTTGAAGTCTTGGACAAAGAATTGAAGTGGCTGTTTGGGAGCAATTTTTTGGAAATGCATCTCAGCATTGTGCCACAAGGCATCGAAGGCACGATTCACTTCACGCTAGGCGATGTGGTCATTTCCACCTCGCAGGAGCCCTATTCGGCAGAAATAATGGCTTCTTTTGAAAAACAAATGAGCTGGGAGGAATTGCGTTACAGCTTCGCGCAACCCGAGGAGCCCGAGAATCAGCGCCCCTATGTCCCTTCAGCGCCTGAGCAGGAGAGACAAGCCGAACGTCTGCATCTCCTCTCCAATCCCCACCGCCTCCAATTGGCCTTCGATGGCGATGTTTCCGACGAATTTCAACTCTTTGACCTGATTTATTTGACCGGTTATGCCTTGGGGGAGAAGTCAGATATGAGCTACGGTGCTGTCAATGTCCACGCCAAGGCCTACATGGACCCTTCACTCCTGCGCAGTCTACCCGCCAACCGTGCGGGATTGGCGTCTTTGGAAATGCCTGACATCGCGTTTTGGACATGGACGGGCGGATTATTCAAATACAAGCTGCCCAATGGCCGCATCTGGTTTTGCACCCAGGGTTTGCAGCAATTTCGCCTCAAAGAGCTCGCTTATTGCGACGCCGTCGGCTTTGAGCACATTGCATTTTCCGTGATCAAAGTCTGTTTCTGGGCGGCTTTGCTGGAGCAACAATCCACGCCAATCGGAACAAAATTCATGCATCGAGTGGCTGTTTTTCGCATCGATCCGCTGCATGCCAATCTGCCTATTATGAGAAATGCGTATGGAGCAGTGGCGATCAAGTTGGTGGCGTTTTAGCCCCCTCGCCGCAGCTCCCAGGCAAAAACCGCCGCCGCCGTCGCGGCGTTCAAGCTCTCGGCCTCGCCAAAACGGGGGATTGTGACCTTTGCGATTCCCGCGATCTGCCGAATGCTATCTGGCACGCCGAGGCTTTCATTCCCCAGCAAGATGTAGGGCCGATCTTGAAGAATTCCAGCATCCAACGGGGCCCCGTCCATATCCGCGCAGACCACCAATTGTGCATTTGCTTGCAGCCAAGCCTCTAAATCGTCGAGCAAGTAGAGCTGGGTGCGCAGGAGCGAACCCATCGAGCTGCGCAGCACCTTGGGGTTGAATGGATCGACCGTGCCGGGACCGCAGATGATGCTCGGCATGCCAAACCACTCGGCGGTGCGCAAGATCGTGCCGAGGTTGCCGGGGTCTTGGATGGCGGCCAAGACAAATGCAGGGCCGGGTGGCAGGTGCAAGGGCTGCCCGATATGGCAATGTGGGGCACCGGGAATGCGCAGCACCGTGATCACACCCTCGGGGCTGACCTGCGTGGTGAGCTTCTTGAAATCCTCGGCATTCGCCTCCATCACCAAATCAGGATCGATCGCCAGGCTTGATTGCAGCGCGGTACCAGCCTGTACCACGACTGCCTCGATGGCATAAGGTGAGCGGATCGCCTCGGCAAGCATCTTGTGGCCCTCTGCCAGGAAGAGCCGCTCCTCATACCGTAACTTTTTGAGCTGTAGCCCCGCAAAAAGTCTTAATTTCGCCTTGGACAGTGCCTTCATTGCTGATTGAAAAGCGCAAATTACATAAACAATCCCAATGACGCGCTGCGTCATGACGGACGCAATTCGCTGCTAGGGTGGGGGCCTTTGATTTGGATAGCGATCGCTGTCACACTTTTTGCAACATCCTGCGCCAGCAACCTGTACCTGGAAAAAGGTCAGTTCTTGGTCAAGGGCGAACCTACATTCTCCAAAAGCAAGGAAATCAAGTCAGATACTACCGTCAAAATGCGGATCGAGAGCTTGAAAGAGCTGGGATTGAGCACGGTGAGTCCCGACCTGCTCTACAGCTCGGTGCGCACGAAGCCGAACCGCAAAATGATCTGGCCCAAGACCTATCTGCACCTCTACAACCTAGGTCGCAGCCTGCAGCGCTACGAATATCCATTTGAACGTTTCATTCGATTTTTCAGGCCCAGCAACCATGTCGTGGACTCCGTGGCAAGCTTCCTGGTGCGCACAGCGGGCGAGCCGCCGGCCATTATCGACACGTTGGTCTTGGAAAAGGACATCGAAAACCTCAAAAATGTCTACTTCTCGCAAGGTTATTTCCACACCAAGGTCTTTTACCGCGTCGATACCTGCCACTCGCACATCAACGCGCACAAAGCGAACGTGACCTACCTGATCGACGAAGGCAAAGCGGCCATCATCGACAAGATACGCCCACCGCTCATCGCCGATTCCTTGATGCGCAGTGTGTTGCTGAGTAACATGGCCGATTCCTACCTGCACAGCGGCGACACCTATACAGAAAGCAATTTCAGCGCTGAGCGTGGTCGCATCTCGACCGTGATGCGCAACAATGGTTACTTTGCCTTCTCGCCCAAGATGATCTCCTTTGACATCGACACCCTGCCCCGCGACACGATGGGCACCGTGCCCAATAACAAGGCGATCAAAGACTACCAACCCATTTGGATCCAGATCAAAGTGCCCGACAAGCAGCCGAGCTACAAGGTCGGACACATCAAC
>JANPHP010000145.1:0-14488 GCA_031424495.1 Bacteroidota bacterium | reverse complement strand
CCTCCTTTTGGCAAGCGTGGCAAAACCGATTCTTGCCCTCGGCAGCATCCATTTCATTCCATGGAACGGTGCAGGGCTGAGCAATTTCGACTTTTCCGTCTTGGATGTAAGGAGGAATCATAGGTGGCGTCGCGGGGTATTTTTGTGCGAATGAAATGGAAAATTAGCGCAAACCGACCTGATTTGCAAGGTAGTGCATGCGATTTGCATTGCTCACAACCTTGTCGTCAAGGCTTCAAGCGTTTTGCGTGGGCGGTAACTTCGACGATGCCCTGCTGAGGCCTACCGTGATTAGCGATCCGTGCAGGATTGGTCCAATGGTTTTGATTTCTTGGGTTGCTTGCCAACGAATTCGTCCATCCCGATCACGGAGACTGTGATGGGACGAAGATCAATCCACAAAGCAGTTCCACTGAGTCTCTCCACGTAGGAGGAGTACCCCGCCTGATAGTCAATTGGCAGCTGTATGTTTTGCGCATCAGCCAATCGCAGGCTCATGTTTCCACCTTGCCACTTGGACGGAACCCAATGGCCGAAGTTCGGGGACCAGGAAAGCTCATCCATCTCAATGGTGGTCAAAGGCACGCTCTGAGCAGTTGCTTCTGAAATCGCGGGCGCTGCATCGATGGGACTCGATGCCACGGGACCTGGCAGCACCGAAATGGTGATCATATCCGCGGGGGAGAGGTGGTCTTTCAAATCGGTGGCAAACATGCCGCCTCTTGTCTTCAGTCTCGTGACCTCGGTGCCTTCGCAGCTCAGGATGACCTCAAAGTCTTCACTTGGCGCATTGCCATTGCGGTCGAGGATGATGCCGGAGACGATGGTATTCGAAGACAGCTTTTGCGGATCAGCGGGGCGTACAGGGTTGAGTTCGATGCGGTTTTGGGCGAGGGGAGCCGTATTGCTTTGCTGCAAGAGCAGCAAGATCGCCGCCGATGCAGCGATATATCGGATCGGCTTCGCCTTCCGGGTCTGCGACTTGGGCCACTTGGTTTCGGTATCCTTGGGCAGGCGGATGTCGACAAAATTCACACAAACATTGCCGGGGTCGCTGGCGAGCAAGGCGTAGATTTCATCGCGCGACATGCCCGTGATGTTGTGCACCTCCTTTTGGCAAGCGTGGCAAAACCGATTCTTGCCCTCGGCAGCATCCATTTCATTCCATGGAACGGTGCAGGGCTGAGCAATTTCGACTTTTCCGTCTTGGATGAATGCAGGAATCATAGGTGGAGTCGCGGGATATTTTTGTGCGAATGAAGTGGAAAATTAGCGCAAACCAATCTGATTTGCAAGGTGATGCGGGCGATTTGCATTGCTCATCATCTTGCTTTCAAGGGTTCAAGCGTTTTGCGATGGTTTGCCTGGGCGGTAACGGCGACGACGCAATGGCACTGCCGAGGCTGCAAGAAAATAGGGTGATGGCACGGGACGTTTCTTCTCGGGAGTCTGTTGCACGAGGCCTACTGGGCGGGCTTCGTATTCATTGAGGGGAAAGGCGACAGGTAAAAGCTCGTAAGGAATCACAGCAAGACTCCTTTTTTTTACAAGCTCCTCTTCCGGAATCATATAGACGATATCGCTGGAGATCATGCCTAACATGACCAATTCAATATTTGCCCAAAGGATAGGTGGATGGGAATTGCCGTACAAGAGCTGCCAATCAGCCTCTCTACCGGCCTCGTTCTTGATGGGGCTTTTGCCTTCAGGCAGTTCGTATGGTTTATCAGCCGAAGGAGTTGGAGATTTTGAGTTTTGAATTTGGGGCAGGTCCTTTATGCGTTCTTGCGAAACCGTGTCTCCAAATATAAAAACTCCTTCCTCAATCGCCTGCACTTCCTCCATCGGCTTGCCATCCTTGTTCAAGGCACTGGACAAAATTGGCGCACCTTGGGCCATCAAGGGCGATTGCGACAGCAGCACAAAGGCGGCCGCCGAGGCAGCCACGCGCAGCTGCGCCATGTTCAAGCGCAGGCGATTGCCCGATGCTTGCTGTACTACCCGAGGCATCGCCTGAAATCCCGGATTCACCATTCGCGCACACATCGATCCGCCCAAATCGTTGTACAACTTCAATCCATCAGCCTTGGAGAGTGCACTGAGGTCATGAACGACCTTTTTGCAGTCATGGCAGAAACGATTGCCATTTTCGAGCTGATCCATTTTTTCCCAAGAGGCAGTGCAAGGTGTTTTGATTTGTAGCATGATGGTATTCAGGGTTTCAAGGTCCGATCAAAAATAATCGAAGATTGTTGAATTTGGTAGCTGCCCTGTAGAAAATCGGATTGATCAGATTTATCAAGCTTGACAAGGCAATGCTAGGGTATTATCGCCTTTCGATTGCTCCGCGCATCTTTGGCCTATACACATAGACAACGTTCAGCTTCAACTCGAGATTTTGCGCAGATTCTGCCAAGATGCTTGCCGTGTGCGCAGGATAACTGCGGCTACCCCTTCCATCTTCAAATTTTTGTGCCGCGATATGCAGCTTGATTTTCGCATCGCAATCCACCATTCCCTCCAAATTCACCGCAAAAAAGCCCGCATGCGTCACGATTTCTCGCTTTTCGCCATTTGAAAATTCTAGTTTGATCACGACATCATCTGGGATATTGCGCCCATCTGCATCCAAAATCACGGAGGACAGCAGCAGCGGTGGACTATTGTGTACTGTATCAGGCCCGATCGGCGTCGATGATGGCGCTACAAATTCGAAGTGCGCCGTAGAGGCGTGTACAGCGGGCGCTTGCAGCAACAATGCAGTAAAGGTCGCTGTTGCCGCCGCTCCCCTGAGCCAAAGCGGCATCAGGCTGTAGCGATTGCGCATCAGCGGCGGATTGCTTTCGTAAAAAGCCACGCAGAGCCTGCCGCCGTTTTGTCTGCGCAGCGCCTCGATCTCGCGGGGCTGCATGCCGCTGATGTCGTACACCGATTGCTGGCAGCGGTTGCAATATTGGTTTTCATGCGCCATGCGCAGCAATTCATCCTCGGGCACAGGGCAAGGCGAGGGAATGCTGTATTTTCCAAAACGAATCGGTGTTGCTTCCATGTTGATTACCAATCGATTTCAAATTTAGGCATAACCGGGCCAATGATTATTGGTTCTTCGATGATCGTGGGCTCGATCATGAGTTCTACTGGTGGCAGTTCACCGATCGGGGGTTCATCATAGCCGATCCCGCCATCAATTCGATACTCAATATACGGAAAATCATAATGCACCACCAATTCCAGGTTTTGCGCATTGCGCAGGGGCAAGGTCCGCTTGGTGGCGCCGTGCTTCGATTTGTCTAGGGTTTCGGGCACATGGCCAGTATTCGCGCCGATGACGAGACCTACGATATCGCCGGGGCTGACTTTGCCCGCGAGATCGCATTTGAACATGCCGTTTTCGGTCTTGATCTTGGTGATCAAAACCTGCTTCGAATAGATTGAAATCTCGAAATCCAGCGGGACGACCTCGCCGTCCTGGTTCACGATCACGCCCGTGATGAGGGTGTTGTTGCGCACATCGGGATCGCCCGTGCGGGTGAGCTCCGCGTCTGCCGGCGCTTGCAGGGGCACGACCCATTCTTGGGCAGGCTTGGTGCCGCCATTTGCTGCCGTGGACCATTGCGAGAGCAACATCAAGCTCGCGGTGGCTGCGAGATTTCGGAAATAGCTGGGCTTTTGTACTGGGCGGATGAAGTGAAAGTTGGGCTTCTCCCGACGCTTGCGCACGACAATCGTGCCACACAATTCGCCGCCATTGGCTTCAAAAAGCGCCTTGATTTCAGCGTCGCTCTTGCCGACGAGGTTGTGCACGACTTTTTTGCAGGAGCTGCAAAACTTGTTGCCGGCATCTGCTGGGCTGAAGGCTTCCTTACCCACATGGCAGGGCGAATGCAGGACGACATTGCCGTTGCGGTAGGGAAGGGGATTGGGTGAATTTTCCATATCTCAAACGGTGGACTGCGAAACGGAACCGGGTGAAAGCAAATGATTTGAAACGAGAACGCATCCTGGCAGGCAAATCGTATCGTGCAGCGCGCAAAAAAAATGAACTTATCCTACTGGTGCGGATGAAGGATGGATTCCATAACAGCCTTGCAATTGTTTTTGAGCGTGACCTTGTTATTGAAAACCGCAGAGGGCGCAGAGACCGCAGCGTCAATAGCGCTCTTTGCGTTCATTGCGAACTCTGCGGTTCATATTAACAGGAATTACTTTTTCATCCGCCAAGGCAACCAAAGCACACGGGCTCCAATGCAACACTCATTGCCCGACAGCCTTGGGAAATGGTCCTACTTCTGGATGATCGGCGACATAGTCAAATTGGACTTTGAGTTGGATGTTTTGTGGGTTACTGCAAGGACGCTCGGCGGATGCGGGACCATATTTGCGGGCTTTGTCAGGCTTGCCCATCTCAAAGGATTGTGCTTTGGTGCTGATGGTCAGTTGCTCCGTCGCATTGCTCGAGATCGTGATTTCTGTATGGAACAATCCTTCTCGTGCTACCGCTTCGCCAAGTTTTTTATTGCCGAGGTGGATGCTCACGACCAAGGGATCATTGGGCACCTGCCCATTTTGGTCATTGATCACGCCGGTCACGAGGGTTTTGTTTTGGGCTGGGGAGTGCTGGGGAATGCAAAAAAACATCAAAATCAGCAACAACAACAAGGCAGCTTTGGGCAATCGATGTTTCATATTTCGTTGATGTACATTGGGAATCGGTTTCGACGAAATTGAAGCAAAGAACGCAATTTCCTAAGCCAGTAAGGAAGGTACTTGCTGTATTTTCGTTTCACCTCCAACTCCATATTCTGTGAGTCTTCCAAATTGGTCAGGCAGCGTGTTGGCAAATAGCGGAGTGATCCGTATCGTCGGCGGTGCCAACTCACCTGCCCACGCACGAGCACGGTGAACAATTCATCTTGCGCCACCTTGCCCGCCAAGTCGATCTTGAAGAGGCCGCATGCAGATTTCGTTCGAGCGATGCAGTGATGTCCCTGATAGATTTCCACAAGCACATCATCCTCAGACCATTTCACCACGCCCGTAACCAAGGTATTTGGAGGCGTCCCGGGATCGCTCGCGCGGTGTATAGGTGCGGGCGTGATTGCACTCGCGCGCATGCAAGCCAAGATCAGCAACAAACCCAAGAGCAGTTGCACCTTCAACGAAAATGATGATTTCAAGCAATGATCCATAGCTTTCATCCGCGTAGCGACAACCGAATAACGCTAAAAATCAGGAGATTATTGTAGCAAGCAGCCAGTATATTTTCAGGCAGACACCGTTGCAACCGCGAAGGGCTTGCGCACCACCCACATGTCCACCAATATCCGGATCCACAGGATCGAGCAGGGCAGCGCCTTCAGGTGGTAGGGATAAAAATAGGCATCCCGGATCGGCCAGGGAACGAGGTCGGAAAAGAAAAGGGATACCCCCGTAAAGGCGTAGAGAAAGAGCACAATATCGGGCCACTTGCGTGGCAGGCTGAAAAACCACAAAGCCATGCCGACCATCGCAATCACATAACTCGGCGATTCGGCTTTGTGATTAAAAATCACCATCCACACCAACAAAGAAGCGAGTGTGAGTTGCCGAAACCAGAGTTCTTTCCACTTTTTGTATTGGGCCACCGTGATGAAAAGTAGTCCCAAGCTGATGCCCAACAAGATCGTTTTGGAGGGCTCGGTGCCCGTCATGGCGCCGAGCATACCATAGAACGACATGCCGGCATACTTGCTGTGGTCGCTCATGATCTGGGAGTACCAGTCTTGGTAAACCTGCCAGAGATGGTCAGGGCTCACCACGACGAGGGGCACGATCGCCAGCAAAACCATCCAACCCAAGGTGTAAAGCGCGAGTTTCCATTTCTCAGGATAGAACAAAAAGAGCAAAAACGCACCAAAGCCAAACAGCTTGATGAAACCTGTCAGAACGATGCAGAGCGTTGCGGGCAGGTATTTGTTCTTCTCCAAAAAGATCAAGCCAAGAAGCAGCAGCGATGCCAACAACAGATTCGTTTGTTGGGCTTGCAGACACAGCAAGCCCTCAAAACTGATGAATACCAAAAACAGGAATTGCCGCGGCGGCGCCACGCCCGGCAGGCTGCGCAATGCCCAAAAGGTCACCACGACTGTGACCATGAGCCACAACCACAAGGCAGGAAGGTCAGGCAGCAGGTTGAAAATGCCAAAGAATACCGCAAATGCCGGACTGTATTTATAGGTATAACAATGGTCCTCCAAGTGGTCGGCATAGAGGTTTTTGCCTTCGATGAGGTGAATGTAGGAAAACTTGAAAATGTGCAGCGTCTCAATCTGTTTGCAATGCTTCCCGCTGTGGTGCAGCGAATTGTAATAGGTCTGTATGCTCGCAAAGGTCGCAAGACCGATCAAAATCACCAGCATGGAGTATTTCCAACGGGCGACCGCCATCGCAGCCTTGCCGATCGGCCTCAAAAAGCCTTCTTTCACGCCCATTGCATCCAAATCATCGCTGCAAGTTACAGGGTAATTCCAGAATGCAGGGCAATGCGGGTGCAAATTTTCCTGTGCTGTTGCTGCTCAGCATCCCGAATTTGCCACTGCACTTGTGCATTCATTCCCGTAAATTTGCGCCACCTCAAAAACGGCAGTGGTGAGTGGATGCGAAATAGGGACGCCGCGAGGAGATTGATGGAAAAAGAATTCTCACTCCAGTCTAATTATCAGCCGGCTGGCGATCAGCCGAGCGCCATACATCAGCTTGTTGAGGGCCTCGATGCGGGCGAGGCACACCAAGTCCTGCTCGGTGTCACGGGTTCCGGCAAGACCTTCACCATCGCCAATGTGATCCAACAGACGCAGCGGCCCACGCTCATCATGAGCCACAACAAGACCCTGGCTGCCCAGCTCTACGGCGAATTCAAAACCTTCTTTCCCGACAACCTCGTCGAGTACTTCATCAGCTACTACGACTATTATCAGCCCGAGGCCTTCATTCCCTCGACGAATACCTATATCGAGAAAGATCTGAGCATCAACCAGGAAATCGAGAAGCTGCGCTTGCGTGCCACGTCGGCGCTGCTCTCTGGGCGGCGCGATGTGATCATCGTTTCCTCGGTCTCGGCGATCTACGGCATGGGCCGTCCAGAGGACTTCAAGGCCGTGATCTGGACATTTGCCGAGGGCCACAAGATCACCCTCAACGCATTCCTCAACAAACTCGTCGACCTCTTTTACAGCCGCACCACCGCAGATTTCAACCGTGGCAATTTCCGGGTGAAGGGCGACACTGTCGACATTTTCCCAGCCTATGACGACTATGGTGTGCGGGTGATGTTTTTTGGGGATGAGGTGGAGAAGATCCAAATCTTTGATCCCGAGACGGGTCGCAAGCTGGAGTCGCTCACCACCTATACGATCTTTCCCGCCAACCTCTTTGTGACGCCCAAGGATGCGCTTGTGACCGCGATCAAGGAGATCCAAAAAGAGCTGATGGACCGCGTGAACTACTTCAAGAGCGTGGGCATGTTCCTGGAGGCGCAGCGCCTGCTGGAACGCACGGAATTTGACTTGGAGATGATGAGGGAGCTGGGCTATTGCTCTGGTATCGAGAACTATTCGCGCTACCTGAGCTTCAGGGATGCGGGGAGCCGGCCCTATTGTTTGCTCGATTATTTTCCAGAGGACTATTTGCTCGTGCTCGACGAGAGCCACGTGACAGTGCCGCAGATACGCGGCATGTCGGGCGGCGACAAGACCCGCAAGATGACCTTGGTAGAGCACGGCTTTCGCCTGCCGAGCGCCATGGACAACCGTCCGCAGAAGTTTGAGGAGTTTGACAGCATGATCAATCAAGTGATCTATGTGAGCGCAACTCCCAGCGAATACGAACTCAAAATCTCAGAAGGCGTGGTGGTCGAGCAAATCGTGCGGCCCACGGGCCTGCTCGATCCCGTCGTGGAGGTGAGGCCCCTCATCAACCAAGTGGATGATTTGCTGGAGGAAATCGACGAGCGGGTGAAGCGTCAAGAGCGTGTGCTCGTGACGACGCTCACCAAGCGCATGGCCGAGGAGATGGCCCGCTACCTCGCCGAGCTCAAGATCAAAAGCCGCTACATCCACAGCGAGGTCGAGTCGCTGGAGCGTGTGGAGATTTTGCGGGACTTGCGGGCCGGCAAGTTTGACGTGCTCGTGGGCGTGAACTTGTTGCGGGAGGGCTTGGACTTGCCCGAGGTGACCTTGGTCGCCATCCTCGATGCAGACAAGGAAGGCTTCCTGCGGAGCGCGCAGGCGCTCATACAGACAGCAGGGCGCGCCGCACGTAACGTGGACGGGCGCGTGATCCTCTATGCCGACAAGATCACCGACGCGATGAAGCAACTCATCGACGAGACCGACCGTCGGCGCCGCATCCAAATGGATTACAACGAAAAGCACGACATCACGCCCCAAACGATCAAGCGCGACAACATCGATGTCTTCGAAAACGCCCTCGGCCGCCGCCTCAAAGGCGAGGAGGAAAATGCCGGCCCCAAAGTCTACAGCGCCGCCGAAGACGGCGGCGAATACTTCACCACACCCATGATGGAGGAGCGGGTCAAAGACCTGCGCAAGCTCATGGAAGCAGCCTCAAAGGACCTCAATTTCGTGGAAGCCGCAAGGCTGCGCGATGAATTGTTTCATTTTCAGGCGCTGTTGAAGGAGAAGAAGACGGGGGTTGAGCGTTGATTTGGTGGGAATTATGAATTAGAAATTAGAAATTAGAAATTAGGGATTGAGAGGTAGCAGGTAGCAGGTAGCAGGTAGCAGGTAGCAGGTAGCAGGTAGCAGGTAGCAGGTAGCAGGTAGCAGGTAGCAGGTGGCAGGTGGCAGGTGGCAGGTGGCATTGTCGGGGTGGCCAATTGGGAATTGGGAACTCACTTCGGAATTGCATTGGGCAATCGTGTGGGCGTTATTGATTTGATTTTTTAGGATGTTGTGGAATAAAAATTAGCAGCTGAACTGCGGTACATAACCACAATTCAACTGCTAATTTCTAATTTCTAACTTCTAATTATTCAATCACCAACCGCGTCACATGCTTTCCTGCATTGCTTTCAACGTGGAGGAAATAGACGCCTGCGGCGAGGCTATTCACATCCAAAGCTTGGCGGAAGCTGCCATTTGCGTTGGTGTATTGCTGCTGCAACACGACTTGGCCCATGACCGACACAAGGGATACGTGGAGGTCTTGGATCTCGGAGAGTTCCGTGGCGACGATCACGCGGTCTTGTGCGGGATTGGGGAATACATTCACCTGCATATTGCTAGGATTGGCGACGCCGACGAAGTTGATGACGATGGTATCGCTGGTCGTGGAGCTGCCGCAATCATTGGTTACGGTGAGCGTCACGATGTAGGTGCCGTTGGCGGCATAAGTGTGGCTGGGATTCATCTGCGCACTGATGTTGCCATCGCCGAAGAGCCAGTCGTAGGTGATCGTACCCGTGCCTTTCGAACCGTTGGTGAAATTGGCCGTCATCATGTTCACATTGGAACTAAAGGCAGCATTCACAGCGACAATGAAGGGTGCAATCGTGATCGTATCGCTGCCCATGCCGCAACCATCCATCACGGAAAGCGCATAGCTGCCGCCGCTGGTGACCCAGGTCGTCGCACTGGTGTCGCCGGTGGACCAGAGGTAGCTGTCAAAAATGCCCGTCGAGGAGAGCATGATGGTATCGCCTTCGCAGGTGGCAGGAAACCTCCAGTGGCCAATTTCTCGGATTAATTTGATCTAATGGTGGTTTGCATTGCAGCATTTTTTTTTACAATGTGATGAAAATTTGGAAAATTAGTTTCATTCCGTTATCATTGTATCATGTTGTGCGGACAAGCACATTTCAAATACAGTCTTTAACTTTTTTCTTACAATATCTTTACATTTATGAAAAGCAAAAAAATGTTTTTTGCCGCTGCGATAGCGGCAATGATGTCCTTGTCATTTTTTTCGTGTCAACGAGAAATTGATTCCATGGTTGAAAAACCGCTAATTCATGCCACTACAACAGGAGAAATACCTTCCTATAGTCAGGAAGACTTCCTCACAATGGTCGCAGATCAAGAGGATGAGATGATGTTTGACGGCAAGGCTGAATTGCTTACCTACTGTGTAACCCGCTTTCTGGGCGAACACGGAGGGTTCGATGAGACGGCAGACCTCTTCACAAATTTTCCATGTGATTACGGTGTGTCAGATCCTGACTATGGTTTCAGACTAATGGGAGATCTAGGCAAAATGGAAACCAGCGACGTAATTCTTGAGTTGAGCAGTTATATGGCCAGTTGTATCAGTGATTTGGAAATGGAGAACAGCGAGCAAGAGGTACTTTTCTTGACGGTTGGAGGATCAATGGTAATGGAAGGCTATACCTACGACCTTTTTTCCTCGGTTGATGAAAACGGATACCAAGGTGATGAAACTGATAATTTTTTCATTAGCTATGGTTATATGTGGGACAATTCCTCTAGCCCGGGAATATTTAGGGCGAAGGGGTTCAAATATGACATTGTACATGATGTAATCACTTACCAGGAACTCTCTCCCTCAGAAATTGAGGGAATAGGGATGCTTAGATTGGGAAGCCGTACTTTTGGAGAAGACCCAAGTCCGCTGACTTTAAATGACCCATGCCATGAAGGGTATAATTCTGGAGGGACGAGCACGGGATCAGGAACTGGCGGTCAAGGAACCGATCAGGATGGAGTTAACAAAAATGGCTTTGCTGGTGGATTGGCAAATCCACAATCAGGTCAAACTTGCTCAGGGCCTGATGGCTTGCGAATTACGCAGATGCACTTGGCAAGGCGTTATGAAAATGGATCAACAAACAAGTCTGAGGTGTATGTGAATGGTACCGCTTGGGTGAACGGTGGAGCCTTGAGCACTATGCAAACGAATGATCGCGCCTACGGAGTCACCTTTAAGACTATTACATACGAAGATCTTGATTACTCAGGGTTAGATGTTGATTTGAAGCTTGGAAAGCAATTGGCCTCTGTCGCCCCAGGTTTGATTTCAGCATCCACATTGTCGGGAACGATCCTGACTCCCACTACAAGTGGTATCCTCCCATCTTCAGGAGATGACTGGGTGATTTTAGGCGATGGATTTTGTTCAGGAAATAACGGTCTTGATAGGATTTTTTTGACATTTTATGAACGCGACGCTGGCTTTTTTGGTCGGTATCTTCACGATCATGTTGATTCTCCAATACCGCCACTTGATGAGTGGCAGCCAACAGAGATGAGATTTGAGACCGATGTTTGGGGCCGTTTCGTTGTAACTCCTTCTAGTTTCACGAATAACATTGTTTACCTCATCTGCGAGGTTGCATCACCGCATATTTACACGATGTCTGCAACTCAACCAACTGATCCTAATTTGACATGGTTTAAGCTTGAGCTATTTTGATTAATTTTGATCGCAATCCTACATTTACAAATTCTCGATGAGATTAATCTTATTCCTACTACTTGTCCTGCAACTGACCCATATCGGTCAGTTGCAGGCGCAAGCAGGCACCCACAAGATCTCCATGCCCGTCTTTGGGTTCATCAACTCTTCGCAACAGAACAATATGGCTGGCGCTGGGATCGGATTGCATTTCGACGACCATGAGGTCGGGTTGCTATTGCGCAGTGAGAAGTTCGTCGGGTATGGGGGAGGCATTTATTACAGATGGTATTTGCCCAAGACCAACCTACCTTGTCGGCCTTACTTGTCCTTGACTGGCGTGAGGAATCATCAAATCCACCAATATCATTTAGGGAATACCTACTATGATGGACTTAATTCCGGTTATTGGGCTTCTTTTGGGGTGGAATTTCGCTTTTTGAAGGCTTTTTTGCTGTATGGGGCGATCGGTTACGGGATTGATGGGCAGAAAGCCCTGGGTTTGCCGCTGAAAGGCTATGGCACCTCGGGCAATTTTAATTTTGGCCTGCGTTATGACCTGCGGTTGAAAGGAAAACGCGACACGACCTGGACTGTTAGCAAGGATTTTGATGGTGCGGAACGTGTCAGTCTTTCCTTCAGTGGCAGTTTTTACAAAAATCAGCCCTTTGGTGAGCGTGCCAATTTCTTTCCTTCGCTTGAAGTCCGCGCCAATAGCATTTTGCATCCTTATGTCGGCCTATTCATGGGAGGGATCGAGACGGGGCAGCCTTCCTACCGTCGCAAGGACTTTCTGCTCAAGGGTGTCGGGCTTGGCATCCGATTTTACACAATGTCCAAGCCCAAGTTTGCAGTTTTTCAAGATGTAGGATATTACCAGGCAAAGAAACGTGAGTGGAATTACAATGGTTCTCGTTTTGTCGTCGGCAATGTCTTCAGCTACAAGCTCGTGCCAGGCTTGAATGTCTTTGGCGGCATGTACCTCAATTTCCTGCGTTGGGAGCATTATTTCGAATTCACAACGGGCATCCGCGTGGATCCAGGGCGGTGGTTTGCCCACAATTTGTAGCCAGGCTAAGGGGCTAATGCAACCGCGTTGCTGATCGGCTACCCCTGCAAATTCAAGGTCCTTGCGGTTAAATAATGGATTTGAACAGGTAGGCACGCCATGCAAGCCGTGCCTAAATGTTCAATTCCAGACACACAAAAGGCCGCCCATCGGGCGGCCTTTTGCATTAAACCATTTCAATCAACCTACCTGATCACGACCTTTTTCGTGAAAGTTCCCTTCGCCGACTGCCATTCCACCAAGACCATGCCGGCGGGCAAGGTGCTGATGTCGATGGATGTCGAGCCGTTGAAGGCTTTGAGGTCTTGCGCGATCAGCGTGCGGCCTTCGAGGTCTATGACCCGAATCTTGCTCGCTTTGCTGCTCTCGCCCTTGAGATTGAGCTGATTGGATGCCGGGTTGGGGTAGAGCACCATGTCGTCGGTGAGGGCCTGGGCGTCCTGCTCAGTGAAGAGGCCATCCCACACCACAAATTGCTGCATCATGCCATGGCCTACGCGGCCGGCCACCGTATTGCCACCACTGCCATTGCCACTGCCCGGCGTACCATTGCCGGTGCCAGGGGCATAATAACCATCTTCATGCGTGAGAATATGGCAGTGATACATATATGCTGCGCTGTCTAGCGTTGAAGGCAAAAATGGTTTGGGCCTTCCAAAATCGCTGAATTGCGTCACAAAATCCACCGACCAGCCTACTTGCACAAGGATATCATCCTTGCGGCCAAGAAACTCTATGGGCGTGGGGATGACGGTGCTGCCATTTCTGACTTCAGTCACATAAAATTGAATGTCGTGAATGTGAAAGGGGTGGGCAATTCCTGAATTATTTTGGATCGTCCATTTTTCAATGGAACCTTCACGCACCACATCATTGACCACATCATATTCATACTGATTGTTGTTGATGCTGAAGCCAACTGGGTTTGGAGCACCATTTCCAATCAATTGCTTCACACGCGTTGTATCAGTCGATGGGTTAAATGGGTAGATCGTATGTGGGGGGAATACCGCAGGGACAAAAAATGAAGAATTCACCGCAGGGACCACATGAAACTGCATCCAAGCGAGTGCCTTGTCTTGCTCCTTGTTGGAAACGATGATCGGGAGATTCAAAATGGAACTGTTCATGTTCAACAGGTAAAGGTCTTGTCCCTCATAGCCTGTAAAGTCAAAAACAATCTCATTGCGGATCCCGACACCGGTCAAAAACGTGGTCATCGTCCTGGCGCTATCGGGCAGGTAACCCCCATCGCTGGCGATCATTTTGAAGGGTAGGGGTGTATAGGTCGAGTCATTGACCTTGATGCCAATGCCCAATTGGTAGGCTAGGCGGCTAGAGCCGTCCAGGATGCGGAGACGCACATTTTGGGCAGGAACATCCCGCGTTGGGAACCGCGTGCCATTCACGATCACGGTTCTTGCAGCTTGAGCCCTCGCAGTATCGATATTCCCTGCAAAGGCGCCGCTGTTGAGCTTTTGAAACACATGGTCTTGCATGATGATCGGCAAGTCGTCGACCCCATAAGTATGCGGCAAGATGGGATTGAGCGCATCCAAGGGATCATCTACGATAATCATACCTGCCAGGCCCATTTCCACTTGGGTATAGGTTTCATCTTCGCCGTGCGGATGATACCACAGGGTACAGGCATCGTCTAGCACTGTGAAATTGACTGACCTAGTTGCTCCCGACTCGATCACCCCATGCGGGCCGCCGTCGACCCAAGCAGGCACGTGGGCGCCATGAAGGTGCACCGTCGTGGGCGGATTGTAGGGGCCTGTACTCGTACCTTGCGGGATATTCAGCCTGTTTTCAATATTGAGCGTGATCTGCGTGCCCTTGGTCCAGACCATGGTGGGGCCGAGATAAGAGTTGCTACTGGACCCTGCGTAATTGAAGGCAAAGGTATTCATGGGTATGTTGAGTCCTAGATTGCCATTGCCAGAATCATTGAAATTATGGGTTTCTCGATCCATGGTGAGGTCATAGACCTGTTGGTCGAGCAGC
>JANPHP010000144.1:0-22062 GCA_031424495.1 Bacteroidota bacterium | reverse complement strand
TCGGGGTTGACAATTAAAAAAAAAACGCATTCAACCCCGGTTCTACCGGGGGCTATCCACGTTTAAGTCCTTCGGACTTTGCAAGCTGAAAATGGCAATTCTGCGCTTTCAACCGAAAAGGCTAAATCCTTAACTTAATGGCATTGAAGCAGCATTGCCCAAATGGATTCTTCCTGCGCCGAATCACGCACAATGGATGAAGTGTTTCCCCCTCGCAAACCAAATCAAACAAGCCCAATTCTTCCCTAAACCTCCACCGCAACCTTCACCTCTTTGGCGGTTGCCTCCGCGCTATTCCGATAGGCCACAATTTCACGGATCATTCCCCTGAATACAAAAAAGTGCAGGGGCACCGCCGCATACCAATACAACCTGCCAAACAGTCCGTGGGGTCTGAAGGTGGCTGTCTGCACGAGTTTTTCGCCTAACGGACTGGAGACGATTTGAAATTCCAGCCAAGCCTCGCCGGGGACTTTCATCTCTGCAAACAACAACAATCGCCCTGTGGCATGGTCGGCATCCAATACGCGCCAGAAATCCAAGGCGTCACCCGCCTCGATCTTGGTGGCATTGGTGCGGCCACGGCGCAGGCCCACGCCGCCCATCAACTTGTCCATGAAGCCGCGGATGTGCCACAGCGAATCTCCATAATACCAGCCGCGTTGCCCGCCGATGGCCCAGATATTCGCCAATACTTGCGCCTTGTGGCCGCTGATGTCGCGCTCACGCCTGTCTTTGAGGCAGCCGAACTCAGGGACACTGATGAATTTTTCCAGGCCCGATCCGGAGTAGCTGGAGCTGAGGGCATCTTTCCAACTGGAAAACAAGCCTTCGCCCTCGTAGAGGCTCAAGGCCATCGTAATCGCTTGGTCGTAGGGAATGAGGTCAATGTTGAGTTCGGTGGCCAGGTTGTTGGGTTTGCAGATCACATCCACCTTCATGCTATTGACGAGGTTTACGGCCAGGGGATAAGACACCGAGGTGACGAAATGCAACCAATAGGACGAAAGACGCGGCGTCATGACGGGCACGGTAATGATGGTGCGCCGCAAGCCGCGCATGCTTGCATACTTGAGCAACATTTCCTTGTAACTCAGGATCTCGTGGCCACCGATGTCAAAGCTCTTGCCATAATAATCTGGCTTGAGCGAGACACCCATCAGAAATTGGAGCACGTTGGCAATTGCGATGGGCTGGCACTTGGTATTCAGCCACTTGGGCGTGATCATGATCGGCAATTTCTCGACGATGTCGCGGATCAATTCAAAGGACGCGCTGCCAGCACCGACGATGATGCCGGCACGCAGCGCAGTCACTGCCGCATGGCCGCTCCGCAGAACCTCCTCGACATGCAACCGCGAACTCAAGTGCTTGGAAAGGGTTGCTACATTTGAAATGCCGCTGAGGTAGATCACCTGCTTGATATCGGAGCCACGCGTGAGTTTCAAGAAATTGAGCGCCGATTTGGTCTCCAGGTCATCAAATGCCTCGGTCGATGCGGCCATCGAATGGATAAGGTAATAGGCTACATCATACGTGCCGGGTAGACGCAGATCCTCTTGCATTTTCACAAAATCCACTGTGAAGAGGTCGATCTGTGACGCTGAGCCCTTGGGCATGCGGAAAAGCGAGGGGTTGCGCACACAGCAGGTGACGTGGTGACCTGCTGCGAGTAAACTGCGCAAGAGGTGCTTGCCGATGTATCCGGTGGCGCCGGTGAGTAAGACTTTCATTTTTGTGGGTTTAGAACATGCTCAAGGGGGAGCAAAACAAATTGTAACGGGAAAATTGCAGGATCATCAAGCCCAAGATGCTGGTATTCAATCCTAAAGGTTGCTTGTCTCAGGAAATCGGGGGCACGTTTTCAGTCACGGTGAGCATGCGCATGCCTACGTAGGAGGTGAAAATGGTGACGCCCAGACCCTCAATCACCAGGAAAACAGAGGCAAATGCAGGACTCAGGTAACTGCCCATGATGGCATTTTGCTGAACGTAGGTCATGAAACCGGGATCCAAAAATTGCAGGTAGATGAATTGGAAGAGCGCAAAACTCGCCACAGCCATGATCGATGTACGAAATCCGACGCCAAATGTCGTGAGGAACTCAAAAGGCTCGGGGTTGTGAAACCGGAATGCACGCATGGCCAGAAATGCAAAAGTCCCGTGGATCAAGAAGTTGAAAACCCTCAGGTTGACATTGGTGTAAAGTCCCAGCCCTTTCATCGCAATGAAAAAGGCGACAAAGCCGAGGAACATGAAGATACCGTATTTGAGTTCTAAGCGTTTCATACCTACTGAATTTTGTTTAAACTTTGAAGAATGAAAATTAAACAAGGTTTGCAGGGGATTGTTTTCGCCGGCGGATAAATAATCCTGTTTATCAAGGGGCTAGCTTGTCTGAGCCTTCAGTTATTGCCGGTGATATGAATTTGAAGATTGTTTTTGTATGATTGCTGCGCAGAATGACTTGCCGGGCGCGGTACTTGTCCCGCAGCGAAGCGGGGGGGCCGGTCGGTGATTCCGCCGCCCTCGCTCCCTGAGCGGGACAGGTTCTATCATGGTGCTGCGAGCTCTCGATGTGGCCACACGCCATGCTGCAATCACGCTGCCAAGCGAAGCAACGGCTCGCCTTGATGGTTGACGAATGCGGAAGGTTCCGAGAAGCTTGGTTGAATGCTGCCTTCGAACAAGGGATTGGAGGTGCTGGATATAAATTTTGTGTTAATTCTTGGATCAAAAGGCATTAGTCTCCAGGACATAAACCCGCATATCCTGACAGAATAAGCACGTCCTTGCCGCAAGGCAAAAATTTATGCTGCCACAAATTCATATTCACGCTTGGAATTCTCAATAAATCTTCGCAATTTGACATCCAATTAGCCGAACGAAAAGCCATGCTGCGGTCAAAGTCCCTTGAACCGCCTTCAAACTGGAAAATCACGGCAACATTTACCTTCTTAAACCAATAGGAAATTGTTCAACCAAAAATCTACCTTCATGAAAACAATTCTTTCTCGCAAATTCTCCAATTCGACAGCGGTCTTGTCGCTCCTGCTGCTTGGCTTGATCCTGTCCATTGCCACGCCTGCATCCGCGCAAAACCCGCTGGTCTTTGAGGACTGGACGACGACCGACGGCACCCAAGACTTCTAACTTAAGGGTGCAGTGACGACAGATGCCATTGGCAATGTGTATGTTGCAGGGGCCACACTGAACGGTGCTGGCAACTATGACATCCTTGTCTCCAAATATGCTGATGACGGCTCGGTGCTCTGGTCAGACCAACTTGATGGCAATGGTCATGGCCATGATGCTGCGCTGGCACTGGCCGTGGACGGTGATTTCAACGTCTATGTGACCGGTACGACCTACTATTCTTCGGACGACACGCTCGATGTGATCGTAATCAAATACGATGTGGACGGTATCAGACAATGGGTGGATACTTACAACGGTGCGGATGGAGACGCAGACCTTGGCACCTGCATTGCCCTCGCCGATGGGGCTATTTACGTGGGTGGCGTGACAACCGACGCTAGCAATGGACTAGATTTTCTCGCGATCAAGTACGAAGACGATGGCACTCGTGACTGGCTCAGCATTCACGATGAAGCAAATCTCAATGATGTCTGCACCAAAATCACCGCTACCAACAAAGACGTCTCACTTGTAGGCGCTACACATACTGGAGCCTTGGATTGGGATTATCTTGCAGTAGGTTTTGCAGCATCCAACGGCTCATTCCAAGGCAGCATGACGACAAGCGGTGGATCGGTCGGCTTTGACATGGTGACCGCCCTCGACAAAGATGCCCTCGGCAATATCTATCTCACAGGGGCCGTTGCCAATGGCGCTACGGGCTATGACATTCACACCGTGAAGATCGATTCCAATCTTACGGTGCAGTGGAGCGCAACCTATACGGGATCAGGCAACTATGCCGACCTCGGGCAGAGCCTCGCGCTCGACGCGAGCGGCAACGTCTACGTGGGCGGCTATGTGACCACCGCCACCCACGCCACCGACTTCATCACCCTCAAATACAACAGCAGCGGCACCCAACAGTGGGCGCAGACCTGGAACCATGAGGCCGACAGCGCCGACTCCATCAAGGCCATCGTGGTCGACGGCAGCGGCAATGTGATCGTGACGGGCACGACATGGAACGGCAGCAGCGACGACTACCACACCATCAAATACAACCCGAGCGGCGGCATCGTGTGGCAGATCAGCTACAACGACAAGTACAACTATGGCGACCGTCCGCTCGACATCGCCGTGGATCCCGCAGGCAATGTCATCGTGGCCGGGCAGAGCATGGTCGCCCCCGACGAGTGGGCCTACGTCACCGTGAGGTATGTGGCCCACACCCTCGTGATGCCCGTGGACAGCGACAGCGTCTCGACGAGCCTGCGGTTCCTCGCCAACCGCGACCAATTGCTGGGCACCGACGGCAACGCCGTGGAGCGCGTGCGGTATTACAGCAACCAATGTTATCCCAACGTGTACATGATGGACGACTCGCTGAGTTACGTCTTTGCGCACATCGACGACGACACCACCACTGCCGACACCATGCACCGCGTAGACATGAGCTTTGTCGGCGGCAATGCCGAGGCCAAGCTGCTCCCGATCGAGAAGGAGGCTTATTTCAACAATTATTATCTCGGGCACATCCCCGAAGGCAGACCTTTTGTATCTTTATACAAACACTTGTATATGCAAGACGTGTGGACCGGCATCGACATGGAGTACAGCAGCAACCAAAGGGGGCTCAAGTACTACTTCATCGTGCACCCGAGCATCGAGCCGAGCCTGATCGGCCTGCGCTACAGCGGCCAAGACGACCTCTCAGTCGACGGCAACGGCGCCCTCGTCATGGAGACCACCATCGGCACCCTCGTGCAACCCCAAGCCCTCGCCTACGAGATGGACGGCAACGGCGAACTCACGCTGCTGGGCTGGCAGCCCGATTATGTGGTGTCGAGCGGCGTGGTGAGCTTTGATGGGATTGGGAGTTATAGCGGGGATTTGGTGATTGAGGTGAATTGGGGGTACTTGAGCCCAGGCTCAATCACTAACTTACCAACGTGGAGCACGTTTTATGGTGGTGGTGGACACGAAGGATGTGCCGATCTTGATACGGACACCGATGGAAACTTATATGCAACAGGAGAAGTTGATGCTCCAGGATTTCCTACATATGGTCCAAATATTTTTCAAGCCAATTACGGTGGGTACTACGATGCATTTATCGGAAAATTCAAGTCTGATTATTCTCGGCGATGGATGACGTATTACGGTGGCGGCTTGGAGGATAATGGTAGCGGTGTTGTTGCCGATGAAGTAAATAATCGCGTTTATGCTTGTGGTCATACAGTTTTGCTACTTAATCCATTAACGACCTTTTCACTAGCCAATGCTCCCTCGAACGCGTACGTGCAAAACTATACTGGCATTGTTGGTACGGGTTTTATTGCTGGCTTGGATCGAACCGACGGCTCTAGAGTATGGGCCACTTTTTTTGGTTCTGATGCTGGTTATTGCAACAAGCTTGTGTTGGACGACAGTCAGAACCTATATGTTGCAGGAAATACCATTGAAAAAAATGTAGCAACAACATGCCTTAGCACAAACGGCGATTTCCCATTGTGCAACTCGACCTCGAGCGCTTATATTCAAACCACAGCAAGTACCGGCTTCGATGGGTTCGTGGCAATGTTCAGTCCACAAACGGTTTTACTGTGGAGTACCTTGATTGGTGGGGACGGAGATGATCGATTGATGGACCTTGCCTACAATACTGCGACCAACCAACTTGTGGTTGGTGGTAATACCAAGAGTTTTAGTCAGTCCCCTTTTACCTATACGGCCGGCAATTGCCCCGCAACCAGTTCCTACCTAGCAATATGCCAAAACGCAGGCTACAATCAAACGGAACTAAATGGGGACAATACTGATCAATCAACGACTGACGGCCTCCTGCTTCGCTTCAATGATTCCAAAAGACTGGATTGGTCGACATTTTTTGGGGGAGACGGAGTAGATTTAATCAGCTCGGTTGCAATTTCTCCTCCAATTCCCGGGCAAGGTGCCGCAACATCACGCGAACTCATCATCGCGGGCAAAACGAATACCTCCACCTATGGAGCGAATTGTAGCGTCCCAACCAACAATGGGTTCCCTTGTTGCTCTACAAGTACAAACTACCATCAACCTTATGGCGGAGGAACATCCGATGCCTTTGCCGCAAAATTTGGCTACAATACTTCTTTGTTGTGGTCACAGTACATCGGAGGTGGTCTTGGAGATGGCAGTCTATCGGACTATGCCAGCCCTCAAATCGCAGTTGATTCTCGCAGAAATAAGTATCTGATTGGCACCACGGATAGTGGCACGCAATCCTCTTTGGACATTCCAATCCAATACAATTCTTATTTCTATAATCAAAGTTCAAATGCCAGCATTGTACTAAACAATGCCGGGTGGGATGCTTTCATTGTAGGTTTCGATGACGCTGAAAACCAGACTTACGGCACCTATTTTGGAGGAACTGGTCCTAGTGATAATGGATCATGCATAGCAATCTACTCGGATCAGCTGTTCATTGGGGGAGGCGGTGGAGACGACTACGGAAGTGTTGGTTCGTCCTTTCCTTTGAATGACCCGAACCCACCTATTAGCTATAAGGATCAGGATCCAAACAATTGGGCGAATGGAGCCGATGTGTTTTTTGCTCAGCTGCAAGTCACACCCTTTCCTGTATCTATCGAACCCAAGATTTTTGGGGAATCTCCAAACTTAGGCGTCGTACCGAATCCGACTAATGGAATGGCGTTGTTCGGTTGGGATTCTGAGTTTCAGCAGGAAGCGACCTTGGATATCTTTGACATTCTCGGTAGGCAGGTTTACGAGAAAAAGGTGACCAGTATTGTAGGAAAGAATCAAGTGCTCGTTGATCTAGGAGATTTTGAGGCGGGGTTGTACCTAGCCGTTTTAAATCAAGGGAATTCCAGGAGTTCTCTCAAATTGATCAAGCAATGAAAACACTAATTTTTTGGCTTGCTCTCTTGCTTTTTGGCTTTCAACTTGCGGAAGCCCAATCCAACTGGCAAAGCCTCGCTGGCGGCACAAGCCATTGGTTGACCTCATTTTATGCCGATACCGCTGCTGGGTTGCTCTACGTCGGGGGTGATTTTGAAAAAGCGGGCGGGATGAACGTGTATGGTATCGCCACCTGGGATGGTCAGAGCTGGGGTAAGGTTGGGAACGGCACTGGCGATACAAACTGTGTCTATGGCTGCATGGGCATCCGTGCGATGGCCAAGTTTAACGGTGACCTCTTTGGAGGCGGCCCCTACTATATCATGGATGGCATACCCGGCCACAGTTACTTCAATCGATGGGATGGTCAACGATGGGATACCTGTGGCAACCCGGAATCCATGGTAATTCCGATCGAAATGAATGGCGAATTATTTGGAGTGGGGGTTTTCAACTATATTTCTGGAAAGCCCGTCAAGAAGATTGCCAAATGGAATGGATCGTCATGGGATAGGTTCACAGATTCAATCCCATTTTCTGACGTTTCAGCAACAGTAGGTTGCGCTAGCTACTACCAAGGACAATACTATTTCGGTGGCAATTTTGAGAATGGAAATTACCATGAATTGGTGGCATGGAATGATGGGCAGTGGAATGACCTTGGTGGTGGGGTGCGAGGCGATGCCACGGTCAATGCGTTGACTGAGTATAAGGATCTGCTCTTCGTAGGAGGCTATTTCTCCTCTAGTGCTGGAAACATTGCAACCAATATCATGGCTTGGGATGGCAACAATTGGATTGACCCTTTTCCTGGAGTGTACTACACAGGTCAAATACGGGACATGCAGGTGATCAGAGGGGTTTTGTATATCGTGGGGACGCACCAAGTATTCGATGGCAGCACCTGGCAGGGCGATTATGAGGTTGCCAAATATGATGGGTCGACGTTTTGCTCGTTTGGAGGCAAAGGTTTGGAGGCAAATTGCATTGGAGGTTTGCGTGGCAAGCTGTATGTGGGCATGAAACAAATTGTTCAAGGCACAACGATCAACTATTGCGCCAAATGGCTAGGCGGCGACTCCACCGACATCTGCATCTCGCAACCCGTCCGCACCCAAGACCGATCCGCGCCCGCCCCGCGCGTGACCCTCGCGCCCAATCCCGCCCAATCACACATCACCCTCACGCTGCCGCAAGGCAGCGCAGTCGCCGACCTCCAAATCCACGACGTCGCCGGTCGGCTTGTCGTCCCCACCCAGCCCTACCGCGCTGGCGAGCAGGTCGATGTCGCTGCCCTGCCCGCAGGGCTCTATTTTGTGGAGGTGAGGATGCGTGGGCGTGTGGAGGTCTTGAAGATGATTAAGGAATAGGTAGTAGGTAGCAGGTAGTAGGTGCGTGAGTGTTTAGTGCTAGCTGCTTAATTTTTCAATCTCTTGGTCTTTTGTTGATTGGGATTCATTAACTTACAGCATGATATACAATCGATTCATGCGCAGGATGCTCCTCTTTTTGTTTCTCCTCGTCGGCCTCAATTTGTCTGCCTACACTCAGCTTTGGGAACCACTCGGCGGCGGAGCAAGCTGGCACGTTAAGGATGTTTATGCTGACACGATCGACAATTTGCTCTATGCCGTTGGTGATTTCCTGTATGCAGGCGATAGCCTTTGCCACGGGGTCGCATCTTGGGACGGTAGCACCTACCGATCGGTCGGTACGGGCATAGTCGATACAGCTTGCCTCCCGCACAACACTGCAAATTGCGGTGTGCTGACGAGCATCCATCGCTATCGAGACGAACTTTTTGTTTGCGGCGGCTTTGCAAGGGCTTTGCCTTTCAATCATACCGGGAATATTGCGCGATGGGATGGGGCAGCCTGGCTTGAAGCGGGAGGGCCAAACGGCAACAGTGTGCGTCTCGGGTCGGCAAATGGTGAACTTTTTGCAGCGGGGTTGTTTGACACGATAAGCGGAAATGCCATCCAACAGATTGCAAAATGGGACGGATCCAGATGGCTGCAATTTGCGGACATGGGGTCGATCAACTTCTACACATTCCCCCTTGTGTACACCGCTGAGTATTACAAGGGTGAATACTATTTTGGTGGCAACTTTGAATCACCCGACGGGCACAATGAGATCATCAGGTGGGACGGATCCCATTGGGAAACACTTGGAACAGGCATTCATGGCAGCAATGCCAGCGTGCATGACATGGAGGTGTTCATGGGGCAACTTTTTGTAGTTGGCGAGTTTAATTGGGGCGCGGGCAATGCAGCCGACAACATTATGGCTTGGGATGGCACCCAATGGTACAAGCCTTTCCCCAACCTCTATGCACGTACCTTTTTGAGGCATTTGGAGGTCATAGACGGCTCCTTGTACATCGCAGGTAGTGGAATGTATTTTGACACAGGATCAGAACTCAAAGGACCTTATGGCCTCGCCAAGTACGATGGTGTGACGCTTTCCGCCTTTGGCGGAGACTCCATCTACGTGCCCGACGTGGCTGGCCTCAATGGAGAAATTTATATTAGCGGTTCAGTACAACTTTTTAATCTTCCCTCAAGCGATACCATCAATTTTCTTGGGCACTGGATCGGCGGTGATTCGATCGACGCCAGTATTTATCAACCCGTCCGCACCCAAGACCCAGCAGCACCCGCCCCACTCGTCACCCTCGCGCCCAATCCCGCCCAATCCCAATTCACCCTCACGCTGCCGCAAGGCAGCGCAGCCGCCGACCTCCAAATCCACGACGTCGCCGGTCGGCTTGTCGTCCCCGCGCAGCGCTACCGCGCCGGCGAGCAGGTCGATGTCGCCGCCCTGCCCGCAGGGCTCTATTTTGTGGAGGTGAGGATGCGTGGGCGTGTGGAGGTGTTGAAGATGGTGAAGTTGTGATTAGGAATTAGAAATTAGCAATTGCGGGGGTGGTTAATGAACGTTTGGGTTGCTTGGGAGTTGCATTGTTGGATTGCGAGCGGCCGATGCGGGAAGAGGCATTGTTGGATATAAGGAGCAAGTCAAGCGTGGGCACACGTGATGAGAATGAATTCATGCGAGAGCCCCATGCAGGCACACGCTGTTGTCTGAGGTGATGCGAGAGCCTGATGCAGGCACACGCGTGGTCGGTCATTGATCGGAATTCCCGTCGGGTTTGCATTTGGCGAAGCGATGGTCATGGAGGGCAGGAGCACCGACCATCGATGTAGCAGCCACTGACCGAACGCCAGATTCAGCAATTCTACCTTTGTGGGGAAATTATTTTTGGTAATCTCTTGCCGAGGCATTTGATTTGCATTCTTACCCAAGTGGGTAATATGAATATGGTAGTTTCAGAGAAGGAAAACACCGAGTTGAGAATCTTGGAGGCGGCGCGCGACATTTTCCTGCATAAGGGCTTTGATGGGGCTCGTATGCAGGAAATCGCCGATACTGCCCAGATCAACAAGGGCCTGCTGCACTACTATTTCAAGACCAAGGATGCACTTTTTTACCGCGTGTTTGGCATTGCTTTTGATGCCATGATGCGTCGCATCGCCGAGGTGCTCAATTCTGATCGCCCGCTTTTGGAAAAAATTGAACTCTTTTGTGCAACTTACATCGGCATGATGGCGCGCAACGCCTACTTGCCTCGCTTTGTGATCTCTGAGATCTCCAAGCACCCAGATCGTTTTGTAAATCAACTGCGTAAGCACCACCATTTGCCTGAGCTTAATTTTTTCTACAACCAAGTCGCACAGGAAGTTGCCGCCGGCCGCATTCGCCCGACAGACCCTCGCCAATTGCTGGTAAACATATTGGCGATGAGTGTGTTTCCTTTCTTGGCGCAGCCGATGATCCAAATGATACACCATATGGACAATGCTGCCTTTGACCAATTTGTCAAGGCACGCAAGACCGAGGTCGCCCAGTTTGTCATCAATGCCATTCAAATCCACAATGACCGCAGCTAAGTACACCACATGCCTACCTCAATAAAAAAGATATGCGCTGTCATGTTGCTCCTAGGGCTCACTTTCTTGAGCACTCGGGCCCAAGACAGCTTTAACTTGGAGCAACTCAGGGCGGCTGCCAAGGAGCATTATCCCGAATTCAAGCAAAAGGCCATTTCCAAGCAAGGCTATGACCTAGAGCTTGCCAAGCTCAAAACCTTGCTCTACCCCAAGCTGAACTTTGGCTTGCAAGCCAGTTGGCAGTCTGCGGTGACGAGCATTGACGTGCCCGGAATCAATATCAAATCCCAGCCCCGCGATCAGTACAAGGCTTATGTGGATGTGAATCAGGTGTTGTGGGATGGTGGCATCATGGGCAAGCAACTCGATCTCAAGGCATCACAACAAGAACTTGAGCAGCAAAAAATCGAGGTGGGCCTGCAAAAGCCCCAAGAGCAAGTCGATTTCCTCTACTTCTCGGCTCTGCTGCTGCAGGCCCAAGTCGATCAGCTGTCACTCGTGCGGTCCACGATCGAAAACAAGCTCAAGCAAGTGCAAGGTGCCATCGCCAACGGCGTCATGCTGGAAAGCAACGCTTGGCTGCTGGAGGCCGAGCTCATCAAAAATGCCCAGTTGCAAACCGAAGCCAAGGCGCAGCAACTCTCAGTTGCCCGCATGCTCTCAGAATGGACCGGTCTTGAGGTAGCGGCGGATGCAAAATTTGAATCCCCATCCTCCCGCGACCTGCCCACCAAGTCCATCATTTCCCGGCCAGAATTGCACCTCTTCTCGCTGCAAAACCGCACCGTAGACCTCGGCATCGCTGCCGTAGACGCCAAATACCGCCCCCGCGTCATCGCATTCAGCCAACTCGGCTACGGCCGTCCCGGCTTGAACATGCTCGACACCCACTTCAGGCCTTGGGCCGTTGTGGGCGCTCGCCTCACCTGGGACATCTATGACTGGGGCGCTGGCCGCGTCGAAAAAGAAGCGCTGGCCCTGCAAAAAGAAATGGTCAAGGTGCAAAAAGAAGCTTTTGAGCGGCAGACCAATCTCGGCCTGATTCAAGTCGAGGAGGATCTGGACAAGTTGCGCAAGCTCTTGCAACAAGACGACGACATGATCAAGCTGCGTGGCAAGATCAAGGAAACCTCCTCTGTGCAGCTCGAAAACGGTATCATCACCGCCACAGAATACCTGGACCGCCTCAATGAAGAGGTGGCCGCCAACCTGGCCAAGCGCCTTCACGAAATACAAGTCCTGATGACCCAAGCCCGCTATGGCTATATCACAGGCAACAATTGACCCATGGACACTACTTTGCGCGTAAGCATGAAATTTTCCAAGCTCCATTCCTTATGGGCGCTCTCACTTTTGCTGGCACTGGGCTGCGGCCCGACCAAAAACGATGCCGACGCCTTTGGCAATTTTGAAGCACGCGAGGTCATCGTGGCTTCTGAGACCGCTGGACGCCTGCTCCAATTTCATGTGGAGCAAGGCCAAATCTTGGAGGCTGGCATCGAAATCGGTGTGGTAGATACCATGCAGGTGTCGCTGCAGCTAGATGAGGTCGCCGCCCGCCGCCGACAGGTCGGCACGCGCACGAGCAACGTGGTCGCGCAGATGGATGTCGTGAAACAGCAGATCGAGGTCCTCGAAAAGGAGAAGGCCCGTGTCGAGAAGTTGGTGCAGGCAGGTGCTGCCACCACCAAACAACTCGACGACATCAATGGACAGCTCAAAGTGATGGCCACGCAGCGCCTCAGCATCAATGCCCAAAACCTGCCCGTCGCCAACGAGATCGAGGCGATCGACATCCAAGCCGCCCGCTTGCGCGACATGCTCAAGCGCAGCCACATCGTGAATCCAGTGAAGGGCACTGTGCTCACCAAGCTCGCTGAGGCCACCGAGGTCGTCGCGCCCGGTCGTCCGCTTTACCGCATCGCGCCCATGGACTCGCTCTACCTGCGGGCCTACATGACGGGTGGGCAACTCGCTCAGGTACAGCTCGGGCAGACGGTCACTGTGCGCATCGACGACGGTGAAAAAGGCTATTTTAACTACAAAGGCAAGGTCACATGGATTTCTGACCAAGCTGAGTTTACCCCCAAGATCGTACAGACCAAAGAGGAGCGCATAAATCTTGTCTATGCTTTCAAAGTGATGGTGCAAAACGACGGCAAGCTCAAGATCGGGATGCCGGGCGAGGTCAAATTTGATTCCCAAGGGACAGTAGAAGCACCCACCAAAACCGCAGCAAACAAATAGATGGTCAGCCTTGAGTCGGTCTCGAAATCCTTTAAAAAGGTAGAAGCCCTCAGATCGGTCTCTTTTGAGGTGCCGAGAGGGCAGCTATTTGGATTGATCGGGCCCGATGGCGCAGGCAAGACCACCCTCTTTCGCATTCTCACCACATTGCTCTACCCAGACCAAGGCAAAGCGACTGTGCTGGGACTCGACACCGTCAAGGACTACCGCGCGATCAGGAACCGTGTCGGCTATATGCCAGGCAAATTTTCCCTGTACCAAGACCTTACCGTGGAGGAGAACCTGGAGTTTTTTGCCACGATCTTCGGGACTACGATTCGCAGAAACTATTCATTGATTCGTGATATCTATGTATTGTTGGAGCCGTTTCGCACGCGCATGGCGGGCAAGCTCTCGGGAGGCATGAAGCAAAAACTAGCGCTCTGCTGCGCATTGATCCACAAGCCCGAGGTTTTGTTTCTCGATGAACCGACAACAGGCGTGGACCCTGTGTCGCGCAAGGAGTTTTGGGAAAACCTGCAAAAGCTGCGGAATCAAGGCATCACGGTGATCGTGTCTACACCTTATATGGACGAAGCCAGTCTTTGTGACCGTGTGGCCCTGATCCAAGACGGTGAGATTTTTTGCATCGATACACCAGAAGGAATCAGGAGTACGTTTGAACGGCCGTTGTGGCGGGTCGAAGGTGGCTCCATGTACCCGATGCTCAAGGCTTTGCGCAAATACGAGCATACCTTTTCGGCATACGCCTTTGGTGATAGCGTGCACCTTGCAACCAACAATCCCATGGTCAGTGCAGCCGACATCTCGGCCTACATGGCAGCCAATGGATTGCCGGGCATCATTGTAGGGCCGCAAGCGGCTGGCATTGAGGATGTATTCATGGGCTTTTCAAGCAACAAACTCGATGGATAGAGGCACGGTCATTTCTTGCAAAGACCTGAGCAAGCACTTTGGGGACTTCATTGCTGTGAACAAAATCAGCTTTGATGTACACAAGGGCGAGATCTTTGGGTTCTTGGGCGCCAATGGGGCGGGCAAGACCACGGCCATGAAAGTGCTCACTGGCCTCTTGCAGCCCACGAGCGGCCAAGCGATGGTCGCTGGCTTTGACGTCTTCACGCAAAGCGAAGAGGTCAAGCGCAACATCGGTTATATGAGTCAGCGATTTTCCTTGTATGAGGATCTCACTGTCAAGGAAAATGTGCGCTTTTATGCGGGAATTTATGGCCTGAGTTGGAAAGAGCGCCGGCGCAAGAGCGCCGAGCTGATCGAGCGACTGGGATTGCTTGAGGTAAGGCGCGACCGCGTTGCGGAATTGCCGCTCGGATGGAAGCAAAAACTGGCATTTTCAGTGGCCTTGATCCATGACCCGGCCATCGTGTTTCTCGACGAGCCCACGGGCGGCGTCGACCCTGTGACACGTCGGCAGTTTTGGGATCTGATTTATGAAGCCGCCGAGCGCGGCGTGACGGTATTTGTGACAACCCACTACATGGACGAGGCCGAGTATTGTGAGCGGATCTCGATCATGGTCGATGGCAAGATCGAGGCCCTCGACACCCCTACTGCGCTCAAGCAGCAATACAATGCTCAAAATATGGATGAGGTCTTCTTAAAGCTAGCACGCGGCAAATGATCATCTTCCTCATGTTCGTGAAAAAGGAGTTTTATCACATCTTTCGTGATAAACGCACGCTCATCATCCTTTTTGGGATGCCGGTGCTGCAAGTGATCCTTTTTGGCTTTGCAATCACCAATGAAATCAAGGACGCCAACATCGTCGTACTGGATCAGAGCAAGGATGAAAGCACCCGTCAGATCACCCAAAAGCTGGTTTCATCGGGCTATTTCTTGCTCGACCATGAATTGCATTCCTCGGCAGAACTAGAGGATGCATTCTCCACGGGCAAAATCAAAATGGCCGTCGTCTACGGTCCCAACTTTGCCGAATCGTTCAGAAAGGGCGGTGGGGCAGAGGTGCAACTCATCGCCGATGCCAGCGATCCCAATACCGCCAATGTTTTGACCTCCTATGCCACGGCCATCATCAGGGGCTGGCAAGCCGAGCGGCTGGGCATACAATCCCTGCCGCTCACGATCAAGACCGACTACCAAATGACCTACAACCCCGAGCTGAAAGGTGTATTCCTTTTTGTACCGGGTGTAATGGCGATGATTTTGATGATGGTGTCTGCGATGATGACGTCGATCGCTGTCACCAAGGAAAAGGAAATCGGCACGATGGAGGTCTTGTTGGTGTCGCCGCTGAGCCCATCGATCATCATCGTGGGCAAGGTCGTGCCTTACCTCGCGCTCGGCATCATCAATGCTGCCGTGATCGTCGCCATGGGGGTATTTGTCTTTGGGATTCCGATTTATGGAAGTGCCGTTTTGTTGATGGCGGAGGCCTTGCTATTTGTGGTCACCACCTTGAGCTTGGGTATTTTGATCTCGACGATGGCCGAGAGTCAGCAGACAGCAATGCTTTTTTCGCTGACGGGGCTCATGATGCCCACCATTTTGCTGAGCGGCCACATTTTCCCTGTCGAGAACATGCCGATCCCGCTGCAAGTGATCAGCAATATCATTCCCGCCAAGTGGTTTATCATCATCGTCAAAAACATCATGCTCAAGGGCTCAGGATTCATGGATATCTGGAAAGAAACCCTGGTTTTGATGGGCATGACGGTGACCTTCATTGGCGTGAGCATCTTTCGGTTCAAAATAAGGCTGGAATGATATGAAGCGTGTCTGGTTTTTGGTTCAAAAAGAGATCATTCAGATCGTCCGTAACAAGGCGATGCTGCCGTCTATTCTTTTGATGCCAGTGGTCCAGTTGCTTGTGCTCGCCAATGCGGCCACGTTTGAGATTCGCAACCTCAACATTCACCTCATCGACCACGACGGTTCGCAGTATTCTCACCGGCTTGCCGCCAAACTCGAGGCCTCACGCAATTTCAGGATCGTGGGCACCTATCCCAATGCGGCTGAGGCAGACGATGCCCTCAAACACGATCAGATCGATGTGATAATGGAGATTCCCGAGGGCTTTGAGCGCGACCTCCTGCGCTATGGCAATACGGGACTACACCTCAAAATCAATGCAATCAATGGCGTGAAGGCAGGTGTGGCAGTGAACTATATGAATGCCATCATTCAGGATTTCAACCAAGGAATCCGTGTCGAACTCGGGGCTGTGGCCGGGCCACTAGCGCCCGGGCAGGTCAGTCTCAGTTATAGCAACTGGTTCAATCCCAGCCTCAACTACAAGACTTTTATGGTGCCGGGCATCTTGGTGATGCTCGTGACCATGATCGGGCTGCTGCTCACGGGCATGAACATCGTGCGTGAAAAAGAGATCGGCACCATCGAGCAGATCAATGTGACCCCCTTGCGCAAGATCGAATTTGTCTTTGGCAAGATCATCCCGTTTTGGCTGCTGGGTTTGGTGGAATTGGCAATCGGTTTGGGGGTCGGGGTATTGGCATTTGACATTCCCATCGTCGGCAATCCCATCTTGGTGTTTTTGTTTGCGATGGTGTTTTTGTTTGTGGTCATGGGCATCGGCATTTTCATTTCCACGACGACCGACACACAGCAGCAAGCCTTGTTCATCGCGTGGTTTTGCATGGCAATCTTCACCCTCATGAGCGGACTCTTTACCCCCATCGAGAGCATGCCCGAGTGGGCGCAACGCATCACCGACCTCAATCCGGTGGCCTATTTTGTGCGGGTAAATCGCACCGTTTTGCTCAAGGGCGCAGGCTGGGATGAGGTCAAGGACGAATTTGCCATTCTCTCCATCTATGCCGTCGCCATCAACGGGCTCGCGGTCTGGAATTACCGCAAGAAGGCCTAGGCCATGGCCAGCATGATGGGCTCGCTCAAATCTTGGTTTTTGCTGCTGGTATTGCTCGCAGGGCTGGGATTCGGCGGGCTTTGGTGGATGCGCAACCGGTTTGAAGTCAAGGGCATCGACATTTCGCACTACCAAGGCACCATCGACTGGTCTGAACTGAGCCAACAAGACATTGATTTTGTATTTGTCAAAGCGACCGAGGGCACCTCGCTCGTCGATGCACAATTTGATGCGCATTGGGCGGGGGCCAAGGAGGCCGGCATTGCACGTGGGGCTTATCATTTTTTTCATCCCGATTTGGATGGGGCTGCGCAAGCCGAGCATTTCTTGTCCCATGTCGACTATGAAAAAGGGGACTTGCCGCCTGTGCTCGACCTGGAGCTGACCGATGAGGCCTCGGCAGCACGGATCCAACGTGAATCATTGGAATGGTGCAAGGCAGTGGAGGCAGCCTGGGGTGTGAAGCCTATCGTTTATACCTTGCCGCATTATGCAAATTCCTATCTCGACAGCAAATTGAAGCGTTATCCACTCTGGGTCGTGGATGTCGCATGGCTGCCTTGGCCCCGCGACGCCGAGGGCTGGCCCAAGTGGACCTTTTGGCAACGCAGCCACCACGGTAGCATGCCCGGCATTGAGGGCGATGTGGACCTGAATGTATTCAATGGCAGCGCCGTGGAGTTTGGCTTGCTGCGCAAGCGCTGATTTTTGGGATGGGAATTCAATTGTAGGTTGACCATGCATTTTGTAGGTGCGCGATTGATTTCGTCGGTAGGCGATTGATTTGGTCGGTAGGCGATTGATTTGGTAGGTACGCCATGCTACCAAATCCCCCCCAAAAACGATACGCATAGCATATTGCCCGGAACGACATCGAGAATCCCCGTTTCACTAACGCAAATCATGGTTTTGCAGACGTCGTCGCCTGTTACACCAACTGACAGCACGGCTTGGTCCAGTCTTACAAGGAATCCTTGTAAAATTTGCCATCTTTGGCCGTGCCCTCTCGTGGACCTCAATGGATAGTGATGCGATTTGCGCCCTTAATGGCGCTGATGCTGCTGTTGCCGCTGTTGGGCATCAGTCAAGATCCTTTTTGCATCAAGATCGATGGGACCCAGGGCCTGCCGAGCAAAAATGTCTATAGCCTCATGCAAGACAGCAGAGGCTTCATCTGGGCGAGTACCGATCAGGGACTTTCGCGCTACGACGGACAATCATTCAAGACCTATACCTCCAACAGCCAAAGCTCACGATCAGGGGCCAATATTTCCGAGGATCGGTATGGCCGCATTTGGTACCAGAACTTTGATGGCTACTGCTATTATGTCTCTGAGGATAGTCTGCATGCCCTGCGGCAAGATTCGGTTGTGGGATTTTTGCGGGCAGGCGCTCTCGGTGATTTTTGGGTCGTACCACGTGGCTTGGTGGCTGATTGCTTCGACCTGAAGACCCTACAAAATCGCATCACAATCAGCCTGCCCTCCAATTCCTTCATGAGTTTGTTTGGCAAGAATTGCTGGTGGGCGACTACAGAAAAAGGGAATTATGCGGTCAAGGCCAAAGGGCAGATCGATTTCGAGCCGATTGCCAAAGCTGGAAATGAGGGCGGTGTGATCGCGGAGTGGATGGGGCAAGGCATCACCGTCGATACCCGCGATGGATTGGCCCCGATTTTCGGGTTGAAGGATGGGGTGAGCCGCCCCTTGGCGAGTGGTTTGATCACGGGCATCGTGCAACTGACCGAAGCTGCCGGCGAGGAATTGTGGATTTGCGGCTCGCGCGGTGCGCGCTACTTGAGAATGGAAAATGGGAAGGTGGTCGCCTCCAAGCTTTATTTCCCCAATTACAGCATTGGCTCGGTGGCCGTAGACCGCGAAGGGAATCATTGGTTTGGGACATTGGGAGATGGTATTTTGTTTGTGCAGGACATCAGCTCGCCCGTGTTGCCGTCTGATGAGGGAGCGATCACGCGCGTATGTGCTTCCCATGACCGATTGTACATGGGCACGCGCACGGGAAGTTTGTTGAATTTGGCGGCGGATGCGGAAATGCTGGAGCCATTTCACCGCTTTGACGGCGGGCATGCCATCGATTTCTTGGGTTATGATAGCACGAGTCGCCAGCTGCTTGCTGGCAATCCCCTCATGCATACATTCGATGAAAGCGGCCAAGAGATTCAATTATTCAGGGTCGCGATGAAGGATTACGTTCGCATTTCCACGAATTATTATGCCTTCAGCGATGCGATGACCAGTGGATTTTTGCGCATCGGTGAAGACACGTTGGCACATGTCACTCCTTGGGATCGTGTATTTGGCACCCCACCCAATGCAAACGAACCGCGATCCAGGAATCCAGTCGTGGGAAGGGGGCGCGCAGTGGGGTATGCGACTTGTTCAGGCAAATTGATTTTTGGCACGAGCAATGGTTTGGTGGAGAGCGATGGATGGGACAACCGTGAAATCCTGTACCAAGGCAATCGTTTTTTTGCAGCCGAGATCGAGCCTGTCGGGGATCGCTTGTTGTTGCGGTCCACCATCGGCGCGCTCAGGTGGCTGGATTGCGCGCATGGCTTTGTGCCTGCGCGGGGCATCGACGCATTGGGGCCGATCGTGGGGCTGAGGGTGAGCGATGCGACGATTTTGATCATGACACAGAGCGGCATCCACAAGGCGCAAGCCCGGGGCGACAGCCTCGTGGTGGCGCAAACGCTGCTGCATATCAATCCACTTTTGGTCAATGATTTTGCAGCCTGGGGCGATCAATTGGCCGTAGCGACCGACGATGGCATGCTGTTGGTCCAGGTCGAAGCAGACAAGCCGGTGACCCCGCCCTCATTTGTGATAACGGGGCTCAGGATACATGGCCAACGCTTCGCCGCAAATGCGCCGGCCACCGTGCCAGCCGATCACAATGACCTAGAGATCAGTTATTCGGTTTTGTCTTTTGGCAGCGGCGCAAACTATCCCGTTTATTACCGGGTGAATAATGGACCTTGGGAGGCCATTCCAGCAGCCTCGCGTTCCCTGCAATTTGCCAGCCTTTCCCCCAAAGATTATGTAATTGAGTTTTGCCTGAATCAGCCTTGTGAAGAGATTGCGGGCACCGTTTACGTGACGATACGCAAACCTTTTTGGATGCGTGTTTGGTTTTGGGTAGGCTGCATCTTCCTATTGTTGATGGGGATTGCGGCGATCATACAAGGGCGGTTTCGCCTCAATGCCCGCAAGCAACAGCGCAAATTGCAGCAATTGGAATTGGAGAAAAACCTGAATCACTCCATGCTCACCGCATTGCGTTCACAGATGAATCCGCATTTTTTCTTCAATGCCCTCAATACGATCCAATCCTATATCTACGCCAACGAAAAAAAGAATGCCGCCGATTACCTCGCCAAGTTTTCGCAGCTCACGCGCATGGTCTTGGCGATGTCGTCGCGGGAGATGGTGAGCCTCAGAGACGAGGTGCAATCCCTGCAATTGTACCTGGAATTGGAAAAGGCGCGCTTTGAGGAGAGCATGGAATTCAACATCGAATTGCAGCCCGGCTTGGAGCTCGACAACACGCAATTGCCCTCCATGATTGTGCAACCGATCTGTGAAAATGCCTTGAAACATGGCCTTTTGCACCGCAAAGGCGAGCGGTGGCTGCTGTTGCGATTTTACAAAGAAGACGACAAACTCGTGATTGTCGTCGACGACAATGGCATCGGCCGCAAGCGCTCCGCCGAATTGAACCGCATCCGTAGTGAGCAACATCAGTCCTTTGCGACGCTGGCGACGGCCAAGCGCATCGCCCTGCTCAATGCCGCACAGCACGACATCCATGTAGAATATATCGACAAAGTCGGTCCCGATGGGCAAGCCGAGGGCACGACGGTCGTGCTCACGATCAAATTGAAAAATGAAACGTCCTATGAGTGAAATCATCACCGCAATCGTGATCGACGATGAGTCGCGCGCCCGCTCCCTCATGCGTGACATGCTGCGCGAGACCTGTCCCGAGGTTCAAGTGCTCGCCGACAGCCCCGACCTCCCCAACGGTGTGAAGGCGATTCATAAATTCAAACCCAATCTGGTATTTCTCGACATCGAGATGCCGGGTCACTCGGGTTTGGAATTGATGGAATTTTTTGATGAGGAGGATGTCGATTTTTCGGTGATCTTCACGACGGCTTATCATGAGTATGCGATCCAAGCATTCAAGTTGTCTGCAGTCGATTATCTGCTGAAACCCATCGTATCCAGCGATTTGGCTGCCGCTGTAGCGCGTTATAAACGGCGTCAAGGGCAGAGCAATCTGCCCAATCTGTTGCAAATGACGCGGGCTACAAACAATGCCAAAATCGCTGTGCCTTCCGGCAGCGCCGTCAAGTTTATTGAGAAGCAAAAGATCGTGTACCTCAAGGCCGACAGCTCTTATACCGAGCTCATCTTGGACGATGGTAGCACCATCGTCGTGAGCCGCACCTTGAAGAATTTTGAAGATGCATTGCTCGACGACCCACAATTTTTCCGGTGCCAGAAGTCCTATTTGATCAACCTGAATTGTGTGACGGAATACCGCAAAGCCGACGGCGGATCGATTGTGTTGAATGGAAAATATGAGGTGTCCATCAGCCCTGAAAAAGTCGGGGAGTTTTTGGAGAAGGTGAATTTTATCCGGAGGTAGTTTTGTGTGAATCCTCATTGATTGTACCGCAGAGTATTCGGCATCTTGCGATTCAACTTCGGATCAGATAACTCATTTGACGAAGGTTTTTGACCGTTTCTACGCCCCAGCGGGGCCGTCTTTGGGTAGCCGGGAGCGGGAGCTCAATGTCATCAAGTTAAGATGATCCATGAGAAGCAAATAAAGTTTTCCTCCTTTCTTAAATCGGTACGTCGTCTTTTTTTCTTGAGGAGAACTTATGGTGAATGTTTGGCAAAAACAGGGGGATGGGCGATACCTTTA
>JANPHP010000143.1:0-5535 GCA_031424495.1 Bacteroidota bacterium | reverse complement strand
CGATCCCCTCTTTGAGTCCAGCATCAAGCAAGCCCTCCTCGCCAAGGACGGTACTGGCTTGCTCAACATCTATCGGCAGTTTCTGCAGATCAAACAGTACAACTTTTTGGTCATCATCGATCAGTTTGAAAACCTATTTTTCACAACGATCCTGAGCCAAGAGCAGAAGCACATGTTTGTCAAGTTGCTATTGAGCGCAAGCTTCGATCAACGCCAAATCTATGTCACTGTGGCTTTGCGCCCTCCCAAAGCCGACTTGTGGAAGCAAAATTTCCGAGACCTGAACATGGCTGTGGAGACCTGCCATTTCAGACTCTACAATCCCAATCAGCAGGCGCTTGAGCATGCGATCGGCACGACTTTCATCCAAGAACGCAACCGCTTGCTCACCGATGGTGGCGAAGAGGAAATCCTCTCGACCGAATGGCTGCGCAGCCAAGATATCTATCAACAGGTGGCCATGAAGCGCATTCGGCAGATCTCTGAGGATCTGTACGATGTGCTGAAAGTCAAGTGGAAAAAGATGCAAAAGGAGGGCAATCTCGCCTCCTCCAAAATGGTGCCGCCAGAAAATGTCAAGGTGATTACCAAGCAATTGCGTGGCATCGTCGATGTAATATGGCCACAACTGCTGCTCCAATCCAATATCGGCAATTTGGAGGCGGATGAGCGCGAAGACCTCGTCGAGCACCTTAAAAATCAGCTCACCGATGTGCTCACAGACGAGTTGCTGCGGCGACTCAGCAGTCTCCTCGCAGAGGAGCTGTATTTCGAGCAAGAACCCCTCACGCAGATTGAGCGCAATGTGCGTCAGCTTGTACGTGATTGGTCAGAGGTGCTCGAAGACCTGCGCAAAGAGGGCGGTCGTCGCAAACGCAAAGAAATCGTCACCGTCACGCTCGGCGAGCAGCGCGCCAATGCAGTCGGTGCTGCAAATGCTGACTTCAAGATCGATCGCTCAGGACCAATCGAGAAACGCGCCGAGAGTGCCTACCTTGCCTTGCGCTCCGCGCTCGACAAACGCATCGCAAGCAAATCCCTCTCCATCTTGGGCCGCAATGCAAAAACTGGAGCGCAATCTGCCCTCAGCGTCGAGTCACTCGTGCATGCCATGGGCAGATTTGCCAGCAGGCTCATCGATGTGCTCGAAGTATTTGCCCATGCAGGCGTTTTGGAGGTCGACCCCAATGGCAGCATCCTGATGGAATCGGTGGTGAGCCTCGCAGACCGCGACATCGCTGACAAGTGGGACCGCATGAACCTGTGGATCACCGGCCGCAACGAAAGCACCGCCATCAATACCGGATTTGAAGAAACTGGCGTCTCTAGCAGCAATGCCACGGCTGAAGCCCCGACCTTGGAATTCTCGATGGAATTCAAGGAAGACTTTGGTGCGTCGCCGAGCAATGCAGCCGAGTTTGTGGGCCGCGCAGACAGCGTCTATGAGTCATTGGCGCCAAGCTTGCGCAAGCGTGCAGCACAGCGCCTGCTCGTGACCCTGGCCCTGCTCGATCCCAACAACAAGGGCGTCGGCCAACGTGAGGTTCTGACCAAAATCGGCCGATTTGAGGCTCAAATCAGAGATTTGATCGAATATTTCATCAGGCAAGACATCTTGGCAGCCGAGGGCGGCCTACACTTCAAGGAGGCCTCACTCCCACACAAATGGGAGCGCTTGGCCAAATGGATCAAAGAAGACGCCCGTTAATCGTCAATCGATAGCATTTAGAAAAAAATGGCTAAGAAACTGGAATTTACCTACGAAATGATCGAGCCGCTCATCGTGTTTCAGGAAACCGATGGGCGCAATGTTCTCGTAGAATTTGCGTTGCCCGGCAGCAACGATGTGATCGAGAGCAAGGCTTCGATCAAAAAAAGCACCGACGTCGGCTCAAAGGTCAAACGTCGACTCGCACAAGTGGGTCGTGGCCAAGCGCGTATGCTCGCCACGCGCGCCATTCGTGGTGCGATAGGCGGTGGTATCATCGGCAGATTGGGAACCACGGCATTTCAGACGGCATCCCAAGAAGTAAAACCTGGCGAAGGGCCGACCGAGGACGAATTGCAAGCCGCAATCGTCGACGCCTTCATTCGTGTGAAGGACAATTTTCACTACGATGAAGTTGCCGGGACTTGGGGCAAACCCTTGATCGCTCCTCCACCGCCCCCAAAGTCGCCATTTGAGGAGCAGATGAACAACCATCCGATTGCTGACCCGCACGACAAGAATGTATTTGCACGTGTCTTGGCAGAGCTTGCTTATGCTGACGGATCTGTGAGCAAGGACGAGGCCGAGTTTTTCAAGAATATCATTCCGCCAGATCAGCCCTCTCTCGATCGCCTCGCCAAGGCTGACCCAGTGTCCAAAGTGGAAGCCGAGGAGGTGACGCAATTGGTGAAAGCCACGATCTACATGGTCGCTTGGGTGATCGCTTTGATTGACTTGGACTTGGATCCCGTTGAGGAAGAATTGCTCATGGAATACTCCGACGTATTCGGAATACAGCCTGCACGCCGTGAGGAACTGATCAAGCACGCCAAGTATTTTGTCATCGAGCAAAACATCGATCCCGATGAGCCGCGCGACGAGCTCTTTGCGATTGCCGACAAGATCAAAATGAACCACGATGACGCCGAGCGTGCACGTATCGCGTACAAGCGCCGTGTGGGCTAAGGGAATGTGATCCGAAGTTTATGAGGCGCTTGCGCCAGAAAAGATACAAAAAGGGCTCCGTTCGGGGCCCTTTTGCATAAGGTCCATGAGACAAACGGCATCGGTTTGGCCTCACAACGCTCCATAAAAAAGAGGTCGTCCTTGCGGAACGACCTCTGATAATATCCAAAAGTTCTCGATCAGTTACATGGATTTGAGCTACAGGCTCCGATTTGGCAGCCAGAGTTGTGGCCTTGATTGCCGTTGCCAGTGCGGTAGGCAGCGACGTGGTTGCGCACGTCTTCCCATTCGACACATTTGGTCTGGGCATTGTTGGGGTTACCGGGAGGTACGTGGCAGATGCTCACTTTTGCATCGTTGCCGCTGCCGCCGTTGCCGTGTCCATTGTTGCCGTTACCGTTGCCGTTGCCGTTGCCGTTACCGTTACCGTTACCGTTACCATTGCCGTTACCGTTGCCGTTACCGCCGCAGGCGACATTGCGCACTTTGAGGGTGTAGTTATAGATGGCACGCGGGCCATTGGCGTCGCTTGCCGTTACACTGTAAGTAGTGTTTGCGGTGGGGCAGGCTTGAATGCTGGCTGTGGTGGCACCGGTGGACCAAGCATAGGTCACGTTGCCGACAGGATTGCTCACCGTTGGTGCGAGGTTCATGCATCCTGTAAGGGCGGGCGCACCGACATTGATCACGTCGCAAACATTGGTGGTGGTAGGTTGTGGGGCGCAATAGTTACGCGTCCAGGGCGCGACATAAGGAGAACCGACGCCGGGAGGCAGTATTTGAGGATCCCGCAACCACAGATAGGTCGTCGAACCGGGGATCACTTGCCCAAAAATATCAAGCTTCACGACCGTGAGTTGCGCACCAAATGCAAACGAATGGCCAGTTTCATTCAGCATGCGGGCCACTTGCCACTTGCCGACGACTGGATTGATGGGACTGATGCGCCATCCTGAATTGATGACAGGAAATCCGTCGCCACCGATAATGAATGAAGAAGCAGCTCCAGCGCGATCAGCGACAGAGGTTACATACCACTCGGGAGCCAACTCAATATTGACCACAAATTCCGAAGTTCCATTCATCCCCGTTACCGATCCCCACTCTGGCATATTGGGGCCGCAAGGAATGCTTGGAAACCCTTGGGTGGATGACCCAAAACAACGATTGACTGTGCTGCTGCCATCGACCGATACCAACGTGTAAGTCTGTACTGCACCGCAGGTAGGATTAGGAACAGACAATTCTTCGCCGTGAGCGCCTTTGATCGAGGGCGCCTTGCGGGAGCTACCATCTGGACCTACTGTCTCAGGCTGACAACCAAAACCCAATGCCGCCAAGGCCAGCATCACGAACATCAATTTTGTAAACTTCTTCATGACTTTTTTACGCTAACTAGTTGATTGATTTTCTTGCCCTCAATTGGGTATGTCAAAGGTGGTAGATGTAAGATTAAAATGCAAATGTTTGACAAAAAATTATTTGAGAAAATTCTCAGCGAATCAAATGCATGCATAAATGGCCTCCAGATGCACAAAAGTGCACTCAGCCTCACATCATGGTGCGTCCGACATCCCACAAAGCACAACAGAGCCAAGAAAGATTTAGATTCATTTTCAAATTCAAATACAACAACATCGCCAAAGTCGAGCTTGGGGCGCATGATATCACATACACAAGGATGTCAGAATTGCGATGGCGTCATGAATAGCGCACGCAGTACCTTTCTGAGAAAAATAGCCTTCAAAGGCCTGAATTGGCCAATTATGACATGAGAGGAATACTACGAAAAGCGATAGGTCCCAACAACCATGATCGCGTAGATGCTTCGAGCCAGGCACTAAAACTTGACAATAGATCAACAATCTTACATTCAACCATGGATTTTGCGGCAAAGCGCGTGCAGCATGATGAGGTGCGTCCTATCCCCAGCGAAGCAGCGAACGCAGGTGATCGTCTAGGTGCTGAATTCTCAAGGTGCGACCACAATGCAGGCTTCGCCTGCATGCGCGGCCCGATGTGGCAGGCGAGCACAGTGATTCAGCCGATCAAAGTCGTTCTATCTACCCCCAATGCACAACGGAGGCGCATCCTGTTGGATGCGCCTCCGTTGACTACGGGCTGCAATTTGAAATGTAGCCTATTTCACGACACCTACAGGGTCACGGAATGCATCCCTACCCTTCACCGGTTGTTTTTTGTCCTTGCCTTTATTCTTGCCTTTCTTGCCCTTTTCCCTACCCTCTGCAATCGCTTTCTGTTCAAAATAGTTGGGAATGCGGGTAAAGTTCAGGCGAACCTGTCCCACCATAAATGGCTTCTGGTTAGGGTGATTGGGCACAAGCTCGGGCAACTTGAGAAAGACCGGCTTGCGGCCTTTCATCTTGTCGTCATTGATGCTTTCACCTTCCCAAAATAGCGCCATGTCCCTTCCAAAATACTTGTTGAATTCATATTCAATCTTCTTGCGCATCGATGCCAGCTTGAGGCAGGCTAGCTGCAAGTTGGAGAGGTTTTGACCCTTGATAATGGTTACGACCGTATCACGCCCTGCATAGCGCACCTTGATCCTGGCAGTGTCTGCCTTGCCACCTCGGAATTTGAGATCTCCAGCATAGACCGAGCCTTGTGCACCAAAGTCTGCTGCCAATTCATCGACCTTCAGATCGCCGATAATCTCAATCGATGCCAAGTTGCGCAAGCGCTCGATACTATCAGGGAATAAGGCATTGATCGTATCGGGGTACAGGGCCTCTTTGATGACCTCGGTCACCATGTTGGTGAGCACACCGTCGATGCCTACCCACTCCTGCCCGACAGCGGACAGCAGTGTGTCATAGGCATATTCAGGGTGATCGCCG
>JANPHP010000142.1:0-24725 GCA_031424495.1 Bacteroidota bacterium | reverse complement strand
CATGCATGGCATGCCTACCCAATCAAAACCGTTTTTTTTGCAATGCAGCCGGTTCATAGTTGTTTGCCCTGCACCAATATTTCTTGGTCGATCAAGACATCCATTTCTTGCAGGGTCATGAAGAGCATTTGCTGCAAGATCTCCACGTTGTGTTCGCCGAGCATGGGTGCTTGGGCTGCAGATTGGATCGCGAGGCTCTCTGGTCCAAATCCAAGCGGGAAGCTAGGTACATGCAAGTCGCCGAAATCGGGATCGTTTACGATTTGCATCCGGCCAAGGGCCTGTATTTGAGGGTCTTGGATTGCCTGCTCTAGGTCGTTGACGGCAGTGATGCAGGCATCGTGGCGGCTGCCGACATGCACCCACTCCGCTTGTGTGCGCTCCACGAAGAGCTGTTTCAAGGCTGGCCCCAACAGTGCTGGCGCCCCGAGGTAAGCCGCGAGGTCCTCGCGCCCTAGCTCAATGAAAAAACGCTTGGCGGCCCAGGACTCGATGAGTCCGAAGAAGATGAATTTGCCGTCGCTGCAGCGGTAGGGGAGGTAATCTGGCCTGCCGCCATTCATCCAAGCCTTGCTCGCAGTCGGGATTTGTGGCTGCGCATCGTTTCGGGCTGCAAGCTCCAGCAGGTTCAGGAAAAATCCGGCGTGGAGCATGGAGGCGTCGATCGTCGGGATTGCTTGCCGGTGGTCAGGCCCGGCACCACGGCCGATGATGGCCGCGAGTGCGCCCATCGCTGCCATCTGTCCCGCAAAGATGTCGGCGACAGGGGAGGAGAATACCGTGGGTGCGCCCTCGGCATCGTTTTGGGTATAACTCAGGTTGCCTGCCATCGCCAGAATGTTGTTGTCGTGCCCCGCCAAGCCTGCCATGGGACCCACTTGCCCATAGGCCGTGATGGGCACATATATAATGTGTGGCGCAAAGGATTGCACCGGCGCACCGAGGTAGCGCTCCAAGGCGCCTGCACGGTTGCCGTCGATCACGATATCGACTTGGGCAATGAGCTTTTGCAAGATGCGGGCGCCTTCGGGCTTGCGGTATTGCAAGCCAAGTCCTTTGAAGCCTGCATGGAGCATGTGGAACATGGGCGAGGTCTGCGCTGCTGTCTCCGGCGAGAAAGTGCCGATTTGACGCAATGGATCACCCTTTGCATCCTCGACTTTGATGACCTCGGCACCAAGGCTGCGCAACAAATAGGCAGCGAGCGGGCCAGGCACATAGCTCCCGATGAGCAGTACTTTGATGCCGCGCAGCCAATCGATCTGGGTCGTTTTTGTATCCATCTGCCTAAAATACCACCAATTTTGTTCAAGGCCAATCCTGCTTGCAAGGTAGGACCGAGACTGCGCTGACTCTGTTTTTGGAGTATTCGACCGTTTTAGCAGAAGATTGATGATTTTTTGCACATTCCTTTTCGCTTAATTCAGGTCTTTTTATTTACTTAGAGTCGGTGAGGTAAATATTCGATTTTGCGAGCCTAGCGTGAGATTTCTCAGGGAATGCGCGAAGCTTCTAAACCGATGCCTATCCGATAAAAAGAGACGCGACGAGAACATGCGTGAAAGGTTTTTTATAGCTGTCATGGCGTTTTTTGCATTTGCCTTATCGGCATCTGCAAGCAATGCGGCGTGCCATGCAGGGGATGATGTCACCGACCGATTTTATGTCGCAAGGGTTTTGCGTGCCACACATTTGCTCTTTGAGAAGAACAATGCCGCAACGACTTTTGTGTTTCAATTTGATAAGAACGATTCTGTGAAGATCGATTGCGAGGAATGCATGCCATGGTTGCAGAATGTAGCTGGTCGTGGCAAGCTGCTGATGGAGCTCAAGGGCAATGCCGGCAATACAACCATCACCGCAGACCTGCTCGGCAAATGGCTTCCCCTCCCCATAAATGGCGGCAAATTCGCGTTGACCATAGGCCGTGATGGGTTTGGCGAACGCTTGCTGATCATCGGGGCACTCAGCATTATGCGTAAAATGAATATCATAGATGGTGCCGTTGCGGGCAAGGCAATTTCTCTCGCCCAAATTCGCGACCTCCATTTGCCCAAGGTCGATGCCGGCTTTGGGGCTGCGGTGACGACATTGTATTTCAGCTTCAAAGATGAAGACAGCTATCGACTTGCGGTTGTGGACCCCATTGGGGGGCAACGCGTCGTGACATCTGTCTTCAAGACGGGCGAAGAATTTGCCAAGCAGCCCTGCACACTCTCCAGTTTGGCAGCTTTGCCCTCCGATGGCAAAGGCCATGGGGTATATGGCTTTGAATTTGCCGAGGCCGCCTCCGTAAAAGGTTCCAATTCCTACCACATCAGCATCGACCGCATCCCTCTCAATAGCACAGGGGAATCAATCCCACAAGACAAATGAAAAAAGCGATACTATTGACTGCATTGGTGCTGGTGGCTAGCCTGTTTGTGGCCTTCATGATGGACGATGAGCAGCGTCCTGTAAAGAGCCAAGATAGCAGGGTGTCTGTCGAGCGTGTGCTTGAGGCACAGAATCTCAATTTCAGCAAGGAAATCGGTCAGACATCGATCATATTTCAGTTTGCCCCCGAGGACTCGATCAGGATCGAGTGTGAGGACTGCATTTTGCGCATCGCCAATGCTGAGGACAAGGGTGGCATGAGCATCGGCCTTCAAAGCATCGACGGCAAGACCAAACTGTTGCCTACATCTTTTAACCGTTGGATGCGGATCTCGAGTTCCAATGGCAAAGTGGGCATCGTTTTTGAGCGGGATGGATTTGGCGAAAAGATCTTGAGCGTGCGCTCACTCAAGGTTTTGCGCAAAACCCGTTCACCCAATATGGACATCGGTGGTGAGCCCATGGGCCTGCTCGATGTAAATAATCTCTACATCGACAAGCTCACCAAAGACAATACCGAAATCCAAACGACGTTTTTCTTCAAGCTGAAGACAGACGACAAGGTGCAAGTCGATATCATCGGCGCAAATGGTGCTGTTCCCGGCAATCTCGTCTGTAGTTTGTACAAAACGGGTGAGGAATATGACAAAAAGCCGATCGCGACGGGATCGCAGTTGATCGTGCCCAACATCGACGGAGGGCAGGACCGTTTTGGATTTGAATTTGCCCACATCAAAGATATCAAGGGCGTGAATGCCTATCATTTGGATATTTCACGCATCCCGCTTCATACCGCAGGTTACAAGAAAATTGAATCTGACACCGTTGATAGCATATTGTTGTCGCCCGACTCGATCATGGAGGCCGTGCTTGCTTATAATGAGGGGCCGGAATTCAAATGCTCCACTGGTGAGATGACGGTGCGTGCGAACATTCCAGGTCGCTACAACCTTGGTATTGGCAAGAGCTATCGTGCGTGCTGGGATTTGCAGCTCACCGATGACTGCGTGTCGGCCGAGCCTTGTATCGGTTGTGACACGATTTGGGCGATCTGGCTAGGCACGGGAAATGGAAACATCAATCGCTTTTTGTTTCAAGACAGCCTCAGAAAGTTGCAAACCAAGCCGGGTCTGATACAGACTTATGCCAAAGCCATTAAATCTGGCGCGCGGGCAGATGTGGTATTTCCAAAGGCGCAGCCTGGAGACGAGGTCTTTTTTGCGATCGTGAACCAAACGGAAAAGGCCCAGTTTTTGAACGCTCCCTTCAGTGAATTTGATTGGGATGGCAATGACACGACGACTTGGTCGCCGGGACGATTTGTCGCCTCAGGGCAGAAATTACTTCATTATAAGCCTGAAGCGTTGTTGTCGGTCTGTGTCTGCAACCGCAGTTCGGTATCGACACTGCCAGTGATGTTTCGTTATCAGCAGTTCCTCACGGTGCCGAGACCACTAGACTCGGTGATCAAGGTCATTCCCAATGTCGGTGGCCTCTATGAAATTGATCCAAAGGATGATGTACAATGAGCAAGCGTAACTTCCATCTACTGTTGGTCGCTGCGATCATTGTCGGTCTTTTGCAAGGCTGCGGCGACCCGATCACCAACCAAGCCAAAAGCAGAGGCACTTTCAAGGTGCGCAATTGGCTGCGCTATGAGTTCAAGCAGCTCAAGACCTTTTCTTATGGCAATAGCCAAATCAAGGAAAACAAGCACGTAATCGGCTATGAACCCTCTTGGCTCATCTACGATTCGCTCTACCTCAATTATCCATTTCAGCTATTGAGCGATTTGGTGATCGGCGAGTATGACCTGAATCCCAACACCGGATTTGCGCGCAACGACTCCGCTCTCAATGCCTTTCGCAACAAAGACATCATCGAGGTGGGCACAGACATCAATGAAGAGTTGAATGTCTTGCTGGCCCTCACCGACTATGGCGATGTGGAGTACCGAGCCCAATTCCTCGCAGAAGTTCCCAAAAAGAACTTGATGAATTCGCTGGAATTGATTTTGAATGAATTCAATTTCAAGCGTGGGGGAGAGGCCGAGCGGCAACATGTCGGTATCCTCGTGGATTTTCCGAATGTTGCTTGGAACCACCGCTATGAATTCGCCGACTTCCTCGCCCGCATCAAAAGTGATCTGAACAACAAGGAGCTCGGCAAGAGTTGCCTGCTCTACTTGGTATTGCCGCCCGGTGAGGAGCAGTACGTGCTCTACAAAGACTCAGCCTTTGCGGCGCAGGTGCGGCAGAGTGTAGACCTTTTTGTGTTGCGCACCCACAGCTTTGACTCGCAGATTCTGAGCGATGCCAAGGGGACGATGATGCCGCTGGATCGCCCGGGCAAGTACATGGACGTGGACAGCGTCGTGAAGTATTACAACAAAAAAGCCAAGATTCCGCTTGGTAAAATTGCGCTCGAAGTACCTTATTACAGCACCGTCTGGTCAGACTCTGGCATGTCGGGGTCGCGCTCGATGATCCCGCTCAACGAGATGTTCAACACCATCGAGGCAACGCGGACCTTGGATACCATGTCGCTGGCCTTCAAGTACAAGGTGGATGACACCACGATTTATTATTTCCAGGATACGTTATCGCTCAACATCGTGTATGACTGGGTGGTGCGCAACAAGCTGGCGGGTGTAGGCATCTATGGGCTCGGGTACGGGCAGGGGATCGACAACTCCAAAATGGAGCAGGGATTGTGGGAAGCGATCGCAGTGAACTTCGGTGAGCCTGCGCCACGCTTGTTTTTTCCGGGGGTGGGGTACCTACTTTGCTTTTTTGGGGTAGGTGTGATCACTTCAGTGATTACCAACTGGGAAGTGCGTTATGCACTGCGCGCAAAACGCACAAAACTGTGGTACTATGCGGCATTGTTGTTCTTCATTATCCTTGCGGTGGTGCTATGTGTGCTGCCAATAGAAGTTGTCCCCATCATGTGGAAATTGATTTCGCTAGTAATTTTGCTTGTTTTTCCGTTGGGTCGCAAAGCGTTCAAGTATCTGGGAATGGCGCGAAAGTGATGCAATAGGCGTTTAAAATAGAAAGGAAGCACATTGAAGAAGTTTTGGACATGGTTTATGGAGAAGGCTTGGCCCTGGGTCAAGCTGCTACCGTACGCAATTTTACTCGGAATCGTTACAGCATTTGGTTACGATTTGCTTGTGTCGGGAAGTTTTAAGTTATATATTTACGTTATCGGCATCCTATTGGCGATACCGGGGTTTTATGTCATCATCATCCTCTCGCGCCTCATCAAGCGCTGGGAGTATCAACCAGAGGGGGATGAGTTGCCAGCAAAGTAACCCGCGCAGCCATTGGTGCATTTTTGAAGGGAAACTATTTCTAAATTTTTAAAGCAATGATTCATCAGGTATTGCCAGCCATCGTCAGAGAATTGACCGAGTATCTTGAGGCCAAGTTTGGAATCAGTGATGACCAGGTCGTTTTAGGAAACGTCGTGAACCAGGATGGAAGCCTGGCGATCGATGGAAACAAATTGGTCGTTTCCTTGATCAATATATCAAGGGACGGCTCGTTGGGGTCCACCAAGTCATTTGGAGGCAACGACAACCCCCCCGTGTACATCAACTTGTATGTGATTTTTGCTGCGGTGTACAACCAAAGCAATATCAGCAGCCAAGATTATTTGGAGTCGCTCAAGATGATCTCTGGAGTGATTTCATTTTTTCAGGGCAACAATGCATTTGATGCGCACAACACCCCAGATTTTCCCTCGGGAGCATTGAAGGTGATCTGCGAGATTGAAAACATTGAGTTCCGTGAGTTGGTCAACCTTTGGTCAGTTTCGGGCGCAAAATATGTTCCATCGATTGTGTACCGTTTCCGGTCACTCAACATGGAAGAAAGCTTGGTAACCGACGAGATGCCACACATTGGGCACCTTTCAACGGGATTTTCAGGAAATGGCCACGGCGGTGGCGGTATCCTCAGGTAGTAGCTAGTCGAGAGGCGGGGTAAATGATCAGTCTACAAATTGACAGTCGGCACGGGGAGTTTTTTGGCGTCCTCTGTCTGCACGATTATTATACGGATGGCGTAAGCAAGGATCTGGAGTTTGAACCAACTCCAGAAACTGTAACGCTGTTCAAAAACTATAAGCTCGTGTTCAAGCCAGCCGACTTTGGTTTTTTGGTGCTGTATTCGCCCGGTGCCAGTGAGGATCGTCTCAAGACGATGCCATTGGGAACACGTTTCAGTTTCAGGGTGCGCAACCGCAACCCCAAGTTCATGAACTTCACCAAAATCAAATTTTGGCCCGAAGGCATGGTGTTTCATTACAGCAACTTGGCCGGTGCGGATGAGCAATTGGAATTTAAACCATCGACTGATGTTTACTATTATTTTAAGGGATTGAAAGTTGGAGATGTCAGGAAAAAATTGTTACATTTACCTGAGCACGAATACTTGTCCCAACGGCAACCGCGGTTCAATGTTGGTCTCGAAGGCAGGTTAAAGGATGAAAAGGGTGCCACGTACGATAGCATAGTCATTACTGACGAGGCCGGCGCTACCGAGACAGGTAGCGGCAGCCCGCTCAAGCGACGCTATAAAGAAGCGCAGCGAGACATGTATCGCCGTCACTTGGATTATCGCACTAAGGGTCTTTCAAAGGAAGACTTGCCGCCTTCTCTCAAAGAGAAACGTTTCATTGAAATTGCAGATGCATTAGAAAAGGAGCTCGCTGCCACACCGACGATGGATCATTCTATCGACCTGAGGCACGCCCCTTTTGGAAAATACAAGGTGCAGATTGGTTCTTTTGATCCTTTCCAAGTGTATGTGACCGAGTATCCCGATACGCAAGCTTTTGGTATTTTGGATATCCATGTCGATACAGCCAAAGACGCTCTTTTAAATAGGAATGCAGAAAGTCTGGAGCAATTGATTCAGCCGCAACTGTTTCACATTCACTTTCAAGCCCGGTCCACTTATTGGCGGTACATCTTTGTCAACTATGAAAATAGCAAAGTGACCCCCAAGCTTGTGCGAGACGAAAACAATCATATTGTTTTCTCGGAGCCTGTCGAGAGTAGATTGGAGCAAGTGGGTGCCGATATGATTTACTGCCAGTCTGAAACACCAGTGCCCCTCAAAGATCGCCCACAAGAAATACTTTTTGTGTCGCGCATGAACGGTAAGCGCGACATGAAGGAGATCAGGCTCCCGACCCCAAGTGGTACGGAGATGGTCAAGCCAGAGCGTGTGCCAGGTGAAAAAGAGGATCGCATTTTCTCGGAAGTCTATGTCTATTTGTAGCCAATATGTTTTTGTAAATCCACTGTAAAAAAATACATAAAGTTCAATCAATTTCTAAAGACACCTGATTATGAGCTATTTTAAGACACCTGGTGTATATATCAAGGAGCAGGATGCCTTCGGCAGCTCCGTGGTTGCTGTGCCTACCGCGGTTCCTGTATTCATTGGTCATACCCAAAAAGCGGATCGGGATGGAAACTCCCTATTGTTCAAGTGCACAAAAGTGAAGTCACTTGCCGAGTTTAGGGAGATGTTTGGACAAGGTCCGCAGACCACGTTCAAAGTCTCCAAAAACGAAGCAGGTTCCGTGAACTTGGAGGTCGACATCAAGTCACGTTACCTCATGTTTGCTGGCATCCGTATGTTCTATTCCAATGGTGGTGGTGAGTGCTACGTGCTTTCTATCGGCAACTACAGCGAAGAGCTGGATGCTGAGAAGTTTAGCGAAGCCCTTCAGTTGCTTACCAAGGAGCAAGAGCCTACGATGGTTGTTGTGCCTGATGCAGTGTTGCTTTCCAAAGACGACTGCTACTCACTTTACAAAGACATTCTGCAGCACTGCGGCGCCAAGATGCGCAGCCGTATCGCGATTGTCGACGTTTGGGGCGGTTACGACGTGAAAACCAAAGATCAAGCGATCCAGGACTTCCGTGAAAACATCGGCCAGACAGCCTTGGCTTGGGGCGCAGTTTATTATCCATGGGTGCACACCACAACGGTGCCTGCCTCTGAGGTAGATTATCGCAACATCAGCAACCGCAAGGAGCTTGCCAGCATTTTGATGGCAGACGTCAAGCGTGCGATGGGCATCTCTACATCTGACGACAGCGCCAAAAATGCTGCTGCTGCCCAGAAGATCATTGACGGCATCAAAGAAGAAAAGGACATTGAAGCCGCCAACAAGAAACTTGCTGCACTGAGCGACAAAATCGCTGGTAGCAAGGAAAAAGAAGTGCCAAAAGCTCAAGCAGAACTCAAGAAGCAAGTTGCCGGTGCCTTTGCAGGTCCAGCTGCTGATCCTTCAGACCTGGCCAAGCTTGCTCAAATCGAGAACGCAGTGAACCAAGTCATGAATGACGATGCCGATCCAAAGGCCGTCAATGCTACAGTAGGCGCTTTGGCTCCTTTGTACAAGACATTGGTGAAAAACGTGCGCGACGAGCTCAACTTGCTCCCACCTTCAGGTGCGATGGCAGGTGTCTACGCCCTGGTCGATAGCCAAGAAGGCGTGCACAAAGCTCCAGCCAACGTGAGCCTCAACGGTGTTGTTCGTCCTGCATTCGCAGTGAACAGCGACGACCAAGAAGACCTGAACTCCCCATTGAGCGGCAAGGCTATCAACGCCATTCGTTCCTTCGTGGGCAAAGGTGTCCTCGTCTGGGGTGCTCGCTCGATGGATGCCAACAGCCAAGACTGGCGTTACATCTCCGTGCGCCGCACGCTTATCATGATTGAGCAATCGATCAAGAATTCAGTGGAAGCCTACGTTTTTGAGCCTAATACGGCAAAAACATGGTTGAAGATGAAAACCTCCATTGAAAACTTCCTCACAGAAGTGTGGAAAAACGGTTCATTGGCAGGTGCTACACCATCGCAAGCATTTGAGGTGAATGTCGGTCTGGGATCCACAATGACCCCTAACGATATCCTTGAAGGCATCATGCGCGTTAGCATCAAGGTGGCCATCACACGCCCTGCAGAATTTATCGAGATCACCTTCGAGCAGAAGATGCAGGAGTCCTGATAAAAAATGTTAGCAACTTTTTCTGAAAAAAGTTTTGTACTTTCCAGAAATCTGCTAAATTTGAATTAATTATTAGAACGGTTTATTTTTCACTATTAATCACTTAAATTCTTTAAAGTTATGTCAACAGTTCACATTGATCCAGCTCTCAGAGTATCAGCAGCTTTCTACTACGAAGTCACCATTGATGGCTCCGTGATTGCTTTCCAAGAGTGCAGCGGTTTGACGCTGAAGAACGAGAAGATCGAGTATCGCCACTCCAGCAGCTCAGCGTTCACCAAAGAAGTCCGTATCGGTTTGACCACGCTTCCAGAGATCACCTTCAAAAAAGGTATCTTTGAGGCCGACTCTTTCCTTTTCGAACTTTTCGCAAGGACCTGGGACAAAGCCTACATGTCTCACACTGACCAAAACTTCGACGTCTCTATCATCCTGATGGATGAGACTGGCGCCGCTGTTTGCCACTGGGAGGCCACAGGCTGCGTGGTTACACAACTTGAAGGCCCAACCCTCAAGTCGGACGACAACTCAGCTGCAATCGAAGGTTTGACCATCGCTTGCAACACTTTCACAGCTCAGTTCTAATCTTGAAAGCTGTTAGGATTTAGTTTCGCAAGAAGCTAAGAACTAAAATTTAGGTTTTACTCCGGTGGCTTTATGCCACCGGGGTAGACCTTTTCTTTTTAAAAATCCTAAACACGTACGATCATGGGCTTTGAGTTCACACATTATTTCCCTGCGGTAGGATTTCACTATGAAGTCTCCATCGATGGGGGCAAGGGAGTGCAGGCTGCCTTCCAAGAAGTTTCTGGAATTGAAGTGTCTGTCGACATTGAGACGATTTCGGAGGCCGGCGTGAACGAGTACGTTCACCGAGTTCCCAAGAAAACAATTTACAACAACCTGGTCCTGAAGCGTGGCCTTTATGCCGATGATTCCGACATGCAGTCGTGGATCGAAGAAAGCATGCAACAAGGTCTCTACTATTCAGTTGCTCCCAGGGATGTCCTTCTCACCTTGTATGACGAAAACGGCGACAAAGTGATGGCATGGAATTTTGTACGTGCATGGCCGGTGAAGTGGTCTGCATCAGGTCTTAATTCTATGGAAAGCGCGATCGTTATTGAAAACATCGAGCTGTCATACAGCTATTGGAATTTCGCTTAACGCATTGCAAAAATGGCAATCGAGATTCGCGAGGTAGTGATCAAAGCTAGGGTCAACAAGACAATTGGCGACCAAAGTGAATTCCTCACCAAGGATGAGTTTTCTAAGCTACAAGATCGGATCATCGACAAAGTCATGAGAAAAGTGAGGACTGCCTTGGACGAGGCACGGTCTTCAAGGTAGTATGCATTTGTTGATTATTTTAAAAGAGAGGATTCTATGGCTAAGAATAAGGAAACTAAGGTAATTATTACCGGTCTCAGCGATCCGAAAGGTGAAGGAGATGCGGGAACTGAATACCCGCTGCAAATAAATCCCGAGGGCATCAAGCACACACGGGCAATCAATGTCAATACAAAAGCTGTTGGCGATACCGCTGGTCCCGTGGGTCAGTTTCAAGGATATGGCGATGATACAATTACCCTCGATTTTTTTATCGACGGTAGCGGTGTTATCGATGGCTCGTTTTGGGGAACTGTCCCGATGGAGCTCAAGAAACTTGAAAACTGTATCTATGGTTTTGACGCCAGTCAGCACAAACCCAGGCCACTTTTGGTGACCTATGGTGGTTTTGTGTTCCGGTGCACGCTTACAAGCTACACCACGGATTACCTCCTGTTTGACCGTGATGGGTTGCCACTTCGTGCCAAGGTTTCCCTGGGCCTCAAGGGTGCCAAGGAAAAGAAAAAGAAGAATTCTCCTGATATGACTCACGCAAAGACCATCAGGGAGGGCGATTCGCTACCCCTGCTTTGCAAAGAGATCTATGGCAAAATGGATTATTACATCCAAGTCGCTGAGCACAATGGGTTGACGAACTTCAGGGAACTGGAAATCGGTTCCACCGTCGAGTTTCCTCCTTTGCAACGCTAAATATCGGGTCAAGTCATGGCTAGTTCCCCAATTCAACAAGATTTAACGCTTGTCTCCTTTAGTATTTTGGTCGACGGTAAAGAACTCTCCGGCGAATACCATGTTACGGAAATAGAGGTAAACGACGAGCTGAATAAGATTCCCTGGGCGAAGATTGTCCTGCTTGATGGGGATCCTGCAGCTGTGGAGTTCAAGATTTCAGAAAAGGACGAATTCGTTCCCGGTAAGTCGGTCAAAATCACGGCTGGCTATCACCAAAAGGAAGAGACAATCTTTGAAGGTATCATCAGCAACGCTGGTGTGGACATGCCTGGAGAAGAAATGAGCAAGCTCACTGTTCTCTGCCATGCTTCCGCAGTAAAGCTGACCACCAATCGCAAAAATCAGTACTTCGCAGAAATCAAGGATTCCGATGTGATATCCAAATTGATCAGCGATGCTGGTTTGAGCCCGACGGTCGACTCTACAACGGCAAAGCATGAGCGCGTCATCCAGTTTGATGCCACGCCTTGGGACATGATCAATATGAGAGCCCACACCAACGGCTTGGTCGTCGTCACCAATGACAAGAAAGTGACCGTCACCAAGCCCAAGGAAACTGCGGCTGTATTGACGCTTACGCATGGTACTGACATTGTGTCTTTTGACATAAAGGTCGATAGCCATAGACAATATGGCGGTGTCACGCACAAAACTTGGATTCCCAAAGACAACAAGGTCGTCGAGAAAAAGGCTGTAGAGCCTAGCTTGCCAAAAGCTGGTAACCAAACGGGTAAGAAACTCGCTGAAATTCACGGAACTGACGATTTTGTGATGCACTCTGTCGGCGTCTTTGACGAGGCTGAGATTCAGAGCATGGCCGATGCAGAACTCATGCGTTCACGCTTGAGCCTCATGCGCGGAAAGATCAAGTTTGCAGGACATGCAGCTGCGGTGCCTAACTCATGTGTCGAAATTAAGGGCATGGGTGCAAGGTACAATGGCATGATGTATGTCTCGGGCGTGCGTCATCATTTGATCGACACAGGCTGGGAAACTGAGGTTACGATCGGCATGGGCCACGATTCGTTTGCGGAAGCGCATAGCGATATCGCTCGTCCCGCAGCCGGGGGCATGTTGCCCGGTGTATCTGGTTTGCAAATTGGCATCGTGAAAAAAATTCACGAGGACCCAGAAAATTCAACCAGGATACTTGTCGACATCCCGATGATCATCGAGTCTGGAGACGGTGTTTGGGCTAGGCAGTCCTTGTACTACGGTACTAAGGAAGCCGGCAATTTCTGGATGCCTGAGATCGGTGATGAGGTGGTCGTTGCCTTCCTCAACAATGATCCGCGCTACCCAGTCATCATTGGCAGCTTGTATAGCCAAAAGCATCCGCCGGCATACACGCCCGATGGGCCCAATACCTATAAGGCGATCACCACAAACTCGAAGATGAAAATCGAGTTTGAAGATGTGAAGCGCATCATTACCATCTGGACTCCCAATAAGAATTACATCGAGATCAACGACGAAAAGCAGTCGATCACGATCATGGATGAGACCAAAAACAAGATGGTGATGGATCCTAAGGGCATCACTTGGGATACTCCAAAAGACTTCAAATTGACGGCCACAGGTAAGATCGAAATCAAGGCGCAGCAAACCATCACGATGGAAGCTACCCAAGACTTCTCGATCAAAGGTCTCAATGTCAAAAGCGAAGCCTCGGTCGGTAACACGATGAAGGGCGTTCAGGCAGAGGTCAATGGATCGGCTATGACTACCATCAAAGGTGGCATGGTGCAGATCAATTAATTGTTCTAACAGCTAAGCTACGTTTGTAATGTCTGATAATGCATCCTTTTTAGGACGTGGATGGAGCTTCCCGCCAAGATTTGACGGGAAGCTCGGTCAATTAGAAATGGTCGAGATGGAAGAGGACGTGCGCGAAAGCCTCTTTGTCCTCTTTTCCACCAAACGTGGAGAAAGACCTACCAACCCCGAATTCGGTTGCCGAGTGCATGACCTGATTTGGCGGCCTATTAATCCTACGACGATATTTTTGATCAAAGAAGCGATCGAAGACGCCGTTAGGGATTTTGAGGGTAGGATCGATATCGAAGAAATTCACGTTGATACCGATACTTCTGAAGGAACAATTTTTGTTCATTTGGATTATACCGTTACAAAGGTTAATGTTAGAACAAATATCGTCTTCCCGTATTACAAGATCGAGGGTACGGACGTTTTGGCGGTCTGATTTTTCAACATTTAACCTAGGTTTTCTGGCTACGTATGGGTGTCTCTAGGCAAAACATTTCTCCCAAGCGGAAAGGAACTTCGCAGCATTCTCGTCTTTCTGAGAAGTTGCTTCCTCAGTGGTTCAGCGTGGACGAGCGTACTCCGGCTGACTTTTTGGCTTTCTCGGCGGCCTACGCCAACGAGATAGCCTTTTACGATCCGCAAGCTGAGGCCAAAGGTAATACCTACACTTGGCAGCGTCTTTTTACCAAGGATATCTCGGTTGTGCTCGCGGCAATCATCAGCCTCGACATCGATCGCATCGATGCGACATTTGAGCACCATGTTCAAATGATCGACGCAAGCTTTGAGCCTGGACAAAAGAGGGAACTCTTTGAGTCTGGGTTTCAATTTTTGGTCGATCTCGCGAGCAAGCTGCCAGCATGGTTGCGGATGGTTGTGCTGATGAATGCAGAGCGCAGTACTCTCGAGTATGAAGTCGAGAAGGAATTGTGGAAGGTCATCGAGCAAAATGAATATGGCGCTTTGTTGCAGCTCAATGAAATGGTGCTGCAGTCCAAAGGCAAAGGACTTTTGGTCACTTTTCACGATGTCCCCTTTTCGGACTATCTGCCCCTCGAAGGCGATGCCGAGATTGAAAATACTACCGTAGAGATTTTCAAGGGCTCAGATACCATCGCTCAACTCGATTTTGCGATGGTGGAGATGCGTTCTGTCTATCAGATCGTGTTGAATTGCTTGGCCTATTCCAAGGTTCATTTTCAGAAATACTACGATCGGTCGATCTCTGAAAAATCAGATCACCATCCTGATATTGGACTTTTTATGTCCTTTTTGGACATTTATAAGTATGCGCAAAAGGACCTTAACTCGGTTACCTTGCGCCACTTGGAATACTATTACAACCGTATTCTAGACCAAAAATACCGGCCAGCAATCAGCGATGCCGTCAACGTTTGTTTTGAACTGGTCAATACTGCCCAGACTTGCAGGTTGCCCAAGGGCACATTGCTGTTTGCTGGGCGCGAGGACGATGGTACGGAGATCATTTACAGCACGGTAGAGGAAGCTGAGATCAATCAGACGCAAATTGCGACTTTGAAATCGGTGTTTGTTTCCCGTGTGTTGGAGGGGCAAACTTGGACCTATAAGTTGGTCACGGGCATGTATGGCGCGCCCTTCGCAAACTCCCTCGATGGACGTGGAATGCCCTTTGATGGTCCGATCAGGGACTGGGCATTGTTTGGTGAGGAGCAATACAAGGCAGGTCGCAGCACGATGGTGCCCGCCGACATCGGTTTTGCGATCGCATCTCCGATGTTCATGCTCACAGAGGGTACACGCAAGGTGAAATTGCACCTTACCTTTTCAGAATCAGCTGATTCTGAAGGTACCTACCGCAAATTGATCGAGGATTTGTCGCAAGGCGAGGATGAAGAAAGCCTCAAGTTTGCTTTGCTAGAGGTCTTTGGCCGTGGTAAAAACTGTGCCTTCAACGTCTTGGTGAGTGGTGCGGACGGATGGATCGATATCGCTGAGGAAGCCTCCAATGAGCTCTACATTGAGTCTCGTCCATGGAGTTGGAATCGCTTGACGATTGCGTTTACGATTCCGGCTTCATGCCCGCCGATTGTGCCGATCGACGAGACCAAAATGAAAGCAGAAGGATTTACAACCAAGTTTCCGATTGTGAAATTTGGTTTGAATCCACGCAAAACGCCATTTGCCTATACTTTTCTCGAGACTTTGCGCTTTGACGCCATCGACATCGAGGTCGAAGTCGACAAGCTCAAATCCATTCTCGCTTTCAACGACCTTGGTCGTTTGGATTCGTCGCAGCCGTTTCAAGCATTTGGTCCCGTGCCGAGCAAGGGTTCCTACATGCTACTCGGCGCCGCCGAGCTCTTTCGGAAAAAGGTTACCAATCTGAAAATCTATCTCGATTGGCAAAACCTCCCATCCCGCGGGTTTGAACATTATTACAACGAATACTTTGACGGCGAGGTATTGCTCACCGAAGACAAGTACAAGGTGAACCTGACAGCATTGTCGGGTTATGAATTCAAGCCCGGCGAAAAAGACGATCCATTGCCGTTTAAACTCTTTCCAGGCGAAGTCGGCAAGACCTTGACTGTGATCAACGTGGAAGACACGAGCCGACTTCAAATCAGGCCCAATCCTGATATGAGGGAGGTCGATTTCTTCGACAACAACACCCCGATCGGCTTCTTGAAACTCGAATTGAAGGAACCACGCGAGGCATTCGGACACCAATTGTATGGTGAGCGCATGTCGCATGTGGCTATCCACAACTCCAATCCTGATGATGCCAATAAGCTCAACTACCCCAATCCGCCATTTAGCCCGATGATCAAATCGGTCTATATGAGCTATCGGGCGGTTGACAAAATCATCCCAGAGCAATACGATGCGACAAGTCGCAACTCGATTTATCACATTCATCCGTTTGGATCCACGCCGGTCTTCACCAACGGGCAGTTGATTACCAAGGATGCTGCCCTGATCCCAGAATACCGCGAAGACGGCTACCTTTACATCGGTCTCAAAGGTTTGCGGCCACCACAAGAGCTCTCCTTGCTCTTCCAATTGGCGGCGGGCAAGACGACTTTTACGGCGCTACTGCCTGAAATCGAGTGGAGCTATCTCAACAACAACGAGTGGGAAGCCCTACGCACAATCGATGTATTGTCAGACACGACCGAAAGGTTCACACGCACGGGCATCATCAGGATGCGCCTGCCTGCCAACATCACCGATCGCAACGGCGTGTTGCCTGGCGAATACCATTGGCTGCGTGTCGCCATCAAGGGCGATACCGAAAATCTGAGTCGTGCACTGGAAATCAGGACACAAGCTGTGCTAGCGCAGTGGGTAGACAATGGCAAGAGCGAGCGCTTGCGTGAACCGCTCAAGGCAGGTTCCATTCGCAGCCTTGTGCAAAAGCGGTCAGAAGTGAGGGGTGTCACGCAACCGTATCCTTCATTTTATGCGCGTGCCGCAGAGGTGAGGGATGAGTTTTTTCAGCGCGTGAGTGAGCGTCTGCGCCACAAAAATCGTGCGATCACGCACTGGGATTTTGAGCGGATCGTGTTGGATTGTTTCCACACAATCAATCAGGTCAAATGCCTGAGCCACATCTCAGATCCCGACTTCATTGATCCAGGCGCATTGCGCGTCGTAGTGGTGCCGGCGAGCAGTCAGTCGACTGACGAACTCACGCCCAAGGTAAACCATGGAACATTGTTGTCGATCCAGAATTATCTCAAGTCGCATTCATCGCCATTTGTGGATTTGCGGGTGAGCAATCCTTCCTATGAATATGTCAGAGTCAATTGCCGCGTAAAATTTGCCAACAATAAAAACAACGGGGATTCACTAGAGCGACTTCAGAAAGACATTCGCAGTTTCTTGTGCCCTTGGGAAACCGAGGAGCATGGCGACGTCGAGATCGGCGGCAGTGTCAAGGTAGACGACCTGTTTAGGTATATCAAATCCTTGAGTTATGTCGATTTCGTGACCAAGTTTGCGGTCTTGCATTTCTATGTAGATGATGAGACCACAGGCATTTATCAGTTGCTGAGCACAGCCGATCCGCGATTGTCTGAGGGTGAACGCAGTTACATCCGCGCCAGAAAACCTTGGTCCGTTTTGATTCCTGACACGGACCATGAAATTGAGTTTACCGAGCGCGAGATCGAGGTTTCACCAGATTTCTCATTGGAACCCGTTGACTTTCAAGGCAGATTCCAAATTTCTCCACACCTCATCAAGATTCTCCCCAAGGTTACCAAACCCAATGAGAATCCAAATATCCGCTATGAACAGGAAGATCAGATGCGTATATTTGTTGATCTACCTGACTAAAAGATTATATGGAAGGCAGAGCACAGCTCAAGAAAAAATTCGAAGCCGCCAACATTGGATACGAGTCCTACAGGGCGCTGATCGATTCGACCATCAACAAGAAGGATGATGGCATTGACATCGACGAGCGCGATGGCTTGCGGCTAGCGCCAGGCAGTGATGCGGGTCGCCTGTTGAGTCTTTTTGGAGACCGCGCAGGAACGGCTGCAGAATGGTTTATCAGGCTGAACCCTGAAAACACCAAAGGCTTGGACATTTCCAGCGAACTCACGCAGGGTCGCACGCTGTTTTTGACGGTGGAGGAGGAGTTTGTGGATGATGAGTTGCAGCATGAAGTGCGTGTCGGTATCGGCACGATCAAGCCACAATTCACCTTGGATGTCGAAGGCACAGTCGCCATGCGTGCACGCGTAGGCACCTTCAAAGCCGATTCTGTCCCTGCCGACAAGCAGTGGCATACGATTTTGGCGGAGGGTGACGGGCTCAATGATTGCCAGGCCTACGAGATCTTTGCACATATTTACGACACAAAAACTGAACGCTACGCACTCACGTATGCCGTGATCCTGATCGCCAAAGGGCGTCGTGGTGAACGCATCAACATCACCCGTGCAGGTAGCAGCTACCTCTGGGGACGCTTTCTCAATCGTATCAAGTTCAGGATCAAGCGCGAATATGGCAAAGAGGTCGTGCAAATGCGGGCCCGCGATCACTATGGCTTTTCCAATGATGGGAAGCCCAAAATGATTTTTTACCGCGTCACCAAAATCTGGGATCGCGCATTTGAAAACGAGGGATATCGCGAACGTCGCAATGTGAAGCAGACGATGCCCAAGCGCATCAAAATCAAAAATGCCAACCAATTGCGGCAGAACGATTGATCCCTTTTTTGAACGACGGAGAAAAGAATTGGATATATGGCTAAGGAACCCGCCAGCATACCCAAGGAACCCTTGGTTCCTGACAGTCAGAATTACGCACTACTCAAGGCAACTGGGGTAGATCGAATTCAAGAACTCTCGAGCGATATCTGGACTGATTACAATCAGCACGATCCCGGTATCACCATCCTCGAGCAGTTGTGCTATGCACTGACTGAAATTGCTTACAAAAGCAATATGTCCATGGATGACCTCCTCTATGCCAAGCGCAAAGAGCAGTTCGATCCCAAAGACAATGCGTTTTATGCTGCGCACCATGTCTTTCCAAGCAGCCCGCTCAGTCTCATCGATTACCGCAGGCTACTCATCGACCAAATGTATCCCGATGTCAAGAATGCTTGGCTCGTACCACTGGAAAGTGGTGCTTTTGGGGTGAACATGTCGGGTTTGTTTCAGGTCAATTTGCAGCTCAATGACGATTCCCCCGAGAAGCGCCAACAAGCCCGCGAAAACGCCTTCAAAATCCTGAACAAAAACCGCAATCTTTGTGAGGATTTCGAGCAAGTCAGGGTATTGCTTCCACTCAAAATCGCTGTCAAAGTAGACATCAGCATCGATCCCAAGGCTCATACAGAGCAGGTGATCAGTGATGTGCTCTACCAACTCTCGCTCATTTTCAGTCCTCCCACGCGCTTTCGCACGCTGGAAGAGCTGCTAGAGCAGGGCAAAAGCCTCGAGGAAATTTTTGATGGCCCGGCCCCTAAGCATGGATTTGTCGACGTGGACAGCCTCGTCGCCACAGGCTTGGAGCCTGCTTGGTCGATACAAAACCCGGCACGTCTGGTAAACGTGCTGCGGGATACCAAGGGCGTCGAACGCGTCGCACAACTGGAAGTTGGCTTTTTCTTTACGGGTGACAATCTGCCAGAAGGATTCAAACTCATCGAGCGGCTCAAAGGAGATGAAGAATTTGACGGATACTATTTTACATCCGTCGACAAAAAACTCCCTCGCGGCCACAAAGAGAAAAAGCTCAGGAATCCAGCGAAGGAGCTTCCATTTGGGTTGCTTACGCTCAAAGAGGACGATCCAATTCCAGATGGCTACTATCCCTTGCTCGATGTCGAGGGCATGCTCGCCAACCGTGCCATCAGATGTACCATCGAAGGCCTGCCTTATGAGTACGATACCGAAAACGTCGGCAAGAATTATCAGCGCCTGCTCGCAGAGCAGCTGACACAATACCAGCACGAGTTGCAGTTCCCCGAAGTCAAAGGCAGCTCCAAGCGCACGGTCGAGGAATTGGCACACTACTCCAGCATCCAGGAGAATTTTCCGGAGATTTTTGGCATCGGCAGTTTTGGTGTGAGCAAAAGCCGCCCGCTAGAGTGGCGCAAGCACGCACGCAACCTCAAAGGCTATTTGTTTTTCTTTGAGCAAATTCTGGCCGATTACCTCTCACAGCTCACCAATTTTTACCAGCTGTTTTCCCTCAAGGAGCAAATCCCACAGACGTATTTCCACCAAGTGCCGAGGATTCCGTGGGAGGAGTGGTTGCTCAAGCCGGATCAAAGCATAGAGGATTTACAGGCTGCGCTCGACCGCATCGGCTCATCTTTTGACCCGATTGCAGATCGCCGCAACCGCGCATTGGATCACTTGCTCGCCCGCTTTGGGGAGGAGTTTCTATCTGAAGCGTACAACACGATCACCAGAAATGCGATCGAGGAAACACAGCAGAAATATGAAAATGAGCTCATCAAAGCCAAATTGCGCTTTCTGGCCAATGTGGTGGAGTTGGGCCGAGACCGTGGTCGTGGCCTCGACTACCTGAGCTATGCTGGCGGTCAAGAATCGACCGATTACGTCACGCACAATACAGCCTTGCAAAAGCGCCTCGCGCTCCTCTTCAACATGAAAGACCACCAAAGGGTCTCCATGGCAGAGTCGATCAGGGATGCTCAAGGTGTTGCGCTCGGCAAAAAGAAAGACAAGGCAAAGGCAGATTCCAAAAATGCATTCTCATTCTCTTCCAAACACAAGGATGTCTTGTCGGCGGTGATGAAAGAAGGTCTCTCGCGGGATGCATTTACCATCGAAGAAAACGCCAAGAAGAAGGGGGAATTCCAGATCTTTTTTGCGGGCATCGATGCAAAATCTGCGAAAGAGCCTGTCTTCAGTGCCGCATCGCCCGAGAAATGTGAAGAAGCGATCACTGCGCTCATTAAGCGCGTGCGTGAACTCAATGCAGCTTCGGAGGGATTCCATCTCGTCGAGCACGTGCTGCTGCGCCCAGTGGGCGACGTCATGTACACATTTTACCTCGTGCGTGAAGGCCGCATTTTCTTGGAAACGCCGGTCATGGAAAACGTGGCCTTTGAAAGTGAATTCCAGACATTGTTGCAGGCCCGCGCTGGTGACAGTGACAATTATATCACGACGGGTACACCCGACGAAGGTTTTACCCTCGTGCTTACTGGCGAAGACGGTAGCATCATCGCCTACAAAGAAGGCTATATCGATGAGACCTCGGCCGAGCGCGAGCGCGACCGCATCATCTTGCTCATTCCGCAGATCACCGATCCCGACTCGGGGCTCGTGATTCGCAAAGAGCAACATATCCCCAAGGGCGCTTTGCTCGCCGATGACTTCTTCTCGATGCAATTGAGTGTGGTCTTGCCGGCATGGCCCGCCCGTTTCCGTAACGACAAGTTCAGGGCGCTTTTTGAGCAGGTCGTAAAGCTCAATGTTGCAGCGCATACCCATGTCGTTTGCTATTGGATCGACCTCGCTGAGATGGCCGATTTTGAGAAGATATTTCTCGAGTGGCGCACAGAAAAGGCAAAATTGCAGCCCAAACAACCTTGGTTGGATGAGCTCTCATGGTGCTTGGTCATTCTGCTGCGCTTCTTTGCAGACCCCAATGACCCACTGGTAATCAAGGAACTATCGGTCCTGCGCGACAAGCACGGCCTAAGCATGAAGTTTGGAGATGAAGGATCGTAACCGGTCACATTTCATTCAGCGGTTCAAATTTGATTTCGAGATCGAGGATCAGGACGATGCAAATCGCCTGCACAACGACCTCAGTCGGCTATTTAAGGATAGAATCAAGGCTATCGTGGAGCGCTTGCTCAACGATAACGATGATCCCCGATATGTCACGCGCATTCCATTGCTGGAAATAGATCTTGGCGATATCACGGCATCTGCCATGGATTTCGAGGTCGTGCAGCGTTTTGAGCAAAGGTTCCGCCGAGAATTGCAGATGCGCATGGCTGAAATCAGCCATCCTACAGCTGTGCGGTCGGCAGATCGTGGTGATCGCATCATGATGGCGCCCGCCAAAATGGAGATCTTCATCTTCTTCCTCACCCAAGGCCGACTGCCCATCGGAGCAGAGGACATGGCTGGCGGAGTCGAGGAACTGTTTTGGGATTTGCTGGAAAATCAGCCTGGCGATGTCCTCCAAATGGTCAAGACGATCGGCAAGGCTTCACCTGCCGCCCTCAAGCGCATGGCTTCGGCATTTTCAGACAAATTGGTCGAGCGTGTGTACAAGCTTGCAGCCAACCAAAACTCGGTGAGCATATCGAGCTACGAGAAGCGTGTGGCTGCCGACATCGCCAAGGCGACCGGCAAATCTGAACGCATGATCCATGCTGAGTTGCGTTTGATCCTGATGCGCTACCTTTTTGTGGACATGCCTTCCAGCTTCCGAATGAAGCAATTGGAAGATGTCGTCGCAGAAAAAATGGTGGCAAAGTTTGGCAAGGAAACCGCAAACGTATTCAGGGACGGAGGTAAAAGAAAAAGCAATGCGGCTGAGCCCGATGAAATCGAAGAAGCCAAGTACAAAGAGGCTGCGCGTGACCTCATCGCCGATGTAATCAAAGGGCGCACATCCGTTTCCAGTGCAATTGGCATCATTGAGGCCTGGGAATACCTCGTGACTCACGATGTTACCTCGCTCAAGGCGCTGCTTGCACAGCAGGCGAGCAGTCCGGCCGCATTGGCTGCATTGGTAGAGGCAATTCCCACACAATCTTTGCGCAATTTCATTCAGCGCGTCTCCAAGACGATCGGCTTGCGCCTCTTGCAATTGGCAGCGACCGTGATCTCGGCACACGACCTTTTTAATCCGTCTTCACCTGCTCAAGTTGCTGTAAGCCAAGCTGTTTATGCAGCTTTATTGCACGTATTGGCCCACGATCCCACGGCTACACCTGCGCCCCGCAAAACGCTGGAGGCCATCGAAACCTATTTGGAGTCGATCGCTTCCCCGCCCAAGGAGCTCCTAAAATCTTGGAAGCAGTTTGATTTCATCGGCACACCGCCCGCTGATCAGCCCCAAAAGAAGGCCGACATCCCCAAAACCGAAGCCGAGCTTGCAGAAGAAGAGGAGATGACCGAAGCCGAGCTGCAAGCGCTGGCGGAGGAGGAGCGGAGCAAGCCGCCTATGACGCCTGCCGAGCGCAGAGTCGCGGCCCAAAAAGCGCAAGAAGAATATGTCGCCGCTGAGCGCAAGCGCCAGGAACAAGCCGAAATCGCAAAAACTGAAGCCATCGCCAAACGTGCTGCCGCCGAGGCTGCTGGAGAGTCTGTCGATGTAGAGCCGTTTTTTGAGGATGACGAAACATTTTTCAAGCGCGGCCGTGAACTTGAGCGGCCAACGTCAGGCGATGGGCCTGAGCTGGAAACAATTGAAAATCTGGCTGCCTTGGATGCTGGTGAACAATTGTTTGCGGCCCCCAATCTGGCTACCGCGATCGCACGCGCCGATTTAGTGATGCACTACCTCGCAGTAGGAGCGGCTCCTTGGTGGGCCAAACGTTTCATTCCGCTGCAAGTGGAGATCATGCTCAAGGGCTTGATTTTGCGTGAACCCGCTGCCATACATGAGGCATTTTTACGCATCGCGAAAAGCCTACCGCCTTCGCGTTACCCACTTTTTGTAGAGCGTATCGCGACCTTGGTCGAAGAAAAGACCTTTGTAGGGCTGCTCCCAATACTCGCGGGCGACCTTGGTGGATTTACCGTGACGATTGGATTGGCGCTGCAAGAAGCGATTGCTTCGCTTCCGGCAGGGATGCAAGCGCCATCGACCGCAAAGGAAATTCGGCAGTTTGCCTATCAGTATCAGCTGCGCTACCTCATGGAGTACGCCTCAAGTGCGCCGACTGCAGGCCAAATGCTGAGGTTTGTCTTGAAGCAATTGCAGCCCGTGACGGGGCTATCTTCGCGGCGGTTGATCGAGTGGATGGGGACGGTGATCGATACGCTCATTGCCAAGGGCGAGAATCGGTTTGCGCCGCTCAAATCCATGTTGCCCAAGACGTTTGAAGGCATAGAAGTGGCAGCCCCTGCGGCGCATCCGCGCACCGTGGATGTCCTGGCTTTCCAACAAGCACTCGCCGATGTGAAGACACCGGCCGAGGCTGCTGCAGAGCTCGCCGAACAAAAGTTGGAGGCAGAAAAGCGGGCAAATGACGGTTTGGGCACGGATGCGAGGGGAGAAGGGAAGGAACTTAACCAGCAAGATGCGCAAAACCTCAGCACTGTCGATCCCGATACGCAGCGCGCCGAGGATGAAGCGAGGAAAGAAAGCAAAAGGCTCGACGCGATCGATTTGCCACAAGCTGATGCAGACCCTGAAGTCTTATCATTTGATGCCCAAGGCAATCCGATCCTGAAACCGGGTAGCCCTGAAGCTAAGGCAGCGGCAGAGAAGAAGGCAGCCGAAGAAAAGAAGGCTGCTGTAGAAAAGAAGGCTATTGAGGAGCAGGAAATTGCTGAGGAACAGAAGATTGCTGCAGAAAAGAAGGCCGTCGAGGCCAAGTTGGCCGAGGAAAAGGCCTCCATAGACAAAGCCGCTGAGGAAAAGACGGCCGCTGATGATGCAGCCGCCGAAAAGGAAGCGGGCATCGAGGCATCGACCGAGGATGCTAAGGCCAAAGAGGCCCTTGAAAAAACGCGCTCCAAACTCAGGGAAAAGCTTGAAAAGCAATTTGCGCCCAAAGGGGAGCAAGTAGCGCCGATTGAAAATCAAACTTGGAAATTGTCCCCTGAAGAGGCTGAGGCTTTGGGAGTTGGTGGCGATTGGGTCATCTCCGTGATCAAGCAATACCTGGTGCACGGGACTTTGAGTCCAGCGGCGACGGCGCTGTACACGCTCGACAGCTTCAAGGCCGAGTTGAAGGTTGTGCTTGCTGCAGGTACCAAGCCTGTGATCCACATGATGCGCGAGATCATCGGTGATCG
>JANPHP010000141.1:0-6316 GCA_031424495.1 Bacteroidota bacterium | reverse complement strand
TGCCCGATGGCAGCCTGCGCGAGTCCAATACTATGCCCGGCTACGCGGGTTCGAGCTGGTACTTCTTGCGTTATTTTGATGTCGGAAACGACAAAGCCTTCAGCGACAAGGCCAAGGAAGCCTATTGGATGGATGTGGACTTGTATGTCGGCGGCTCGGAGCATGCCGTTGGGCACCTGTTGTATTCGCGGTTCTGGACCAAGGTTTTGTTTGACCTCGGGCACATCAGCCACGACGAACCCTTCCGCAAATTGGTGAATCAAGGCATGATCCAAGGGCGGAGCAGCCTCATGTACCGCCTGCGCGACACCAATACTTTTCTGTCTGCTGGGCTGATCGAGGGCAAAATCGTCGATGCCATCCACGTCGATGTGAACATCGTCGAGCTCGACGTCTTGGATCTGGAAAAGGTACGCAGCACCCGCGGCGGCGAATATGCTGATGCAGAGTTCGTGACGGAGGACGGTGTCTTCCGTTGCGGCAGCCAAGTCGAGAAAATGAGCAAGCGTTATTACAATGTGGTCAATCCCACCGATGTCTGCAACCGCTATGGTGCCGACACGCTGCGCTTGTATGAGATGTTTTTGGGTCCATTGGAAGATGCCAAGCCTTGGAGCACCCACGGCATCGAGGGCTGTTTCAGGTTCCTGCGCAAGGTTTGGAACCTCTTCACCAACGATGACAATGCGATCATCGTCACCGACGCCGCGCCGACAGCCGACGAGCTGCGCAACCTGCATCAGACGATCATCAAGATCCAAGACGATATCGAGGCGCTGAGTTTCAATACGAGCGTCGCGCAGTTCATGAAGTTTTGCAACGAGGCGCAGCGCTTGAAGACCAGTTCGAGGGCGGCATTGGAGCCGTTTTTGATCTTGTTGGCACCATTTGCGCCGCACTTTTGCGAGGAGCTTTGGGAAATGCTGGGCCACAATGAATCGATTTCCCAAGCGACATGGCCTGTCTATGATGAAAAGCACGTCGCTGTGAGCAGCATCGAATATCCGATCCAAGTCAATGGCAAGCTGCGTGGCAAAATCACCGTGGCAGCCGACATGAGCAAGGAAGCCGTCGAGCAGGAAGTGATGGGATCTGAGGAGGTTGCGGCGATCTTGGCTGGGGCGGTTCCCAAAAAGGTGATCGTGGTGCCTGGGCGGATTGTGAATTTGGTGATTTGAGGTTTGCAAGGATCAAGAAACTGCAAAGTTCGCAAAGAACGCAGAGAGAAGTACTGGCTCTGCATACACTGCGAACTTTGCGGTTTAAATATGTTCAGCGGAATGCACGCCGAATTCCAATGGGGTGCGCAAGATTTGTTCTGGAAGGATGCATGATTCCTGATGATAAAAATGGAGCGCTGCGTCCTGCATTCCCCCCAAATAGAAACCCATATCCTCCAAACAAAGCTTGAAGGAAACAAGAAGGCCACCAACATCGCCATCTTTGCAAAGCAATTGCGCGAAGATGCTTTTGCACCTTGAAAAATTACCCAAAAAGAGAATGAAAACTAGGAATTACCTACTCGCGCTCTGCGCTTTGATTTTTTCGGCGGCTGCAGGTTATGCGCAGCTGGGCACGACCGTATCCGTGCAAGGAAACTTGATCCTCGGCCCATGTGGCGACACGCTGCTCTTGCGCGGCGTGAACTATGCCCCCTATAATTGGGGTTATTCACCCAATCAGCTCAATATCGCGGAGATCGCCCAGTCTGGAGCCAATTGTGTGCGCCTTCCCTGGTACAAAAATCCGCAATCGGGCGCTCCGGCAACCACTTATGGAGACCTCGTGAACTTGGACAGTGTGCTGAGCAAATGCATTCAATCCCAACTCATCCCCATCATCGAGCTGCACGATCTGACCTGCCAAAACGATCCGGTTGCGCTGATCGCATTGGCCGATTGGTATGTGCAACCCGATGTGCTTGCGCTCATCGACAAGTACAAGCACAGCGTGATCGTGAACATCGCCAATGAGGCGCTGTATGTGAACTGGACGGCCGACCCTAGCGCAGCGCAAACCACTTATATAGATACTTACACGACGATCGCGCAGTCGTTGCGCGCCGCAGGCATCACGACGCCGATCATGATCGACGGCCCCGAATGCGGCACCAATCTCGATCTGCTGGCCACGGTCGGAGCGACCTTGCAGCAAAACGATCCGCAGCACAATCTCATTTTCAGCGCACACGCTTATTGGTATGCATTCGCCGCAAATGACTCTGCCACCATGGTCACCAAGATCGACAACGCCATCGCGAGCGGCATGCCCTTCATCTTGGGCGAAATCGCCAATCAGCAAGACGATCAGGTCATGTGCCAATACAATCTCAATTACCAAGCCTTGTTGCGCATTTGCCAAACCCGCAATGTGAATTGGCTGGCTTGGAGCTGGGACAATGATGGATGCCCCGACCGCCAAATCACCACCAATGGCAGCTTCAGCAGCCTCACGCCTTACGGCGACGATCTGCTCAACAACATTGACTATGGCATCCACAATTTCAGCCCGGCGCGCAGCCTCTACCTCTTCAATGGCGGCAGCTGCAATCTACCGACGGCCCTGAACGAAGTGGCTGCCTCGACGATGCAAATGCATCCCAATCCTAGCACGGGTTCCTTCACATTGACTTTGGGAGGCAAGGTAGGGCAGGGGACCCTGCGCGTGACCGACCTCGCGGGTCAGCTTGTGCATGTGCAGACGTTTGTGGATGCGCAGGAATTAAAAGTGCAATTGGATGCGGCAGCGGGCATGTATTTCGCAACGATCAGCGTCGATGATGCGATCTTGTACACTGCCAAATTGATGCTTCGATAAATGCACTCGGGCGCAAAAGCCGCAATGGTTTTTGCGCCCGAGCTATTGGCGATGACCGAAAGTCGTTCGCTTAAATTGTTTATTTCCCTTCCTGCTTCTCAAATTTTTCCCTCGGACCATAGAAGTCATACAGGTCTTGTTTGGAAGCAATGATGCTGTTGTCGACTTCGCCGCCAGGAACCTTGGTGATCATCCAAGTGTAATTGCCCTTCACGCCGAGGTAGAGCGCCTTGTCGGAAATGGCAGGTGATTCCTCGTGCCAAGCTTCCACGATATCTACAACTTCGGCGCGTCCATCTTTTTCTACCTTTTTCAATTTGGGCATCTGCATGAGCACGAGGAGGCGCTGCCCATCGTCGCTGAGGCGGGTGTAATAGGAAAATTCTTCAGGATGCAATTTGGGATTGGTCGATTCTTCAAAAAGCTCGGCGAGTTCGAGCGCAAGCGTATCGGTGTCTTCGTGCAGGCCGATCGAGCCGAGCTTGTCTGCATCGGCATCGAAGAGTTCGTAACGGGGATCGACAGGGCCGCAGCCCGCAAGCAGGAGTAGCATACAAAGGAAAAATGCGGATGTGAGTTTATTCTTCATACATTTAAGATTGAGGTAGTAGCTATGCTTCAATACCTGAAAATAGCGCATCACGGAACATTTTCCAAATAAAAGCATCTCAAGATCGATTTGAGCAAAATCATTGCCACAGCCAGAAAAGGGCACTGCAAAATTTTTTGCGTCAAAAATTGCATTGGCCCTTGGATTATTCTGAATCTGCATCTATGTTTGCATCAATATGAAAAGATTCTTCGTCACCGCATGTTGTTGCCACGCTTCCGAAATGGAAGGGTGATCGCCATGTCTTGAAGTAGCATCTACTTTTTTGATACGTTCCCCTCCAAAACTGGTGGGGTTTTTTGTTTTTGGGGCATGTCGGTCGCTTTTGGGAATGTTCCGTGGAAATTTTAGGAATATATCGCAGCATTTGCGCAAGAAAATATGGTAAAGAGCTTGGATATCAATACAGTTTGGTTGCAAAGACTCGCCGAGATCGGTGAGCAGATCGGCAATACACCACTTGTGCCGATCCGCCGGGTTTATGCTCGTGCAGGGGTCGAGATTTGGGCCAAGCTAGAATGGCAGCAGCTCGGGGGGAGCGTAAAGGCTCGTCCTGCCTACAATATCATCAAAACTGCGATTGAGCAAGGGCAATTGCATCCCGGTAAGACGCTGATCGACGCGACGAGCGGGAATACTGGAATTGCCTATGCCGCCATTGGGGCCGCACTGGGGCTGCGTGTGCAGCTTTTTGTCCCAGACAATATTACGGTTGAGCGGCGACGCATCATGCAGGCACTCGGTGCCGAATTGGTGTATTCAGCGCCCTTGGAGGGCACCGATGGCGCGCAGCGCATGGCACGTGAGCTCGTCGCGAGCGATCCTGAAGGCTATTTTTATGCCGATCAGTACAGCAACGACGCCAATTGGCGGGCGCATCTGGAGGGCACTGCGCAGGAATTGTGGCATCAGACGCAAGGCAAACTCACGCATTTTGTGGCAGGTCTCGGCACGACAGGCAGTTTCACGGGCACGACCCGCGGGCTCAAGGCCTTGGATTCCAGCATTCAGTGCATAGAGTTGCAGCCAGATATTGCGATGCATGCCCTGGAAGGATGGAAATTTTTGGAGGCTGCCTTGATGGTGCCTGCGATTTATGATGGCAGCGTCGCCGATGGCAGGCTCATCGTGACAACGGAACGTGCCCACGAGGTGATTCAATCCGTGGCGCGGCAGGAAGGACTGCTTTTGAGCCCCTCGTCCGCAGCCAATCTCGCGGGCGCCATTGCATTGGCTGATACTTTGGATCAGGGTCTAATTGTGACGCTGTTTCCAGACAGCAGTGAGAAGTATTCAGAAGTTTACGACGAAATATTTGCTTGATCATGGGAAGCGTAATTCAGTTTTCGGATGGTGTTTTGGACGCAATAAGCGGGCATTTGTTGCAATGCTATCCTGAGGAGGGCTGCGGATTTTTTGCTGGTGTAGACGGCGAACCGCGTGTTGTGCAGGCATGGTTGCCTGTGCGCAATGTGCAAGCAGATCAGCGTGCGAGGCGGTTTCAAATCGCGCCGCAGGATTATCTGAAGGCTGAAAAATGGGCTGATGATCTTGGGCTTACGCTATTGGGCATTTACCACAGTCACCCCGACCATCCAGCCATTCCTTCCATCACGGATTTGGAAAATGCAGTGCCTTGGTTCTCCTACCTCATCGTGAATACCACCGCGCAATCTGCTGGAGCCCGCACAAGTTGGCAGCTCAACGAGGCAGGGCAATTTGACGAGGAGATCGTCGAGCTGCTTTCCGCCGCAACGCTAGTCATGGCCCCTTAACCGAAATGTAAAGCATGAAGGCACCTAAATTTCTTGCCCTACATTCCAAGCGATGTTGACCTCAAAGAGGCGACAACATTACGCAATTATCATTTAGCAATCGGCTGATATCCATTTGGCAGTCAGCAAATTGTATCCATTCCCATCAAGAATGGCTGGAACTTGTTTGCCCAAAATGACCGCATTTTAAAGCTTCAACCACCAATATTTTTCGGTTTATCAAAACATAATTCTTTATCAAATGGCGACGATTATCATACCCACCCCACTCAGGAAATTTGCCGACAATTCGAGTAAAATCGCAGCGCAAGGCGCAACCGTATTGGAAGTGATACAGGCTGTAGCCCTCCAATATCCTGCATTGCAAAAGCAGCTCTTTGACGATGCCGGTGAATTGCGGAGCTTCTTGCGCATCTACAAGGGCGACACCGACATTCGCACGCTCGACGCAACAGCGACGCGGGTCACCGACGAGAGCATCATCAGTATCGTGCCTGCGATTGCGGGCGGCAAACGCTAAAACTTGAAAATCATGTCAGAAATCACATTTTCGAATGAAGAGTTGGCGCGCTACAGCCGCCATTTGATCATCCCTGAGTTCAATATTGAGGGCCAACGCAAACTTAAAGCTGCCAAGGTCTTGGTGGTGGGCACGGGAGGTCTCGGGGCACCACTCTTGCAGTACCTCAGCGCCGCGGGTGTTGGTACCATCGGTGTGCTGGATTTTGATGTCGTGGATGCCTCCAATTTGCAGCGACAAGTATTGTTTACGGTCGCCGATATCGGGAAATCGAAAGTCACGGCCGCCGTAGAGCGCTTGCAAGCCCAAAATCCTTTTGTACATTTTGTGCAGCACAATGTGCGCCTCACGGCTGAAAATGCGCTTGAAATACTTGCAGGCTACGATGTCGTCGCCGATGGCACCAACAATTTTGCCACCCGCTACCTCGTAAACGATGCCTGTGTGCTGCTCGGCAAGCCCAATGTTTATGCTTCGATTTTCCGGTTTGAGGGACAGGCAAGCGTTTTCAACTACCAAGATGCTTCCGGTGAGCGGGGCCCCAATTACCGTGACCTGTTTCCCGAACCGCCGCCTGCCGGCTTGGTGCCGAGC
>JANPHP010000140.1:0-14384 GCA_031424495.1 Bacteroidota bacterium | reverse complement strand
ATTTCACACCGACTACAACATGCTGCAGCGTGAAAACTGGGATGCCGTCTGGGACGAGCTCAGCGAGGCTGTCGACATGGAGCACGACAACCTGAAGGCGGACGAGCAGTTGCTGGATTGGCTCGATTTCTGGGCTGCTGGCGAACACGATGACCGCACCATTGCCATCCTATACTAAGCAGGGCAAAAAACCATGAGCGACATCGTCAAGATCAAAGCGACCGACGGCAGCACCGTCGAATATGTGAACAAGGTCATCGGCCAAGGGGGGATGAAGGATGTGTACTTCAGCCCAGACAAGTCCTATGTGGTCGGCTTTTTTCGCGACAAACAAGACGCCAATTCCAAGGATCGGCTCATGAACATCGTCGGGGTGTTTCGGGAGCGCATCTTTGCACAAGAAGGTGGTAGCTATTGGGAGGAATTGTTTTGCTGGCCCACCAAGATTGTGGAGCATGAGGGCAAACTCGGCATCGTCTGCCCGACCTACAAGCCCCACTTTTTCTTCCAATATGGCTCCGTGAACAATGACATGCTCGGCATCAAGGGCAATGAGAAGGAAGGGAAATGGTTTGCATCCGCCAGCAATCAGAATAAATTTCTTGACATCCGCGAGCGCGGCTCGTGGCGCAGTTACTTGGCGATCAGCATCAAGATCGCGCGGGCGGTGCGCCGCATGCATGCTGCTGGGCTTGCGCACAGCGACTTGAGCTACAAAAACGTATTGGTCGATCCCGCAGGCGGCAATGCGGCCATCATCGACATCGATGGTTTGGTGGTGCCCGGTAAGTTTCCGCCCGACGTCGTGGGCACGCCCGACTTCATCGCGCCCGAGGTCATGGCCACCAACCACCTCGGCAAGACCGACGCCAACCGCGTGCTGCCGAGCATCAATACCGACCGGCATGCACTCGCCATCCTCATCTACATGTACCTGCTCTACCGCCACCCCCTGCGTGGCAGCAAGGTCCACGACATGGACCCCGGCAAGGATGAGGAATTGAGCATGGGCAAAAATGCGCTTTTTGTCGAGCATCCCTCCGACAAGAGCAACCGCATCAAGCTGGACCAAGTGAAACCCAGCGAATTGCCCTGGAAAGACACCAGCAAAATGCCCTATTCGATCTGCGGCCCCTATCTGAAGGAGCTCTTTGACAAGGCATTTATCGAGGGTCTGCAAGACCCAAGCAAGCGCCCGACTGCCAACGATTGGGAGCAAGCCCTCGTCAAGACCAATGACCTCGTGCAGCCCTGCCGCAACCCGAGGTGCATTCAAAAATGGTATGTCTTTGACAATACCCTGAGTCCCAAGTGCCCCTTTTGTGACACGCCCTTCAAAGGGCAGCTGCCGATCCTGAACCTCTACAGCAGCCGTGGCGGCGGCAAATTCCTGCCCGACAACCACCGCCTCATGGTCTACAGCGACCAATACATCTACGAGTGGCACATGTCGCGCAACATTTTCCCCAACGAGCGCCTCAGCGCCGAGCAAAAAAAGCCCGTCGGTTATTTCAACTTCCACCAAGGAAGATGGGTGCTCGTGAATCAACGCATGCCCGACCTCACGCTGATCGAGGGCGACGTAAAGACGCCCATCGAGATCGGGAAAATGGTGGAGCTGAAAGATGCAGCGCAGCTGCTGTTGTCACGGGAAGATGGGGGTAGATTGGTTGTGGTGCAGATGGTGGACGCCTAAAGCAGTGTGAGGGTGGAGAGTGAGTGGGGCGGCTTTTCTTGTTAGGGCAAGCTCACATCGGCGGTATGGTCGGAGTCCCCTGAATTACTCTCAAGGTTGATTCTCAAGACTTTGATTTCCATTTTGACTGCATTCTCCGCTTTGACTCCTCGATCGATATCGTTCTGCCTTCGTCCACATCTTTCAAGCCCTTGTTGATCTTGTCGATCAGGATCAATCGCTCACACAACTCCTCAGACTCAAATTCATCTGGGAGCTGCTGCAACGTTTCTAACACCATTTCTTTGGTCATCGCATTCAATTTTATATGCAGAGATACTAAAAAACCAGCAATTGGGCAAGTCCGCCCAACCCTCCTCCGCCACCGCTATGAAAATCGCTCCATTCTTGCCAGCTTTGAATATCAATCCATCCAAAGAAGACCATGAGTACCGCCCTCGTCCATAAGAAGGCAAATCCACAACAGCATATACTCCTCTCCACAGGCTTCATCGTCGGTTTGCTGCTTTTGCTTTTGAATGACTTTGTGCTCAAGGCGCAGTTTGGGAATGTGCTCACGGGCAAGCTCTCTGATTTTGCGGGCTTGTTTGTGTTTCCTTTGTTTTGGGCGGCTTTGTTGCCGCGCCACAAGGCGAAGGTGTTTTGGGCGACGGGATTGCTGTTTGTCTGCTGGAAATTGCCGATGAGCCAGCCTCTGATCGACTTGTGGAATGAAGTGGGGCCGTTTCACATCGCACGCGTCGTGGATGCGACCGACTTGCTCGCCCTGCTTGTGCTGCCCCTCGCCTACCGCTATCAGCCCGGCCTTCCAAGTACCCAGCATACGCGTGCATGGTCACGCGTGCTCATGATGGTCGCGGCATTCGCCTTTCTGGCAACGAGTTATAGCTCGGAGATTCCTGTGAATCAAAACCATACATTTCATTTTCCCTTGGACACGCTGAAACAACGTGCATTTCATTGCAGCAAACTGGACTCGGTGAACACGGCAGACGCGATTGCAAGCATAGGCGCAACAAAGTTGCTCGAACTTGATATCCCTTACGAATTCTGTTTCGGCGGCTTCACGATCTTTTTTGAGGTCGCTGACACCACCTCACAAGAGGTGACCTTGCATTTGGTGCAACTGCTGCACAGGTGCCCTGCGGAAGAGACCGACGGTGCCAAGATGGGAAAAGCGCTGTCAGAATTGGTGCAAGCGCTGGAAAGCGGTAACTGAACGGGCCGGTCGCTTCACTGCCCGTCACTTGGACTAGGATCGCAACAATTCCATCCGCAGCGTCAGTAATTTCAGTTTCTACCTTACTTTTACGTTTCAAAAATGTAATTGCAAGATGAATTCAGCACGCTGGAAGTATTGGCTGGGTGGCATGTCGGTGCTGTTGGTGTTGCTTGCGACTGCGATTACGGGCTCGCATAAGGCGGGCGACGATCGACTATCCACCGCTAGCACATTGCCTGAACTTTACATTTCCTGCAACCTTGACAGCCTCTCCTTGATCCAAAGCAGATTCAAGGAAGACATTTACATCCTGGCAAGCCTGCGTCTTGGTAAGCAAGAATGGAAGGGTGTTCGCTTGCGGCTGCGCGGCGACACCTCGCGAGAATTTCCCAAAAAGTCGATCAAGCTCAAGATTCCCGATGGCAAAAGCTACCCATTTGGCCGCAATACCCTCAATCTCAATGCTGAATTTCATGACTCAACCTACTTGCGGCAATACCTTTGCACCCGCATTTTCAAGGATTCTGGGCAACCCTGCTATGATGCGCAGCATGTCGCAGTAAACATCAACGGCGATTTTCATGGCATCTATCTGCTGGTGGAGAATATGGACAATGATTTTTTGAAAAAAAGGGCCATGAAAACCGATGGTGACCTCTTCAAAGCTACCCATGACGGCGCTTGCCTGAGCGCTTATGACCACGTGCGTTTGGTGTGGGAACACAAGACGCCAAAAGCCGATACAAGCTGGAAGGCACTCGAACACCTCATTCACTTGCTCAATGATACGCCCGACAAGGACTACTATGCAATGGCAAAGTCGACATTTGACTACCAAAACATGGTGAACTTGATCGCTGTCAATATGCTGATCGGCAATCGCAGCACTTATTACCACAATTATTTCATCTACCGCAATCCGCAAAAAAATGTCTGGCAGTGGTTGCCGTGGGACATGGACAATACATTCATTTTGAAGGAAGTCGCAGACGAATACCAACGCGGCAACAATGCCGACACCAAAATGGGAAACATGCCGAGCAATCCCTATTTTGAACGTGCGATTGCCTGTCCTGAGATCTTGCGCGACATCAGGCTGCGAATCGATACGTTGGCGGCAACGATCTACAATCCTGAGCACTTATACCCAATGATCGACAGCCTAGCCGCCCAACTCGCACCCTTCATCACGGCAGATACATTTTACCGCAAAGGCACGCTTGCCACCTGGCAATCCACGATCACAAGCTTAAAAGCCTATATCCGGCAGCGACCAGCAATTTTGCTGGATCAGATCGCACATACGCCGACCTCATTCCGACTCATCCGCCCTGAGGCTCCTTTTCATCGGCAAGGCACACTGCGGTGGCGTGCAGCAAGCGATCCAGATGGTGATGCGCTCGTCTATCGGCTTTGCTACAGCCGCGAGGACCAATTCAAGGATGCGACGACCCGGTGCTTTGTCGAGATTCGGGATACATTCTACGAATTTCCCGAAGGCTTTACCCCCGGCGAGTATTATTGGAAGGTCATCGCCTCAGACGGAAAGCATGAGACGCGAGGATTTGACAATTATTGTTCCTTTCAAATCTTGCCCCAGTAAATTCCTGCCAAACCGTTTAGTGCGGAAAAGCTATTGCTGAACTGCTTCATGGTTTTCCATTTCTAGAATTCCAAGCTTCTTGGGGCACAGCTTGGTAGCGGACTCCAAAGCTCAAGTGCTCGACCTGCTTGATGAAAACTTCTGGGGAGGGTTGCGTCGCCATGTCAATTGTCATTGAAATAGCCACCCCATAAAATCAAAATGTCATGCCATCTTTGTCCCGAGATCAATTCACCCAATATTCCAAAATGAATCAACGCTTCCCATTCCTCATCACGCAACGCTCAACGTCGGTACAAAAATGATCATCGCAATCCAAGAACAACTCGACCGGATCGACGATCCAGAGGCAAAAGCGCTCCTCTTGGAATTTCAGTACATCACGCTCAACGAGCACTATATTGCGGATGATGCAGAAAACTATCTGGAGTTCGCCAGCTATTTGGAACTGTTCCAAGAAATCGCCCAGTTAACGGAGCTGGATTTTGGGGCGATCAAGGGCACTGCGGGGAATGGTTTGTTTACCTTTTCGTTTTCCTTGGATCAAACCGCTTATTCTTTTTCGATTGCAGCGCCTCAGGGGGACTGGATCGACCAGAGATTTGCTGCTGAGTTGAATGCAGTCTTGCAACAGCATGGCCTTGAATATGGCCTGTATTTTGTCTTTGTACTGGGTCTGAGCAATGCTGACCAGTGCTTCCACCTTGTGTACATCGACGCGCGGACCTACAAGGAACTTCAACGTCATCCTGATCGCTATGCTTGGCCAGATGATGATGCTGACTGAGGCACCCTGTGTCCATCACTGTTTTGGGTATGGATACTGAACATCGCTTGAACCGTATCAAATTTCTTACATTTGTAAAAATTGAAAATGAAGAAATCCCTGCTTTTCCTTCCCCTCATGCTGTTGGCCATTGGCTATGCCGGCTGCAAAAAATGCAAAAATGAATCTCCTCGCGCCCGGATCGTGAACAATGGTACCGACAAAGTGAGCGTCCAAATCCAAACGACGGGCGGCAACACGGTCAATATCAACAATATCCTCTCTGGCATCCAATCAGACTTTGCGTCCTATGCCCCTGGTTTGGTGCAATTTACAATTGCCTTTCAAGTCGCCAACGATACTTCATTTTCAGTGCTCATGGATGAGTGCTGGGAATATGACATCGTGGTCGACGCCAACGACAACGTGAGCTCTGTGCCTACCGATCGTAACGAGTAAGCAAACCGCAAGGCTCGCTCTACATCCAATCACGATTGTTGCACCATCACTTCCGCACAAAAAGGCGGAGTAGGATCGGTCGCCAAAGCATGGCCGATGCATTTTGCGGCCGACATCCTCCTAGGAAGATCATGCAATAACCGGGCGGCACTTCGGCCCTATCTAGCATATTGCTTCGTTGTGTTACGATTTTTGCATCCCTCCCCCCTCCTGCCTAACTTCGCGCCGCAATGAAATTTACGCTCGAAAAGAAAGACAGCGGCAGCCACGCACGCGCCGGAAAGGTTGAAACCGATCATGGGACGATTCTGACCCCGATTTTCATGCCCGTCGGCACCGTCGGCTCAGTGAAGGCCGTGGAGCAAAATCATTTGCGCGACGACGTCAAGGCGCAGATCATCCTGGGCAATACCTATCACCTCTACCTGCGACCCGGTAACAAGATCATGGAGGCCGCAGGCGGCTTGCACAAATTCATGCATTGGGATGGGCCGATCTTGACGGATAGCGGTGGTTATCAAGTTTTTTCGTTGAGCAAGCAGCGTAAACTGAGCGAAGAGGGCGCTACCTTCAAGTCGCATATCGACGGTTCTAAACACCTGTTTACGCCTGAAAACGTGGTCGACACGCAACGCGTGATCGGTAGCGACATCATGATGGTCTTGGACGAATGTCCACCCTGGCCCAGCGACGAGCGCTACGCGCGCGAATCGATGGAGCTCACGCACCGATGGGCGCAGCGCTGCAAGCAGCGCTGGCAAGAGACTGAGGGCCTTTATGGACACACGCAGGCGCTGTTTCCGATCGTGCAGGGCGGCATGTACCGCGAATACCGCAAGCAATCGGCCGAGTACACGGCGGGCCTCGACCTTCCTGGAAATGCAATCGGCGGCCTGAGCGTAGGCGAGCCCACCGAGCTGATGTATGAGATGACCGACCTGTGTTGCAGCATTTTGCCGCAAGACAAGCCCCGCTACCTCATGGGCGTGGGCACGCCTGAGAATCTGCTGGAAAACATCGCCTTGGGCGTGGACATGTTTGACTGCGTGATGCCCACGCGCAACGCCCGCCACGGCATGATGTTTACCCGCGAGGGCATCCGCAACATGCGCAACCAGAAATACGAGGCAGATTTCAGCCCCTTGGATCCAGACAGCGACCTTTTCGCAGATCAGTATTACTCCAAGGCCTACATTCGGCATCTGCTGAAGGCCGAGGAAATGCTGGCCATGACCGTTTTGAGTCTGCACAACCTACATTTTTACCTTTGGCTGATGGGCGAGGCACGTCGTCATATCTTGGAGGGGGATTTTTCGGAATGGAAGCGTCAGATGTTGCCGAAGGTGAGCGCGAAGCTGTGAATCGGGGTGCAGGTAACGGAAATCATTCTGCGGATTCAAATGCACTTTGCGTGTTACGATATAGGCGACCAAATTTTGCAGAAACAAAATTTATGGATTTTTTCCTGAAAAGAGTGTCACGATAGGTGTCACGATAGCGCGTAGAAACCTACTTCTTCATGCATTCTCAGAAAAAATGTCACGATAGGTGTCACGATAGCGCGCAAAAACCTGCTTCTTCATCCGTTCTCAGAAAAAGTGTCACGATAGGTGTCACGATCGCCGAGTGAAACGCCTCAAAAAGCCGATTTGTACCCCATTTCCAGAGAAGGTGTCACGATAAGTGTCACGATTGCTGTCACGATAGGTGTCCCAAAAACCGTCAAAAAGCTGTTTCTTGCTCTATCCTCAGAAAAAATGTCACGATAAGTGTCACGACAGGTGTCACGATAGCGCGCAAAAACCTGTTTCTTCAGGCATTCTCAGAAAAAATGTCACGATAGCCGAGCAAAACCCTTCCAAAAGCCGATTTGCAGCCCGTTTCCAGAGAAACTGTCACGATAGATGTCACGATAGATGTCACGATAAGTACCCCAAAAACCCTCAGAAAGCTGTTTTTTGCCCTATCCTCAGAAAAAATGTCACGATAAGTGTCACGATCGGTGTCACGATAGGCGTCACGATAGGCGTCACGATAGCGCGCAAAAACCTGCTTCTTCATGGATTCTCAGAAAAAAAGTCACTATAGGCGAGCGAAACCCTTCCAAAAGCCGATTTGCAGCCCGTTTTCAGAGAAAGCGTCACGATAAGTGTCACGATAAGTGCCATAGAAACCCTCAGAAAGCTATTTTTTACCCTATCCTCAGAAAAAGCGTCACGATAAGGCGCAAAAACCTGCTTATCCATGCATTCTCAGAAAAGGTGTCACGATAGCTGTCACGATAGCTGTCACGATAGCTGTACCAACTGGGACACCTCTCAGCTAAGATCGTCGTTGACCCATGCAGTAACTCAGGGTTCTATCAGTTCATAATAGGTCGCAGGCCCAGCCCCTTGCCGTCGCAGTATCCCCATTTCTTCCAGCCTATCCAAATGCCGCAGCGCTTTGCGCTTTTCAATCCTCAAGAACTCCTGAGAATCGAGACGCGTGACCTGCCCTTTTTCACGTACAAAGTTCACAAGTGCAAGTTCGGCGGGCTTGAGTTTTGAAAGGGCATGGTCTTGGATGACTTTGCGCAAAATCTCAGCATTCCTGCTGAAGGTCACCGCCAAGAACGGTCCAACCATTGAAAATTCGGGAGCGGCAACGCCATTTTTGGCATGCAAATCACGGAAAGCCTTCATCCCAAAGCCTTTTTCTTCCACATAATCCATGAGGCCAAAGACAAATGAAATCACGGGGTTCCGACTGATGGACGGTGCCTCAAACGAATTCAGTTGCTCCAGTGTGATGTATGGGAGCGGCTCGCCGGGACTCTTCACGACAATCTTGGTATCGCTAATCTCGATCGAGGACTTGGCCCCTTCGATCAGGTAGTCGCGGTGAACGATCGCATTGAGCACAGCTTCGCGCAAAACCTCCATCGGAATCTCAGGAGCATCGACTCGTTTGAAGCCGGAAATCTCCTTGGACAATGGCAAGACCTTGATGAGCCAATCAGAAACCGCATCAGGGAGCAGTACGAGCGCCTCGTCAAAGGTGCGCGGCTCGATTTTGTGATCACCATACTCGACCGATGCCATCAATGCCGCTTGAGGATAGCGAGCACGGGGGTGCTTACCAAACAACAAGATACCAAGGCCCGAAGCCCGGAAAATCTTGGCTTCGGGATCCCACTCCACCAATTTCAGATCGCTCAAATAGCTCGTAAAAGCAGGGTCATCAATACCATCAAACTCCAACTTGGCTTCCTTGATGAATTTTGATAGCGCCTTTTCAGACAATTGCCCAAAATCGGAGTCAGGAATGATGCGCTCCAATGGCCCCAAACGATCGGCTTCCTCCACAGCTTTCTTCCGATCCATTGCTTGCGCGATAAACTTAGCATTCTCCCGGGTGATCACATCCTGAAGATCTCGGTCAAACATTTTTACCGTCGCTTGGCTGTCGACCAGGTGCTGAATACCCTTGCCGTCAACGGTTGGGTCTGGATCAGCAATGCCGACATAAATGGTCTTAATCCGTGCATTGGAGGTGCGGCGACAACAAGGCACCTTGGGGGGATTTCGCTGCACACAAGGCTCTAGAGTGGTATATAAGATACAACCTTCGAGATTTTTATGCGACAGCTTGCGTTCGATGAGGGTGAATTCGGCATGGTCGCCATCGCGTAGCTCGCCGCGATAGGCTGCCACAACTTCCCCATCAGGAAACAACACCACGGCCCCCACCTTGGGCGGCACCTTGCCATCGGGCCGAGGCTCGTTTTTTGATTTTATCATCTCATCAATCGCCATTTCCATGTAGCGCCGATGGTCTTGCTCCTTGACAGTTCGCTTTGCCATATTTTCTTATTGACTCATCTCACCAGATTGCAGCTTGCCAAATTCACAAGATAGTTTATCATCGAAGGGGCTGCGATTTGCTCCCTGCAAAAAACAAAAAATCTTGGATTTTTCCATCAAACCCCAACAAGAAAGCATGCAACCGATACCGCCACCCACATCCGCGGCACAATTTTTGCAAGCTCACGCGAAGTCAGGTGAGATTTCATAACTTCGCCCCGTCATGCTGAAAAGGATCGATCGCAAAACCATATTGAAGTTCCTCGGGAGAATAGCTCGCTTCTTCACCCCGAAAAAGATCGATGTTTACATCATTGCGAAGTTCTTAGGGACATTCGTATTCATGGTGATGATCATTTTGGCGGTTTCCATCGTGATCGACGTAGCCGAGAAAATCGACGATTTCATCGAGCGCAAGCCACCGATCGACCTGCTCATCTTCAGTTATTACAAAAATTTCTGCCTTTTCTACGGCAACCTGCTATCTCCGATTTGCATCTTTTTGGCGGTGATCTATTTCACGTCCCGCATGACCAACAATACCGAAATTGTGGCCATGCTCGCGGGCGGCGTGAGCTTTTGGCGGGTAATGTCGCCTTATATGAGAACCGCTGTCGTGCTTGCCGGCATCTCATTCTACCTCAATGCCTACCTCGTACCCATCGCAAACCGAGAACGCGTCGATTTCGAATTGCAGTATCTGAAGCGGCGCACGGTCATGACCGACACCAACATCCACAAAAAGATCGGCTTCGACGATAAAACGGGCTGGGAAACCTTCGTTTACCTCTACTCCTTCAATCAGTGGTCCAATGAAGGCTATCTATTCTCGATGGAGGTCGTCAATGAACAGGAGCTCCTCAAAAAACTTGACGCCACCAAGATCAAATGGAATGATGAAAACAAGTCTTGGCATTTGGAGAATGTGAGCGTTCATACATTCTATGATGGCAAGGAGCGCTTGTACAAGTTACCCCAAATGGATACCACGCTCCATCTCTACCCTACCGATATCTACATCAAGGAGGGCCGGGCCGAGAGTATGCCACTCGATGAATTGTACAGTAGCATCGAGTTGGAAAAGTTGCGTGGCTCTGGCTTGGATGAAGAAATGGTGGTCGAAAAGTACCGAAGATTTGCCTACCCTTTTGCGGCAATGATCTTGACCATGATCGGCTTTGCCGTGAGTACACGCAAACGTCGGGGGGGCACGCCGCTAGCGATCGGTATCGGCTTGGTCATTGCATTTGCCTACATCATCATGGTGGTCTTGGGACAGGCGATCATCGGCGACAAATATCCTCCATGGATAGCCGTGTGGATTCCCAACATGGTCTTCTTTGTGCTCGCCGTCGGGATGCTACGCATCGCGCCCAAGTAAGCAAGCTCCATTCGCAGCGACACGATCAATCGAAAACCAATCCGCTTTTACACTGCGCTCTTCTTTGCGAGTTGGGGAACCGTATGCGCAAGAAAGGCCCAGACGATCAAAAATTGTGCGAGGTAGTAGGTGATCATGACCCCAATGCGGGCGCCGGGGAAGGGTGTGAGAAATTTGCCAACGGCGATCATCGCGTCTGAGGACATGAAGATGACGCCGCCCAGCATGAGCAAAGGCGAAACATTGGCCCGCAATCCCGAAAAGACGACCATGACCGTGATCACCGTGAGGTAAGCGTAGACCGGAACCGCCATTTTGCCCAGATGAGGTGCCAAGAGAATCGCCATGCCTATGCCAAAACCGACTATGAGGAGGAAGAATGGAATGCGGGTTGGACGCCACTCCATTTTGAGCGAAAAGGTGATGGTATAGACCACATGCGCCAGCAGAAAGAAGCCCAAACCGACCATAAAGGCCATCTCTTGCTCAAAATTCAAGGCAATGTCACCTGCGGATGAAAGCAGAAATCCGACGGCCAACAGCTTGCCCGTCGTGCCAGGAACGTATTGCCAGGCGAGCAGCGCCAGGCACCAAATCGGAATCGCCTTGACCACAAAACTGCCGGGAAATGGCAAAAATGGAATCAAGGCCACGTAAATCGCCGCTACGATCCCAAAAACGAGCATCAAAACCATTTTCATATCCTTCATGGATCCTTCCAAGCTTATGCCGCGACGCGATCTGCGAACGGTAATGCAAAGTACAGCTTTGTGGGAGGATGTGAAATGCGGGGGAATTGCCGCCCCTACATTTGCCCTGCAATCCGATTTTTGCTAACTTCCATCATGAATTGGAATCGTTGCAAAGGTCGATGGCTGCTCTTATTCGGGTTGATTTTGGGTGTGCAGGCAAATGCGCAACTCAATATATCCATGACCAATCCCGTGGCGGATGCTGTGCTGAGAGGCAATTATTCGCCCGCACAATTTGCAGCCAGTCAAGTCATTCGGCATCCAGACAGCATTGCTGCACGCATCCAAGCGCAGGTGTCGGCCGATAGCCTGCGCGCCTACGTGGAGCAGCTCACGGCTTTTGGCAACCGCAATACGAATGCAGACACTGTCTCCAGCACCATCGGTATCGGCGCTGCGCGCCGCTGGGCCCACAGCCAATTCTCCCGCATCAGCCAAGCCAACGACAACCGCCTGCTCACAGGCTATCTGCAATTCGACAGGCTCATCTGCACAACTCCGCAACACCGCAACGTCGTTGCCGTGCTGCCCGGCTCCGACACGAGCGCCAAGGGCTTCGTGCTCATCGAGGCGCACCTCGACAGCCGCTGCGCGGCCGTCTGCGACTCCCTCTGCAGCGCGCAGGGCGCTGACGACAACGCCAGCGGCGTAGCCTTGGTCATGGAGCTCGCCCGCGTCATGAGCGCATTCACCTACCGCCGCACGGTCGTGTTCATGCTCACGATCGCCGAGGAGCAGGGCCTCTTTGGCGCGGAGGCGCTCAGCGATTATTGCAGGCAGATGGACATCCCGATCCACGCCGTGATCAACAACGATGTCGTCGGCGGCATCATTTGCGGGCAAACCTCCAGCCCGCCGAGCTGCCCCGGGGCGGGCGACATCGACAGCCTCAACCTGCGTTTGTTCAGCTTTGGCGGCTTCAATTCCCCCAACAAACAGCTCGCGCGCTTCAACAAATTGCAGTATATCGAGGTCCTGCGGCCCCATGTCGCTGTGCCGATGACCTTGCACATCATGTCTGCCGAGGACCGCACGGGCCGTGGCGGCGACCACATCCCTTTTCGGCAGGGTGGCTTTACGGCAATGCGCTTCACGAGTGCCAATGAGCATGGCAATGCTGCGATCAATGTGGGCTACACAGATCATCAGCATACCAGCGCCGACAGCTTGGGCGTGGACACCGACCTCGATGGCGACATCGACAGCTTATGGCTGGATTTCAATTACTTGGCGCGGAATACAGCGGTCAATGCAGTGGCTGCTGCCATGATAGGCATCGGTCCAGAGACACCAGATTTTGCGGTGAATCTGCTCCCCAACAACTCGGCTGTGATCGACATCCTGAGTCAATTGCAATACGGGACCTACCGCGTCGGCATACGCACGGCGAGCAATGATTGGGACAGCGTGTACACAATCACGGGGCCGCAAGACACGATCACAGGCCTTCCGAGCGCGCAAACGGTGATTTTCAGCGTCGCATCGATGGATGGCGACGAGGTCGAAAGCTTGTTTTCAGCAGAGATTTTCCAAAGCTTGACAGGGGTGACAGCGGCGATGCCGGCTCACCTGCTGCCCAATCGGCCGAATCCTTTTGATGAGGTCACGCGCATCAGCGTGCAGATGGATGCGCCGCTCACATACACGGAGGCGCATATCCGCGTGACTGACATGCAGGGGCATGAGATTCAGCAGATCCCGATCACCTTGGAGGCCCAGATCAATGAGGTGATGTTTCAGCATGGCTACCATGCGAGCGGCACATACTTGTACAGCCTCGTGGTCGACGGGCAGGTATTGGCGACGGGGCGGATGGTGATGGAGTGATGCGATTGATGGCATCATCCGGCAACAAATAACGCGGCTTAGTACTCGTAGTGCAGTTGTAGCGGGGCATTCAAGCGTTCCAAAGCTTCTTCCTCAGAACCCTCCAAATGCAGCACTTGATCGATGTGGGTCAGGCCAAATACTTTGGTTATGAGGTCATTGGCGTTACAAATGACCATTTTGCCGTCCATGTTTTCCAGTGAGGAGTGAATGCGCAGCAAGGCGCTGATGCCCATCGAGTCGCATTGCGTCAATGCACTGAAGTTGAGCAGGACTTTTCGCACGCCGGATTCGACGATCTGTGGCGTCACGATCGCCAGAAACTCGTTGCCAGCCTCGCCGATAAGGCGGCCTGAAAGATCCAAGATAGCAATTTCAGCAAGGGTACGTTGGGTGATCGTGATCATAAACATCTGCGTTTAGGCTGTGATTTAGGCAAATATTCTTGCAGTCGCAAATGTCGGGCCACGCAAAGAGATAGAATGTCGGCCAGGTGCAAACGGGGCAAAATGGCGTTTCAATGGCTTTTGTTCGTGCCGCCTGGTCGTCGAGGCTTGATTGGCTCCCGATCTATCAGATGCTACGATCCCTGATTCATCGAAATCCGATCAGCGAGTCGCAATTGTCGTGACCCTTCACCAGCACCGATTGGTAGGTGAATGCAATGGGTGTAATTTCTTTTGGCCGCTTTCGATTCCGGTACCCAAATCCAAGCTCCAATCCTTCGCAATAGTTACAAAGTTCCCCGTGAAAAGAGATATCATCGACCCCATCCAAATTGATGTCGCCCCATTCTTGGTGCAAAAAGCCATCTCCGCAGTAGGTTGCACACT
>JANPHP010000139.1:0-19391 GCA_031424495.1 Bacteroidota bacterium | reverse complement strand
TGCCCACGCGATCGGCTTTGAGTACGCGCGCATACAAGGGCTTCGCAACCTTCAGAAAGTCTTGGGTTTCGGGATCTTCGGCATCCGGCAGGCTCGCCGAGCGCAAGATGAGCTTACAAAACTTGTAAGACAGCACCTTGTTGCTGTTGAGATGATCGGCGAGTTGGGACTTGTCACGTGCGAGGAGCTCGGCATCGGTGAGTTCGCGATTGCAGGATGGGAGGAGTAGGATGCATAGGATCACTATGCTGAAAAGCAAGTGTTTATAAGCTGATTTTTTCATTATTTCATTCCATGATCACAGAAATTGCTTGGCCAACCTGATGTCCAAATTCGGAAATTTTTGTGGATTCGATATGAATTGTTGCAAGCAAACGAAGCTGCGGGTTCCTATCGCGGCAATCGCGCCATCAACCTTGCGATTTGTTCTTGTTCATAGCCGTTGTTGTTGTCATGGTGGCGTTTGAGGTCGGCTAGGATCGACACCTTTGGATTCCAGCGATAATTGAGCTCGAGTAGCGCCATGGCGACCGTGGCTCCCACGGTCGGATCATCGTCGGAGAGCATTTTCGTCAGAAGATTCCTGCTTTGGCCCTTTTCTATGCTGCGCAGGGCATCGGCGAGGTAGATTTTCCCAAAGACCTCCAATCCGATCCAGCGCACCTCCAATTCCTTCCAATCCTGCGGGTTCAGATGTCTGAGTTTGATCAGCACATTGGGTCGCTCGACATCTGACCAGAAATCAGGGTTAAAATTATGATTCAACCCCATGAGCAATTGCTCCACTATGGTCACGTATCTCGGCCTTGGGTTTTGATATTTGACCACCATTTCCTGAAAATATTGCGCACATGTTGGACGAGACTTGGAATAGATGGCCACGAGATAGCGATAAGCGTCCACGGCGTTGTGCTGTGCATGATAAAATTCGGACGACATTTTGTCCCTTTTCGCTTCCGGGATCTGATGGAAATGCGAGATCATCGATGAACATAATATTTCCGCCTGAGCCAGGTTCCCTTTTTTCAAATGTGCTGTAATCCAGATGTCGTTGATTTCACCGATACGGCTTTCCGAATGACTCCAAAACTTGTACATTTGCCAAATTTGTTTGGGAAATTGCGTGATGGTGGCCAAGATCTCTTCGGTGTTCCCGATTTCATGCAAGTGCTTCAAATAGAGATACCAAGGAAAACGATGCAGGAAATTGTCTCCTGCATGCATGATGGCCATTTGCAATAACCGTCGTGCATCTTCGAATCGTTTTTGGGAAACGGTTGCACGGAAGGCATGGACCCAGAAATGGTGATTTTCCAGATTGAGGAACCGCTGACTCGAGGGCGCTTCAACTAAAAAGGGAGCTACAACCTTTTGCCATTCTTCAATGCTGCCCTCCAATACAAATTGAAGCATACGGTCAGCCCAATGTTTCCAGCGAAAGGGACCAAATTTCCCCGGAATTCGTTCAAAGCCTTTTTCCAAGATCTCCTTTGCCAAGGCTACCTTGCCCGAATCCAATGCGGCATTAAAATAGATTTCCCAGAATTTGCAAATGCTCTCAACAGTGAACAATGGCAGTATGACGCGACCTTCGATGGATTGCAATTTCTGAATTGTTCCAACATAATTTTTGCCAGCAAAATCCAATTCAGCTTTTTTGAGCGTCAATTTGGTCGCGAGGTAAAAATCTTGAAAATGCATTTTCGCTATTTGCCGCTCGAAATGGCGTACGCCCTTCGCATTGCATTGGATATCCTTGAGCCGAATCAGTAGCTGTTCAGGCAGTTGCCGAATTTTGGTGCCCGCAAGGACGAGGGTATCTATTCCTTTGAATTCTAGAGCGATGGGCGGAATTTCATTCAATGCAGTATGGGATAAATCGAGGGTGTTTCCATGTATATATTGCGCCAAGAATGCCTTTTTGTCAAACAGTGGATCTTCCGATTCCAGCAGAACCCGCATTGCTGCATGTTTCAATTGAGAATTTGTTAATCGTGGGTCGATGAAGATATTTTTGTCAATTTGAGCGGCGTGGTGAAGCAGAAACAGGGTCAAGTCGGTATTTTCCAGAAAGGATTGCGATTCTTTCCAGCATTCGACGAGGCGATTCAAATCCGCGATACCTTCATTGATCAGCATTTCAAAAAAGTTGTGGCCCTTGAAGATCCAAAAGCGTGGCCCATAAGGCAAATCAAGCGCGGCCAAATACTTTTTGATGTATTGAAAGATCCTGTCTGGGAGCGCTTGGCTGAGCAAATTGTCAGCAAAGGCAGTGTGATCCGTTGAAAGCGCGACCGATTGGTTCCACGATGGAAAATACAACTCGTAGACATCCACCAATACCTCCAGTGGCATGCCGCCGACTTTGATCATTTCAAATGCCAACTCCCGATTGGCCTTGTTTTGGGAATTCATCAAGCGGGTGATGTTCCGACGCATGGTCCTCGCGGCTTCAGTATTTTCTTGGAGGTACATGGGAGATGAAGATAGAGAATATTCGTCAGACAGCAGCAAATAGTAGAGCATTTGCAACGATTTGTCTTGGTCGGTTACGAATGCATTGTCCAGCCATTTGAAAGCACCCGACAAAGTGAGTGTGGGCATACACTCAGGATACAATGAAATCCCAATCAGTTGATTTCTTGCGGTTTCGGATTGGGTTCCGGGGCTTCCATCGTGCACGGCAGCAAATCGATAAACCCGCGGTTCGGTGGCCATCCGTCGTTGAGGCCCTTTTCGTTGAAGAGCTTCTCAAGCGCTGCCCCGTCCTTTTTGGCATACAGGTCAAATGTCTGCTTGGCGGTGGGGTCAGCATCAAGGCCCTTGATGCTGCTGGTGAAGCCGGTGAAGTCTTGTCCACGCACAGGCGCGTTGGAGAGATCGCCGGTGAGGGTTGACCGTCTGCGGTTTTGAAGCCGCCCGTAGTCGGATCGTATTGGATCGGAGGCAAGGTGTCCGCGAGGTTTTTGTTGGGGGAGAGGCTGAAATGGTCGCCAGCGTGTGCATGCATGGGTATGTTGCTGCACAGGTATATGAGTAGACAGCGAGCAGGTGCATGAACTTAAGAGCCGTCATGGAGGGCAAGATTGGGAATTTTGGGCGAATGTGGGCGGCGCCCCAGGAAGAATTAGCCTACTAAATCTGAATGCAGGTTTCGCGGGAACCATGCATGTGCTTATTGTTAGGAAGCGACAATATCAATCAAGTGGCCCGTACTGCAACCGCATCTTTTCTTCAAATAATTCGCGTTCATGAAGCGTTTTTGCATCGCTGGAGTTTGGAATCAATTCTTGAGTCAGGAGCAGTTTGCCGTCAACATCCCACTCTTTTTCTTCACAATTGATGCCTAGTTTCCACAGAATTTGTTTTTGCAGGGTCCCATTCGGATGCCACCACCCCTCAATCCCATGCTTGAAGCTTTGGTACGTCGCTGGAGAATCGTAATGATACTCCAAATTCTCAGTCAAAGACCAGTATTTTTTGTAGGAATGACAACGAATGCTACCGATGTTCAGCTCTTCGGAGACCAAAATACCCTCTTCCGACCAAGTACGATTGAGGGGGCCTGTGCCATCCTCCAAGTATAGTCCGAGGGCGTTCATGCGTTGGCCATTCTCATAAAACTCTTCACTCCGGCCATTGGGAAAGCCATCCGAATAAAACGTTCGACTTTGGATACGGCCATCGTCAAACTTGTCAATCGCCCAACCCGTAAACGGACTACCGTTGATGAGCAATCTATCTGATTCTTCATCCCACGAAGCTATTTTGCTTTGTAGGTCTAGGGTATCATATTCCTTCACCTCAATCTCCATATTGCAAAAATACTAAAGGGATTTTACGAAGTCATTACCAAAATCGGTGTAAGCTGCGAAAATCTGCAGAATCGATTGGCAATTAGGACAGCGGTGAAAAGCCTGACCAGACCATTCGCCCTTTGCACGCACAATTCCATCCAAAACTGTATTTTTCCATTGCTCAAGTGCCTCTTTCAAACATAGCTGACTCGAAAAAATAGACAACTATTTTGATATCTCCAATCTAGCCATAAGTGCTGCTGGATCAGCTTCAAATTCCTCTATGAGTTTAATTACCTCCCTAATGTTCTCATTATCCAATAGGATAAACGCATCAGACCCTGCTGTATCCTGATTAAAGAAAATCAAGTAACATCTCAAGTACGAAGATCAACCTGATGCAAAGAACGATAGGCGCTAGAAATCCCTCTTTGGATAGCTACAAATCGCCAGCGATTTTTCCTTGGTAGTTCTCCTCATAAGTACGCAACATGTTTTGAAGATCATCTGGATAACCTTGGTTTGGGTACTTTTCCATGGACCGTATCCATGGATCATCTGAACCCAAACTAAATTCGGAAAGCAGGTTACCCTCGCTGTCCCAGATTTTTTCGAATATGAGTATTCCGTGAAAAGTAGCCTCTCGAATCAACTGGCCTCGATCGTTCCAAGATTTCGATGACCCCGATCGACTATTTCGATTCCACCATTCTTCTTCGATTAAGACGCCTGAAGGATTCCACGTTCGAGCAGGGCCCCATTGAGCCCCTTGGTAGAAAAACACATTGGCTAGATTACCATTGGGCTCTATTTCCCAAGCAATTCCTGTGAAGGGGCCCGAATCAATGACCGCAGTGTTGTCCGCCTCAAAATCAAGGCTATCATAGTTGATTGAATGCAGCATAGAAGCAATTGCTAGCATCAGTGATTGTGTTTAGATGTGGGCAAACTGTCAAGGTATTTTAGCAGGAATTCTATGGCTCCGCCGATCTCGTATTGCTTGCCGCCATCCGACTTGCCAAATCATGGGATGGCGCTGCCTTCGATCATCGGGATGGGCTTGACGAATTCGTAGCCGTTTATCGGACTCAGTTTGGTCTTGTCGGGCAATGCACGCTCGTCAAAGTCGGAACCATAGTCGGCAACGAAGGTGCCCTTGTCCTGGAAGTCGCCGTTTTTGTCGATGTATCCGCCGAAACGGTCGAATTTGGCTGGAGCTTCCGATGTGCCTGGCGTGCGATCGATGAAGCTGAAAATCATGATATCCTTTCAGAAACTTCTATGATGTCACCCCTTCAAATCGTGAAACTTGGAATATCCCCTAGGTCAATATCCTTCACGGAAAAATCATATTGCTCTTCCATTTTTTCCATGATTAGTGTGTGAATGCGAGAGGACTCGTCCAAAAAACGCTCTTTGTATTCTGGCCCAAACCGATTACAATTTTCCATAAGCATTTTCCTTGCCTCGCTGAGGCTTTCAATTGTATTTATCTCCACCAGACTTCCTACTTGCGCTGCGAATTCTTCCATTGGTTGAAAATCATTGTGGGTGAATTTAATGCTTCAATTTTGCAAAAAAAAAACAGTACAATCAACGCCTAATTCACAAGTCTGATTCCGTTTTAATCAATTGTCCGAGCTTATACTCTTCGACTAAAATAGGTTTCCCATCGTGGGAAAATTTCCGGAGCGTGCCATTCTTCCCGTAAAAATTTCCAGGAAACGAAAGGTACTCAGAAATAAGAATCCCATTTTCGTTCCACTCTCGTTCGGCCACTGAAACATCTCCGGGGTGATAAATGTTCTCTTTTTCTAGTTGACCATTTTCAAACCACTCCCTGCTTTCGGTTATTCCATCAACAATTTTGGTTTCAGCGCTCATTTTTCCGTCAGGATACCAATATGTAGCAACACCTGTTGGTCTGCCAGCGACGTACTCTTCTTGATATCGAAAAGTCCCATTGTCATGCAAATCATAGAGCAAGCCATACAGAGGCCTCCCCTCAAAGTATAACCAATGTTCATCGTGGTATTCAAGCCTGCGATCCCATTCATTCACCCACTTCATTCCTTCCATTGCACAAAATTTAAGCAAAGATACTAATTTTTCGCTCCAATAGACCTCAAAAAGTCGTCCCCAAGATCAGTGTATGCTGCAATTTGATTCAAAACCGATTGGCAATTAGGGCAGCGGTGAAAAGCCTGACCAGACCATTCGCCCTTTGCACGCACAATTCCATCCAAAACTGCATTTTTCCATTGCTCAAGTGCCTCTTTCAAACATAGCTGACTCGAAAAAATAGACCACTATTTTGATATCTCCAATCTAGCCATAAGTGCTGCTGGATCAGCTTCAAATTCCTCTATGAGCTTAATTACTGCCCTAATGTTCTCATCATCCAATAGGATGCACTCATCAGCCCCTGTTCCAACCTTCCATTGAAATCGTGTACTCCCATCGTTCTGACTATCCTCAATCGGGATGAGGGCCCAATCCTGTGTATTGACCAGTTGCTTTTCAAGGAATAGTTTGCGATAGGTGGCTTTGTGAATATTGAGATGGAAACCATCGAATAGACACCAAGCATGTTGAACGGAATTTGCTCCGTAGAGGGATTTTGAATCGGGTTTGATCCCGATCCGCCAAAGATTCCCGAAGTGTTCTACCCGAATCGGAAGCACTCCGAGCATTATGTCAATGTTTCTAGAAATTGGTTGTTCCATCGATGGATTTACTTTTTACCTTGAATGGGTTATAGCTTTGGGTTTGACCTGCGACCCATATCCCGTTCGCATCTTGTATTCTGAAGGTTGCTGCTCCAGTGGGCTTTTGGGCCATTGCATCAAAGTAAGCCTTCTCAGGACCATTCACCATTGGACCAAGGTAGGCAATTTGAGCATCTGGATTATCAAAAGGCGTTCAGTCGACTAGCGTCTATACTCCAGTTTCACCTCCTACTTTCGAGAGAGTTTACGAGAATTCAGAAAAACAATTTCAATCAGACAGCGACCAGGACCTGGAGGGTTCGACGTTTCGGGCTTACTTTCATTCTGCTTTTGAAACCCTGTTATATTCTGATGAAGAAAAGCCAAGTCAGCCTCTCAAGTACGAAGTTCACCTTGATGCAAAGAACAATGTACGCCAGGATTACCTCTTAGAATTATGCTAAATCGCTGGTGATTTTTCCTTGGTAGTTCTCCTCATATTCACGCAACATGTTTTGAAGATCATCGGGATCAGCTTGGTTAGGATATTTTTCCATGGACCGTATCCATGGATCATCTGAGCCCAAACTAAATTCGGAAAGCAGGTTACCCTCGCTGTCCCAGATTCTTTCGGATACGAGTATCCCGTGAAAAGTAGCCTCTCGAATCAACTGGCCTTGATCGTTCCAAGATTTCGATGACCCGGATCGACTATTTCGATTCCACCACTCTTCTTCGATTAGCACTCCTGAAGGATTCCAAGTTCGAGCAGGACCCCATTGAACCCCTTGGTAGTACACCACATTGGCTAGATTACCATTAGGTTCAATTTCCCAAGCAATTCCTGTAAAGGGGCCCGAATCAATGACCGCAGTGTTGTCCGCCTCAAAATCCAGGCTATCATATTTGATTGAATGCATATTTTGGGAGGGCCGTGTGTGGATTAAAGATGCTTTGGAGAGCTTCAAAAACCCTTCAATTCTGAAACTAATTCAAATATTTTCATCAAAGTTCGATGAGGAATGAATGCCTCGATCCCTGGTTTCCATTCCACCATTGCAGTCCAAATCGGACCGTCAAGAGGAGAATGATTCGTGTTTCTCCACCACAATTGAAACTGGTCAAATTCAGAAGATTGTAAAAATTGCGATCCTAAATCGTACCTCTCATACGCTATGCCTGGACCAGGTTTTCCGATACCAGCGGCGATTTTTTTTCGATTTTCATTTCCCTCGTCATCTGGCCGAAGAATCTCTGAAATGAAAATTTGTAATTGCGCTGCAAATTCTCCTTGAAACTCCAGTATAATAGCCCTATCACCTGAACGATTCTTCAGCCGATATCCTTCTACTTCGAAAAAGGGCTTTTCAGAATGAGGCTGCATTGACATAAATCGATCTTAGAATTTGGACGGGACTCCTTGAGGGGTCGCCCGTGAAGGGCTGACCGTTGCAACCGCTCCAATGCACAGCCAGAAAAGGCACATGAGCGCGACCCAATATTTCAGTTCATCGAACACAGAGGTAAGTTCGGGATTTTTTGTGATCCAGACAGATTTGAAAAGAATCTGGTCGGCGGGCTTTTGGGCTGGGTATGCATGCTTTGCCTGTCGCGATGAGCGAATGTATTGATAGGAGCCTGATCGCAAGCAAGATCACGTCCTACAAATCCGTATATGGGCATGTCGTGGGGTAAACTTCAAGGTAAACTTTTGGACTGTTAAGTTATCACCACGCACTCCTTACCCAATCGAGTCTATCTTCAAGCCAAGCTTTTGCTTGTGTTGAATCGTAATTATGAGCATTTTGATTCCCGGCAGCATAAAGCAAACGCCGTAAGTCTTCGAGCTGAACGTCTGCTTCCAAGACATCCTCCCAAGCAGCAAGCCCACGGTCATCGCCAAGGGTAGGTGGCCGGCTAGAGAGCCAATCCAATACCTCTTTGTCGCTATCGCCGTGGCCCCAGAGCTGTTTTAGATAAGAAAATAACTCATCCACCGGGTTCGTGATTGGTGCATTAAATCGTTCGGAGAGCTTTGCTCTCAATTCATCCTTATCCATAGGTGTTCAAGATTTTCCAAAATAAGTTGCAATAGAATTGGGGTAACAGGTATGCACATAATAACCTGGTGGATTTCCTGGGATCAGTCGAATTACAATTTGAATATGTCTGATCGCCACAGGTCCAACGATTTTTGCTGGAGTTCCTGCCGGAATGGTCATATTGAATTCATTCCTAAGTACAGCAGTCTCTTCGTAATAGCCTTCTCCGATGTTTTTTCCTGCATCAAAGGTAACCGCATAGGATCCACCCGTCGCAAGATTGCTGCGAATGGCATCCCAGTTAACATCAATGTGCTCACCGATTAGCTTGTTGATTTCGGGAATACTGTTGAATTTACCCGATGCATACATCGGCCCATCCCAAGGAGTATCTCCATGAATTCTTCCTTCTATGGTTCGAGTGCCATCTGGATTGCCATGCTCATCTATTGATCGATCGAGAGGCAGATCAGGGCTATGTCGCCCATCTCCTGTCGTGCCAACGGTGTGGGCATTTCTATCTTTATTGTCAAGATCATTCTTGGTTATATCAAATGAATCGCTGTGCGGCTTGTTGCCGAGCGCATCATAGGTTTCAAGGGCCTTCTCAAGCTTCACGTCATTGACTAGTCGAGATAAGTCAACGCCAGTTTCCGCCTTTATGAGCTTGAGCTTTTTGTCGGAAGGTCCTTGGATGCCCATTGAGCTAAGCAGCATATTTGCCTTGGCAGTGGGATTCTCGCCTACCGGGTTGGTATTATATGCGGCAACTTCGTTCATCACCGCGATCAATTCGCGCATTGCCGCTTTGTCGTGGGCGGTGAGATTTGCGGCATTTACTTTTGCCGCACCACTTGATTTGAAAACCGAAGCATCTTGCTGGCCTTGAATTCTTTCGTTTACCTCCGAATTTTTTATTTTTTTGCCATTGGCAAGATCCAAAGCAATTTGATCCTGCTGCCCTTTGATGATCTCCCCGATCTCATGCATCTCATGAATGATCATCTTATCTATATCGGCCTTACTGTGGTTGCCACTGACTTCGATCGACGCATGAAATTGGCCAGCCTCATATCGGACAGAATTTATCGCAGCGCCCTGATCATTTCCATGACTTGTCGTGGCTTTGGAGGGATCGAAATCCGTCTTAATTTTGATGGTAGTTGTTTTTCCATCTACAGTGAGAACATAAGTCCCCGGTTTGCCGCCCGGCCTCACCGTAGCACCGTGTGGTAGCGGAGCAGAAGCCACTGCATTTGCCACGGCAGCATCTATCTCAACGGGAGTCATCTTCGCAATGCTGTCGGCCTCAGTCTTCGCCACAGGATACACATCCTTACCCCTCATGCCCCCCCCATCATTCCCATCCACCTTCGGTGTCGTACTATTCGTCGTTCCGTCAGTCTTGGGCGCATCCAGATTCGGTGCGTCGATCAGTTTGATGTAGCCGCCGGCTTTGAGGTCGTTGATGGTCATGCCGAGCTCGTATTGCTTGCCGCCACCTGGCTTGCCAAACCATGGAATGGCGCTGCCTTCGATCATCGGGATCGGCTTCACGACTTCGTAGCCGTTGAGGGCGCTCAGTTTGGTTTTGTCGGGCAATGCACGCCCGTCAAAGTCCGCTCCGTAATCTGCAACGAAGGTGCCCTTGTCCTGGAAGTCGCCGTTTTTGTCGATGTATCCGCCGAAACGGTCGAATTTGGCCCCGACTTCCAATGTGCCAGGTGTGCGGTCGATAAAGCCGCGGTTCGGTGGCCATCCGTCGTTAAGGCCCTTTTCGTTGAAGAGCTTCTCAAGCGCTGCCCAGTCCTTTTTGGCATACAGGTCATAAGCCTGCTTGGCGGTGATGGGGTCAGCATCGAGGCCTTTGATGGTGCTCGTGAAGCCTGCGAGGTCTTGTCCACGCACCGTCGCGCCGGAGAGGTCGCCTGTAAAGGGCTGACCATCTGCGGTTTTGAAGCCCTCGGTCGTCGGATCGTACTGGATCGGCGGGAGCGAATCGGCGAGGTTCGGATCGGGATGCAAGCTGAACTTGCCGTCCACCATCTGCCAGTGATAGCCGCCTGGAGCGGGCACGTCTGGCTTGAACTGATTGGTGGTCGGGTCAAATTTGACGGGCGGCAGGTCGGCTTTGCGGCCGCTGTCACGCCTCAGATAGGGCTGCCCATCTGCCTTGGCGACCCATGTATAGCCGTCGGGAGCCTTGGGATAACCGAGTGCATCCGCCTGCTGCTGACCTTTGTGCGTGGGCGCATCGGCATCAGTTTGCGGCGTATTGGTGGGCGCATCGGTGTCTTTATTGGTGGTGTTGTCACCATCATTTTTCTTGGCGGCGGGGTTCACGACGCCTTCGTTGTTGATCGGGGCGTCGCTGTCGTTCTTGACGGGCGCGTCGGTGTCGGTTTTATTGACCGGGGTATTCGTGTCGGTATTGACAGGTGGAGTATTGGTGTTGACGGGATTGGTCAGATCCGTATTGGTCGGCGTTTCTGGGCTGCTGTTGTCCTTGGCGGGCAGTGTATCCGCGTCGGTTTTGGCAGGCGTGGTGTCGGGATTCGTCGTGGTCGTGGCCCCGCTTGTGCTTGGCGCATCGGGGATGTTTAGCACACTTTTACCGACACTCGTGACTTTGGCTGCGCCGATATCGGTGACTTTGCTGGTCGCAAAGTTGGTGGCGAATTCTTCAAGGGTGAACTTCTCGGTGAACTTGCCGAAGTCCATTGTGCCCGTTTTGATGAAGTTTTCGCCCATGTTTTGCAGGCCGCCGCCCACGGTGTCAAAGAAGGCCTCGGTACCCGTCTTGCCGACGTCGATGAGGATCTTTTTGCCGAGTGATTCGATGGCTTCGCCACCCAATTTTTTGGTAAGGAATTCGCCGACGCCGTCACCGGCTTTGCCGCCGATGAGGCCGATGGCTCCATCAAGCGCACCGAGGAAGGTTTTTCCAGCCAATGCGCCCCAGCTGAATTCTTCCCCGCCGAGCAACACATCGCCGCCATATTTCACAGCGCCACCCAATGCGCCGATGCCGATCACAGCGAGTGGGCCGAGACCCGTCATGCCTGCAGCGATGTTTACGCCATCGACTGCACCAGCAATCATTTCATTGCCAAGCTTCTTGATGTCGAATTCCTCACTTGTGAGGCCGACGCGCGCTCCATATTTGATCGCGCCACCTACGGCTCCAGCGACTGCACCGATGAGCAATACGCCCAAGATGCCTACGCCCGAAGCGACCGCCAAGCAGATCACGGCCGTGACCAAGATCACGACAATGATGTCGATTGCTGTGAGCAGCCAGCTGCACCAGCGTGGCTGCACCGCGTCATAAGCCTCGGTGGCTTTGGTGGTGATGAGCGCGTCGAGTTCGCTGAATTTGGTGTCGACGTTGGTCTTGAATCCGGAGGAGTTCTCACCCAGCTTGCCTTCCAAGGCACTATGGGCCTTGTCAAAGTCGGCTTTGACGGCGTCGTATTGGCTCTTCATGTCCGCAACGGCCGATTCGGCCTCTTGCGTCATGGATTGCATTGCTGAGGTCTCGATGCCCTTGGCTGCGGCCACAAAGCCTTCGCGTTGGCTTTCAAGATTGGCGACCATCGACTCTTTGGTCGATTGCGCACCTTGTATATGTGCAGAGGCAGCGGTGTTGAGTTCGGCTGCTGTTTGAGATGCCGTGTCGGCCAATCCAGCTGCTGATGCCTCGGCACCACCAGTGATGAGGTTCATGCCTTTGGCGACACCTGCATCGATGCTGCCTTGGGCAGTTTGCAACTGCGCACGAATGCCTTCTGCATTCGGATTTTTGCGGGCAGAAACTTTAGAGACCGTCTGATTGACTTGGCTGTGGAGGGCACTGATGGCGCTGTCCAGTTGCGTGCCAATGTTGACGGTTTTTTCTTGGGCGGTCGCATCTACTGCTTGGACTTTGCCTTGTGCAGTCGTGTCGATTTGGCCGACAGCTTGCACCTGCGTGCTGTCCAAGGCCGCGATGCCAGATGCGGTCGCCGCATCGATGCCCGCAGTTGTGGCATCGCAATTGGCAGTGATGCTAGAGATTGCACCTTGTGCATTTGCATCGATACTTGCCTGCGCAGCTTGTTTGCGCTGGGCGATGGCTTGGCGGCTTTGCGCCACCGAGCTGGTGACGTAGTTGTTCAGCTCGGCCTCGCCCATGTTTTTCATTTTGTCTGCCTCTTCGTTGGCAGACTTCAAGAGGCCATCTTTAAAGCCGGTACCAGTGGATTTGGCTGCCTCGACCCTTGCTTTGTGACGATTCTTCTCATAATCACCGCCATTGAGCAAGTCTTCATCCCAGCTTTGCTCAGGGGTGGGCATCGCGTCATACGCAGCAGCACGTGTGATGCCAAGTTCTACACCTTTTTGGCCGACTTCGGTAGCGGAGTCGATCATGTCTTGGCGGCCTTTGACGAATGCAGCCGTGAATTTGGCTTTCATTTCAGGCTCCAATGCCGCAAATGCAGCGTCCTGAGCCTGGAATTCAGCATCGAGATTGGCTTTTGCAGTTTGGGCGGATGCGAGGACGGCGGCCTTTGAGGCTTCTGCAGCCGCGCGGGTTTCGCCCTTGATGCGCTCAGCATCGGCTTGGAGTGCAGATTTGATGGCTGCAAACTCGCCTTGCACGCGGGCTTTCTCTGCAGCTGCTGCTGAGAGAATGGATGATTTTGCGGCTGCGGCACCCGCTGCCAATTTGGCAGCTACGCCACTTTTCGCGGATTCGAGGCCCGCGATTTTTGCGTTTGCAGCGGCTTCGTATTCTGAAAGGTAAGCCTTGGCGCGCTCGCGATTGGGCGCGAGCATCGATTTGGACTGATCCTTGGAAACAGCTTTTTTGAGCGGTACGGTCTTTTTGGGATCTGGAACACGCTGAATGGCATCGCCGCCGCTAGGTCCTGAGCTGGCTGCAATAGCGCCGCCCAATACCAATGCAGAACCGTCGGAATTCTTGTTGAGTACGCTGTCGGAGCTGAAATCCTTCAGTGCAGCTTCATTCACCAGCAGCAGATTGGGCTCTTCATCTTCGCCGAAACTACCCATTTGGGCTGGCACAACGCTGATGGGCTCCAACTGAGGTGGTACGACGGCACCTGCGCCGCCACCGCCACCTGCTTCGGCGCTACCGCCTCCGCCTGAATTGCTCTCTGCACCAATGCCTCCTGCGCTTGCGCCCTCGCTTGCAGGCGATGCACTTTCCTCACCAGCGGCTAGATCTTTGGCGCCAGCTTCTTTCTCAACCTTGCCTTTGGCTTCTTTGCCTTCTTTGGATGCTGGATCGTTCTCTTTGGCGGCCTCCTCAGTGACTTTGTCTTCGCGGGTTTCCTCGGCATCTTGTGCGCCATCGGTAGGCTGATCAGATCCGCTTTCAGTTTGGTTCGCTGCTTCTTGACCTTCGCCTTCAGCACCTTCGCTTTCTGCGCCTTCGGCAGATTCTGCGTCAGCTCCACCACCGGCTGCGCTGCTTTTTTCGGCGTTTTCGGTTTCGTCACCTTCACCATTTTCAGCTTCTGGATTTTCTTGGTCCTGAAGCTTGCCGCCAAATGCAAGGGCTTCGTTTTCAGCGCCTTCTACAAACTCTTCCTTTTCGGCAGGAGCGACATCTTCTTCGGCTTGCGATTTGCCATCAAACGCCAGCTGCAACTCGGCAGGCTGTTGCATGTCGGGCTGATCGCTCTTTTTGCCTTTCTCCTCCTTCTTGACCTTCTCACCTTCTGGATTCAGCTTCATTTGAGCTGCGCCAAATCCGCCTGCACCGGCACTGCCGGCTGATGCGACTGGACCAGAAGAGCCTGTTTGCATTGCTGCCGCCATGTTGCCCATCTGATCTGCCTCGGCTTCGAGGGCATGATCATCATTGACGGCGATGTCGCCGATTTGGCCAGTGGGTTTCACCCGACCTTGCCTTTGCTGAACGACGTGCGTGAGCTCATGGCCAAGCAATTGCTGGCCACCCGGTGTCTCTGGACTAAATTGGCCTGGCGCGAAATGAACCTCGTTTCCTTGTGCGTAGGCAAGTGCACCTGCTTCAGATGCTTTGCTACTGTTCTGGACTATATTGACGTCTTTGAAGTCAGCGTTGAGTGCCTTCTCCATTTTGCCCATCACGGCTTCATGACCACCATCAGCAAATGCTCCTCCCGATACGGCGGAAGCGCCATCGCTTGCCTTCATTTGCAGCGGTGCACCGAAGCGTTGCATCTGCATCGGGCCACCGGCTTTGAGCTTGAATTGGGGTGGATTTTCGCTACGGCCTAGCTTGTTTTGAGCTACATTTTTCCCGCTGGAGGATGCAATCGATTCATTGGCGTTGCCATGTGCTTCACTGTCCGAGGATTCTGGCCCTGCCCCTTCAAAGGCTGGCGGTGCCATGATGGGGCCTTCCGCTTCTTTGTTTTCCAGAGATAGGAAACTGGATTTGGACTTCTTCTTCTCCTGACGAAACTGCCGTGGTGCGTACATGGACTATAAATTTGGGCTTTAGACGATCGACATAGGGCCTAGGCGAGGCAAACTCTTCGAAATCTAGTTATGAAATCCAAAACCGCCAAATCTGTGAAAGATGTAACTTAATTTTTTTTGAGTGATGTGGAAAAGTTTGGGGATGTTTGTTTGATTCAGGCACTTAGGGGCCCACGACCTTTTCCGAGTCGGCTTGCTTTTCATCCCTCACGATGGCTCGTCGATGTCGCAATATGGGAGAAAATCGTTTTGCCCGTCGACGATTACAAGCTCAGCCTTCAACAATTCGAAGTACTGAGGAATTAGATCCATGAATTGGAATTGTGGACCGCCCTGTTTTGAATTTGGAGCGAAAATGCATGCTGACCAAGCCCATTCCCGGGCCTAAACTACCTTCCAAACAGGCGTTTGATCTTTCCAAACAGCCCGCGTGAACTGCCCAAAGCATCGATTTCGGATTGGAAGTAGCCCATGTCCAAAAGCTTTTTGTCTTTGATGCCGTGGACTTCGATCAGGCATTGCAGCAAGCCTTTGCGGCCCTGCGGATTTTTCTCTACTTCTGGGGAAAAGACCGTTTCCCCGAGGGCGAATACCTTCAAACTGCGGTAGTTGTCGAGGTTGGCGGTCTTGCCGAGTTGTTTGGCGGCCTTCCAAAGGTTGCGGTCGCCTCCTGAATATACCAGCCAACGATCGAGCAGGCGCAGCCAGTCTGTCGGCTGGTCATGGAGACAGCCATATTCTCCCAAGAGTACAGCCATTTTTGCCATGCCATGCTGGAGATCCTCATATTCTACCGGCACCTTGGCGGCGACATAGTATTCGATGTTTTCGGCAACTTTTGCATTGCTGATGAGGCGAGGTAGCACGCTGGAGAAATGCTTTGCCACTGCTGCAAGGGGCGTTTTGTCATGCGGGCCACGGCCAAACAGCATGATCAGTACGGGTTCGACAGCAGCTGGGGCGATGCCATCAAGTACTGCTTTGTCTGGCGACACTTGGGTCCACATGGCCACAAGTGCTTGCAGGGCACTGCTGCCTTGGCGAACGATTTTTTCTGGAGGAGACTCGGCTACGATTTCAGGTGTGAGGTTTTGGGAGAAGATGCGCTCCTCGAGCAACGCCGTTAGGGCGGGGATCTGCATGCTTTGAAGCCAAAGTTGGAGCTGTTGGCTAGTTTCCGTGAGATCTGCCAACTTCTCGGCCCAGCGATTATCCATGTGAAGCAGCAATCCTTGGACAAACAGCTTGCGGATCGCGTCTTTGTTCACAATTTCAAAAATCGTGTCGGTTTCCATGTCAGGCGATGTCGGTCTGCCATTCACCATGGCTTCAGACAATGCAAACATGGCTCCGAGTTTCGGGCGCGGCACTGGGTTCACGCTCATTTCAAGCAACCAATGCGAAAATGGGTCGGTTGGTCCGCCAAAACGAGACATTTCCGATTCTACCCACTTGGCCTTGGTCCCAGGCATGGAGGAAAATACCGCGGGTCTGCCAGTGGTAGGTTCAGTGATGCTGTAACCGAAGATCCTGAGCGGGGAAAAGAAAATCTTGCCGCCATCAAAAGCATCGTCCCAGCCGATGCGTGGGCGTAGGACCTCTGGCATGAACATGGCGCAGGTTTCCAAGCGCGCGGTCACGGCAGCAGGCTCGCCCTCGACGACGATGGCGAGGTCACGGTCTTGCGATTTTGCGACATGGTACATCGCCATCAGCATTTCCTCTTCGGGCTCAACTTCAAAATCAGGCAGGGTTTCCTCCCAATAGCCTTGCGGCACGTTCACCGTGAGGTCTTGGATGCGGCCCGCCTTGCGGTCGACCGCCGGTGAGTTGAGCAAGGCGTCGAGGCTTGTAAATTGATGCGGGGCCAAGAGGGCTATCAGCTCTGAGATGCGCCATACTGGGCGCCAATCACGCTCTGCGATCAAAAAGCCTTCGCAGAGGAAGGTTCCTGTGCGACCATGTTCATCTTTGATCTCGCCGAGTGGCCGCAGTCGCAAGATGATCATGTACAGCTCTGCCTTGACCTGCTTGTGAAACACGACAGATTGCTCCTCGACCTGCAAGCCTTCGGGAAAGTGAATATGCGATTCGATTTCCAAGACATCCTTGCTCGCCAATAGCTCGCCCGGCAAAAACGCCGATTGAAATCCGTTTTTACCAGTAGGAGAGAGGTCCTTGGTGAGGCGTGTATAGATATAGCGGTGGACTATCATGTTCAAATTGGGTTGTGGGTCAGCGTGCCGGAGCGACAGGAAGCTCTTTTTTGGCGCGTGTTCTTTGAAACCAGCTCATCATGCGCTTGAAAAGGCTGGGCGTCTCGACGACGGTGGCGTCGCGTCTTGCGAAGTCCAGCACCCAAAGGAAAGGATCGAGAACGCGTAGCGGGCTGAGTTTTTCCTCTCCATCCTCGTTGCTGATGCCCATGGCACTCACGATGGTGTAGCGCACTTCGAGAAAGTGGTCTCTGGCCATATTTGCAAAGCGTGTGCAGCCGAGTTCCGAGCGCAGCCATTCCTCTATCCTTACTGAAACCATGCCTAGGTCGAGCAGTTTGTCGCCCAGGTTCATAGCGTAATAATCCGATAACCCCTGCGATAACCAAGCCCGCAATTCAGGACTGAGGTTTGCAGCTGGCAAGTCTGATTTCGTGAAGATCACGACCAGGCGCTGTTTGCTGCGGATATTGGTATTGAGCTTGTCGTCTGCTGCGCGGATGTAGGTGTCGAGCAGTCGTGCCATGTGGTCATCCAATTCGCCCTCTTCGCAGTCGGGAATGCTCACGATGAAGAGCACGGTGTCGGAGTGGGCCACAAAAAAGCCCGCACGGGCGATTTGAGCAGCATCGTTGAAGACCTCCCCCGCTGTGTCGTAGTAGCCGACAAAGGCATCATCAAATACAGGCAGCATGTGGTAATGCACCAATGCAGGGCTGGGGAAGTTTGCCGGCGTAGATTCCGGTAGGTCCCCTTTTTCAAACAAGGGAACCTGTTCATAGATCACCCTGTGCGTGAAGTCGTCTAGGCTTCTGAAGTAATAGCCATTCCAGAAATTGGAAAAGCGCTTGAGCGTCGAGAAGAGCGATGTGAGGTAGACCGTTTTACCATGACCGGAGAATCCGACGACACCGACCATGGTGCGCAGCATCAAGGTGGAGTCCAAAAAAGTCTTGGGAATGTCTGTGCGGCAATTGGGACAGTGCGGCACATTGGTCTTGGCATCACGCAGAAAACGTTCCACGTTTTGGAGGCAGTAGGGGCAGCGTAAGATGGAGATTGTCACAGTGAAAAGGTTGTCTGATTTTTACCGAGCAATGAATAAAAAGTCACTTCCAGGCTCGTTGGCACCAAACTCGCCGAAACGGGGCTCTGGGATGAGTCGCTCAAAATAGAGGACGAGCTCAGCCAGGGTCATGATGCGGTCATGGCCACCGTAGTTGCGGAGTGCGTCCAGAAACTTGCGTGCATAAGGAGAGTGGTTGCCGGGCACGCCGTCGGGTACGTATTCCTTGCCGCCCGAGGTCAGGTAGCGGCGGGTCTTGAAGGCGAGTTTGCGGCTGATGAAGTCTCCTTGCGTGAGTTCCTTGCCGCCGCCTGCGCCATTGAGGTCGTCGCCGCCGCGATGGCCGCCTCCCGATGCGATGAAGGGGTCGATGGTGCCGCCAAAGCAGACGTCCATCATCAAAAACGTGTGCTTGCAGGGGATTGCATTTACAATCGTGCGCAAGTTGGAGTGGGCGACATAGGTATTGTTGCCCTCGTCGTCTTTTTCGGAGTCGGTGCAGACGACGTAACCCTCGCCAAAGAGGTCGTCAAACTTGCCATGCCCTGCAATGAAGATCAGAAGCTGATCACCATCGGCGTAGACCTTGCGGGCGTATTCCTTGAGTTTTTTGAGGATGTCGTTGCGGGTGCCGTCGATCACCATCTCGGTATTGAAACCATAATTGGTTTCCAGCTCCTGCGCGATCGTGCGGCAGTCGTTCACCGGATTCACGAGGTGGCTCCACTGACTGTAGTTGTCGGTGGCGATGAAGAGGGCATAGTCGTTGCCGTTGCGCTTCAGCGGCGAGTCGGCAGTCTTGGCGGCGATGCGGAGGTTGAATTTCTGGATCAGGCCATCCTCGTTTTTGGCCATGAGTCGGATGTCGTTGTAGCCCGGCTTGAGAGGCACTTCTTGGTCGATGAGGATGTCATATTTGCCCTCCGCATCGCGCTTGGCTTGGATTTGGATCTGCTCGTCGTTCACAACGAGCTTGACGCCATTCAGTTTGGAGTCGCGTTTTTTTACCGCCCAGAATTGGATTATTTTTTGGTCGAAGGTGTTGTAGACGATGGCGTTACCGAAGTTGAGCGTGTACGTCGTGTTCG
>JANPHP010000138.1:0-5101 GCA_031424495.1 Bacteroidota bacterium | reverse complement strand
GCAACGACAATCGGCGCGGTCGATGTACTAAAGGGCCCCTTTGCCAGCGAATATGGCCCAGTTTCCAACGGTGTGGTCAAGTTCGAAACTGCCAACGACAACAAAATCGGGAAATATGGCGGACTCATTAGCCAAGCCCTGGGCTCCAATGGCTACCTGCGCACGGCAGCACACTTGGATTGGACCGATAAGCTCGGCCTCACATACGTGCGGCAGCGCTATGCAGGTTACCGCGCACAGGAGTCCAATCAGAAGGATTTCCTGCAACTGGATTTCGCCCATAAATTGGAAAACGACTATACCACAGGTCCCTACCACGCCCACGACCTCAAAGCCAGCCTTATGTTGTACCAAGGGGCTTGGGACCTGCCAGGCTCACTCGACAGTCTCGCTACTGCGCAAAATCCGCGGCAGGCGCTCCCAGCGAGCGTAGCGCTCGACGCACATGTGGAGCGCAGGCACCTGCGCGTGGCGCTGAGCGACAATTGGTCGATTGCTCCAAGGACGAGTCTACTTACGGCAGCTTATCTGCATCTTTCAGACAAGGCAAATCCATTCGGTACGAGCGCATTCAACCAAGGCTACAAAATCGAAAACAGCCAGGGCTTTGGGGGTAGGAGTGTATGGACTTATGCAGGTCGCGGCTGGAAGGAACGCATCGGCATCGAGTACCAAGCCGAATGGCTCGATTTCAAGCAGTTTGACAATGTATTGGGGCAGGCAGGCGCATTGAACACGCGCTCCAAAACGCTCTCAACACAAGCACATGCATTCACCGAAGTGGGCTACCAAGGTGGCAAAAATGCTTATCTAGGGCAGGTGAGCATGAGCAAGGTGGCCTACAACCAAAGCGAAGCTTGGTCGTCGGTCGAGGCGATCCCCGTCGGCAAAACCCAGCTCCAGCCGCAGGTGGCGGGTACCTTGAGTTGGGGCTACCATACGACCTCGATTTATCGCCGCTCGTTTTTCCTGCGGGCTGCGAGCGCTTATTCACCACCTGCACTTTGGGAGATGACCGACTCCCTCGGCCAATTGCGCACCGATTTGAAGCCAGAGACCGGCATCAATGTCGAGTGGCGCGGCCGTTCGTCATTTTTGCACGACAAGATCGTTTCCGAACTCAACGTCTACCACCACAACGTCTTCAACACCATCGTGCCGCAGACGCTGAGCAGCGGGCGCGCGATCTATGAAAACCAAGGTCGCACCACGCAGATTGGGGTGGAGGGAGTTGCCTCGATGCACAAATGGCGGTCCATCAACAAGCCGCGTTTGGTAAGAAGCTACGCTGTAGTGCTGAGCGGTGCCTATCAGCACTATTATTTCAATGACTATCGCTTGGATGGGGTCTCCTATGCGGGCAAGCGCATCCCCGGGGTACCGCTGTACACCCTGAACCTGCAAGGCGACTTGGAGTTTCGCAGCTATACCCAGCTGCAGCTCACCGCCCAAGTCGTCGGGAAAACCTATTTGAACACCGCCAATACCGTCTGGCAGTCCGCCTATCCTTTGCTGCATTTCAAAGCCAGCCAATCCATCGGTGCCGCGCCCAAAATGTGGAGCGGCGATCGCACACGGTCAAAAATCCTATTTGATCTTTTTGCCGGCATCAACAACATCCTCAACACCCGCTACACCAACTTTCCGCAGCTCAATGCGGCTGCGGGCCGCTACTACAATCCCGCGCCGGGCATCAATTGGTTTGCAGGGGCGGATTTCAAGTTTTGATCTGCTCGCGGACGACATGAATCATTTCACGAATCCTGCGTAATTTGTCGTCGATCCCAATGATTAGGAAAATGATGAAAAGGCAATTGATATTCAGCTTGTTGTGCCTCGGTGCGATGAGCATGCATGCACAATTCACTGTGGGAACCTTTTTCTTTGACAACTATCCGCATACCTACGATTTTCATTTGCCGACGGCTTGGACGCCCGGCAGCCAATTGCCGCTCGTGCTGGATTTGCATTATCTCGGGGCCGATGGCCGCGACGAGGACAGCCTCACGCAGTTCAATCCCATAGCCGATGCAGAGGGTTTTATCATCTGCCATCCCTACGGCGGCTCCACAGACTGGAATGCTGGCCAAAACATCCCGTATGCCGTCGGTGACCAAAGCGTCGAATACTTGAGCCGCCTCATCGACACCATGCATGTGAAGTATGGCGCTGATCTCGACCGCATCTATGTGGTCGGGATGGGGCAGGGCGCATTCATGGTGCATCGCCTCAGTTGCGACCTCGCCCACCGGCTCGCGGCCATCGCGGCGGTGAGCGGCAGCATCACCGACAGCGCGGCCTATTATTGCGGTTCGACGCGACCCATGCCCTTGATGATCATCCATGGCACTGCCGACAGCGTCGTGCCTTATTTCACCGGCCTACCGGGCTATTGGAGCGCCATTCCCGATCTTGTGACGCATTGGCAGGGCAGGGATAGCTGCGTGGGCAGTCCGGTGGTGAACAACTTGCCCGATCTCGTGCAAGAGGGTTCGACCATCACGACCTCCCGCTGGGCAGGCGTGCAAGGCAGCGAATTGCTTTTGTATGAGGTGGTCGGCGGCGGATTTGCATGGCCCGGCGCTAGCCGCGACCTGGGCAGCGGCGGCAACCGCAACATGGACATCAACGCGAGTCAGCATATCTGGGATTTTTTCAAGACGCATCGCCTGTCAGACGGGCCCTTGGCGATCCAAGATGCCTTGGGGCACGATCAGCAGTTGCACATTTACCCGCAACCCACAGCCCAATTGCTTCATGTAAAGATGAATGATGGTGAATTTAATCACCTATCCATCAAGAATTTGCAAGGAATAGAAATGCATCCGCCCATGACAAAACTTGGTTCATCAGCAGCCAACGTTGACATGAGCGAACTGCCGGTCGGCATCTATTTTTTGCAGATTGACGATGTCGTGCGACGCATCGTCGTCATGCGCTAATTGCGCAAAGACGACAGCTAGGAATCCTTGGCGACACTGTCGACACGGATTGGAGCCGACAGGCGATCAATGCTGTCTTGGATTGCTTTTTCGCGCTCGACTTGGGCCTTGCCCTGAGCGCGGTCGATGGGGCTGCTCGTGAAATAGGGGTAAAACATGAGCAGCATCAAGAGCAGCAAGCTGATCCAAAAGAGCATTTTGGTTTCCTTCCACATGGCGTAAGTGGCTATGACAGCCATCAAAATGCCCCAGATGTGGTAAGCCAAGAAGAATTTCTCAGAGGAAAATATCGAGTAGGGCCCCGCGATCTCTGGCCCAAAAGGCATTTTGCTATTGGAAATCGTGAGCAGGGTGATGATGTTGAAGAGGGCAAAGGTCAAAAAGACCATTGTGCCGACCCATTTCATCGTTTTGGAGTTGTTCATGCGCAATCTTACAATTCAGGCAGCAAAAATAGCAATCCTCCCTCGATTCCGATCCCGTTAAAACTCACCTTGTCATATTTCTCGGGTTCGCCCTCTCCATAGGTAACCACGCCATTCGCATCTACCTGTGGATCAAAGAAATTGGTGAGTTTGCGCACAGGCGATTTCAAGGAAAACTGTGCTACAGGGCGCACAAATATCCGCAAATAGCGATGTAATCTCAGTTGCGCCTCGTAGCAAAGGCTCAAGCCGATGATGCTGCTGTTGTCGATGCTTACCATTTTACTCGAACCCTGATAGCCGGGCTTGGCCCAAGCAGTGCGTGCACCCATCACACCCAGCAGCAATCCGCCGCCAACATAGTGCGAAAAAAAGTCGTCGTCCTGCAGCGGCACCATCAAACCAAATTCAAATGTGCGGGCGCGAAAGAGATATTGGCGCGTACTGTCAAAGTCGAGGTAAGGAGCCTCGATGAATTGGCGTCTGCTTTTGAAGACGGCATAGAAGATCATGTCCTCCCGAAATGCATAATTTCCGCCGACCACGATGCCCCTGGGCCAGTTCACCGAAGGTAGATTTTTAGAAATGGTATAGGGGTAGCTGTTATTGTTGAATGTTTCTATCAGGTGATTGACCGCAGATGAGCCCGTGTTGTGCACGTTGTAGCCGATGCGGAATTGTAGCTGATTCGTCGAAAATTGGGCACGAAGATTGCAAAAGGAGAGTAAAATAAGCGTTGACAACAGTAATTTTCGCATATTGATCTTACGCCCTGTGGGTAATTAGGATTCCGTTCTTTGGGCGAAGATTGCTATTTTTGACCTGTTTAGCCTGCTAGGCACATTTTTTATTATTCACATTGTCGATATGACCCCAAAATCATACCCTAAAGCTTTGAAGCGAATTTTCTCGATTGCGATCACCTTTGGCCTCTTCGGCATCGGTCATTTGCTCGCACAGACCACCAATCGGTCTGGCGTCGACAGTACAATTTTTGTCTCCCACACGGTATTTGTACCCAAGGCACCCTATGAATCAGGTGTTGAGAACTGGGGCGTAGACCTGGGCGACGTGGATCACGACGGAGACATGGACGTAATCACTTGCTCCAACTTGGACAAAAAAGTTACCATTCACTTCAACAACGGCAAGGGCATATTTCCCAAAACACAGTCTTATATAGCTGGCGCTTACAACCGCGCCGTCGTCGTCGCCGACTTCAACAAAGACACTTGGGTCGACATCGCGACCGTTTCTGTGACGGATATGAAGGTAAACTGGCTGATGAACAATGGCAGCGGCGGATTTTTGGCCGTCAAATCGACCGCAGCTGGCGGCGGTTTTCCCCATGACATCACAGCCGCCGACGTGAACCAAGATGGTTTCATCGACCTCGTCACTGTCTGCAACTCCGCAAACAAGGTTGCGCTACACTTTGGCGATGGCGCTGGCAACTTTACGGGTGCCAAGAGCTTCCCAACAGAGGCAAAGCCACGTTCAGTTGTCGTTTGCGACTTGAACAAAGACGCCATTCCAGACCTCGTCGTCGGCACCGACAGCCGCACGGTCAACTATCTGCTCGGCACCGGCGGTGGCAATTTTGCGCCATTTGCCTACCTGATCTCTGGTGCTTCCAACTGGGGCATCGGGGTGGGGGACTTTGATAAAAACGGCTTCCTCGACATCTGCACGGCCGATTATATGGAAGACAACCTGAGCATTCACCTTGCCACA
>JANPHP010000137.1:0-5199 GCA_031424495.1 Bacteroidota bacterium | reverse complement strand
TGACGCATGCTAGCGCTTTGGATACTTTAGGTACGGCCCCAGCCGTATTTGTCATTCCGAGTGACCACAAGCTTGCGCTTGCCTTTTGATCGATTGACAAAGCCCCCTTGTCATGCCGAGCGGAGCGCAGCGAAGCCGAGGCATCTTCAGTGCAGATACACCTCCTACTTCGCAGCCTCCCAGTCCCATCACAACGATTTTATGCATTTTTCAAGCTACTGATTATAGCGCTATACATAGCTTGTCATTGGTAGCGTAGCGTCCCGCACTGGGTGCGGGATGGAATCTTCAGTGCAGATACAGGCCACGCTAGCCAGCAGCACATCACAAGCAGCACTAGAATGAATCTTCAGATCGGCGCAGCCAATTACCGATACCGGGCACTGAAGTACCCGGCAATTCATTCTGCGCAACAGCCAAACCTACCAAACCTTTGAAATTCATGCCATCAACCCGAGATGAATTTCACCTCTAACATGATCTCCACAACAGCGCTAGAATGAATCTTTAGATCGGCGCAGCCAATTGCCCCCCCAACCGGGCACTGAAGTACCCGGCAATTCATTCTGCGCAACAGCCAAACCTACCATACCTTTGAAATTCATGCCATCAACCCGAGATGAATTTCACCACCAAAATGATCTCCACAACAGCGCTAGAATGAATCTTTAGATCGGCGCAGCCAATTGCCCCCCACCGGGCACTGAAGTACCTGGCAATTCATTCTGCGCAACAGCCAAGCCTACCAAACCTTTGAAATTCATGCCATCAACCCGAGATGAATTTCACCACCAACATGATCTCCACAACAGCGCTAGAATGAATTGCCGTAGACTTCAGTCTACGGTAACCGGCAGCACAAAAGGAATTTTAGCACAAACACACTGTGTTCCGCTCAGAGTCCAAGGCCTCTGGCCGCAGGGCTATTCGACCCGAGCCTCTGGCGAGAGAAGCTAAATTTGACTGTAAATCAATCCACGGACACGCCTAGCCCCCCCCACATCCCCACCTCATTGCCGCAATATCTGCGAGGTGATCGTGCGATCGGTGATCTTGTCGTCTTCAGCCAGCAAAAATGCCTTGGACAATACAATCGAGAGTCCGTTGTCGCCCTCAAAGGGTAAAAAGACATTTTCCGTTCCCGTTTTGATCGATCGGTCGGGGACAATGCAGAGGTATTGATCGTTGGGCTCCATCAAAATATTGGTGCTGCCGATATGGATTTTGTAGGTGCGCAACTTGCCTTGCACGACGAGGTAGTTTCCTACGATCGACGCTACATTTTTGATCTTGAGCCGTTGAATGAGTCCGGTCAGGATTTCCTTGCGCATTTTGGCGACCTCCGTGAGGTCGCCAAAGCTGTAGGATTGCCAGTAATCCCTGTAAGCAGGAATGCCGCCCGAATCCCGCCAGGTCGGGTCATTGCCCACGCTTGCCACACCCACAAACAAGTCCACATCACGCATCGCCTCTGAAAAGGCGATGGCAGGCACGTCGATCAATTCGACAGGCTGCCCCGTGCTTGTATTCACAAACCGCACCTGATCGGTTGCGATATAGTTCCAGATGCCCGTGTCGTTCCATTCACCGTCGGAGTTCACGCCGGTGACCCAATACTCGGCGCGCAAGCCAAACTCCGGTAGATGGAGGGAAGCCAGTTCGCCTTCGCGCCCATCGTCATAAGCGCCGAGGAGGGCATATTTCCAGCCTCTGCCCTTGGCCAGCGAATTGAATTGATGCTGCTTGAGCATGTGCGCGGCCATGCGGTTGCTGTAGATACGTGTATTGACCTCGGCATCGGTAAGGAGATAGACCTCGCGAAAGGCTTGCTTCATCGGTTGCAAAATCTCCATTTCCATCAAAAACGCGCGCCACGCCTTGATGTCTGCCAAAGAGGAGAGGGCAGGGTGCCAGAGGGTAACCTCGGCATTGTCGGTGATGGTCACGGGCTTGCCTTCGGCGTTCAGCCAGCCTGCCGCAGACCATATTGCGGTCGTGGTCGCCCCATCTTGGTGAAAATTCCACAGCAGTTTCTTCGCGAGAAATGACATCAACCCATGTTGCAGGTAAAATTGCTGGAAATAACTCCCTTGCATCTTGCGGTCGCTGCGCAGCATGCGATCCATGCGGTCTCGCTGTGCCGTGCTTGCCTGCTCGATCTGCTTGATCACCAGCTTCATCTTTTTCAGCTTGGCGGCATGGTTGGTTTTCACCGCCGTCGGCTCCGACTTTTGCGGGCTCCCATCCGGCTTGTACCATTGCTGTTGTATTTTCCCGGCGCCTATCACCTCCAATTCAAAAGCATAATCATCATAAACCCAGCGACGCTTGCCATCTTGCAGGCCATAATCATCGACGGCCAAGTCCTCAATTTCTGTGACCGTAATGCCTTGGGCCTTTGCAGCCTCAGCCAGGTACTTGTCGATCATGGCTTGCGTCGAGGCCTGCTTGATGCGCAATTTCAGGCGCGACAGGTGGCCGATGCCTTCCAACCCCTTGGATTTAAAGAGCACAAATAGGCATGCATTTCCGATGGCTGCCGATGCGGGCCCGATCGATGGGATCTTTTTGTAGCAGCGTTCGGCGAGTTTTGCGATCGTCTGCAATGTCAGGGTGTCATGAAAATGGGCACACATCCAGACAAATCCTTTGATCGGCTCTGTGTTTGCAGCATCAAGAAATACATAAGTGCTGTGTGTATATTCCCTACCGGCGAAAGTCTGTGTATGGCGGGTCTCTTTTTCCTTGAGTTGGATCACAAACGTGAACCAATCGACCACCACGCGCTTGAATTTTTCGGAGCTGATTTCCTTGAGCAATGTCTTGGAGTCAGCGAGGTATTTTGCCGTGGGTTTGCTTCCTGATGCCCGCTGCGCTTGGCTGATCATTTGATACCACACAGGCTGGTCTGCCGCCGGCAACTGCGCGATCACTGCATTCGCGTATTGGCTGAAGTCGTCGACGCCAAGAAATTTGGTGGGTTTTACAGCACTTGCCGATTCACCGGGAACAAACAACAAAGTGTCCAGCTTCTCGATGAGTTTTGCGCGCTCCTTTTTTTCATAATAGTCGTTGGCGTCTTGGAGTTGCTTGTGAATGCGGCGCAGGGCGTTTTGCAGAATACCCGAAATGGCTTGCCCCTTGCGTTGCGCAGCGATTTGATTCAGCAAAAATGCAACAGGCCAATATTGTAGACTCGACCATCCATACGCTTTACTCTCAGAAAACGATTTCAAAATGAGTGCCATGTCCTCATCGTCCATCACCAATTTGGTTCTGAGCAATTGCTGCACGTAGGCAAGGCGAGCATATTTGCGAAATTCGTTGGGTGAATTGTAAACGGTGACTCCATCCTTTTGGGTCTGCTCATGGGTTTCCACGCAACAGTAGACCACAAAACGCACCCGTTTCTTGTCTTCCCAGGGCTTGACCGTCTGTAGATAGGTCTCATTGTCAGAGACCTTTATGCCATAGAAGTATTGATGGGTCTTTGCATATTGCGCTACCGTGAGCTTGATCACCTCGTCAAATTCGGCGCGTTCACCCGTATGCACGACCGGAATCTCAATTGGGGGAGCAGATGCAGGTTTTGCGGCTGCAGCCTTGGGCTTGGCGCCACCGAGTCCCAGCATTTTTTTTACATCATCCAGAAATCCCATGGCTCAGCCTCCCACCAGCGGTGTCAGTTTCACAAAACTCACGACGGTATCGGCAGTGAGCAGCACCTGTTGTTCCAGCGTCTCGGCTTGGACATTGTCGATGAGCACAAAAAAACCATTGCGCTGAAAAGCATGGAGCGCGACATAGACTTGCTGCTCAGCATCGATCGGCTTGCGGCTGTGCAGTTTGAGCCCATTGATCGTCTTCTCGGCATCGGTCGGATCGATCAATCCGCGGTAATATTCAGGCTGCTTTTGGTTGTAGTCATGCACCTCATTGGTCACGCGAGCGCTGATAATTTCTTGGACAGTGACGCATTCCGAAGCAAATCCCAATGCAATTTCATGCAAGATCTTGCCCGCAAACGTGGCATCTTGGACTCTGATCGTGGTTGTAGCCATTTTGGTAAGGGAATGATAAGTTTCCTAGCCCAAAGATAACAAAGCGAGGGGAGGAAGCAACAGGAGGGAATGAATAATGAACGATTAATGATTAATGATTAATGATTAATGATTAATGATTAATGATGAATGATGAACGATGAAGGATGAACGATGGGTGATTTACAATGAATGATCCACAATGAATGAACCACAATGAATGATGTACCACGAACCACGAACAATTTAGGATAAAAGCCGCCCAGCCACTCAACTCTTTACTTTCAATTGCCTATGGCGATCCCGGTGCGGGATTAGGTGCGCTGAACGCGATGCGGGTTTACCTACGGTGATCCCGATGCGGGATTCTCAATTTTCCCCCATCACCAACTCCTCCACAAAAGCCAAATCCCCCAACGCCGCCACCATCGCTGTCCATTCCGAGTCCAAAATCCGCATGCTCAGCCTGAGCATGATGCAAGCGCATCGCGGCGTCAAGTGCGCAAAGTCCGCAGGGGCGTGCCCAAAGGTCGACCAGGCCTCGGCGATGCCTTGAATGGTGAGCACAGGCACCTCAAACCGCCCCTCGCTGTCGCGGCACTTACCGATCGCCGCCATAAGATGCTGCATCGCAATCTCGCGCGTCATCACCGACTGCGCAGCAGCCAAGCGCAAAAGCGTATTGTTTTCAAGTAGATTTTTCATGATCCTATACAATTAATGCTCGACGCGAGCATAATACAAAGTCATTCAAGCCCTGAAAGGGCGAAAGCAATCAGCGTAGGGCAAAGCCCTACGCTAAAAGCCAACAAAGTCATTCAAGCCCTGAAAGGGCGCAAGCAAGTCACAAGCGCAATATACATTTCACTCCTTCACCACCCGTAAATGAAAGGCCGTGGCTTGCAACATCCATTGAGTGCCAATTTCAAAGATCGCAGCCACGCAAAAGGCGTGCAGGGGCCGCCTGGCGGCGACCCACTGCACCAATCAACAGAGAAACAAAGCCGTGCGCAGGTGCGCAGGGCCATTTGGATAAAAAAGGAGATACAAAACCAAACCGTTTGCCAACCCTAATGTAGAGGCAGGCATCCAAAGTCGTTTGCCAACCCCAATGTATAGGCAAGCATCCAAAGCCGTTTGCCAACCCTAAACACCAACC
>JANPHP010000136.1:0-3569 GCA_031424495.1 Bacteroidota bacterium | reverse complement strand
TTGACTGAAGTCTGAAAAAACCTTGCCTTCACGGCGATCGTCGACCATGAGCATTTTATTGATTCTCCCTTGCGAGTAGCCCCTGTTGCTACTCAATCACCTTGAGCTCGGTGCGCCGATTGAGCGCATGAGCATTTTCGTCACAAGGTACACCATCATTGCAATCATTGATCAAAAACTCTTCCCCAAATCCCCACGCGACAAACCGCTCCGATGGAATCGGCTTGCGGGCCTGTATGTATTTGACCACTGACTCTGAACGACGGCGTGATAGCTCCAGATTGTACTGGGTGGTGCCACGCGAGTCGGTATGTGACCGCACTTCCAATTTTGCATTGGGGTTACGGGTCAGGAAGAAATAGATCTCATTCAGGTCCTTTTTAGAGATCAGGTCGAGGTCGATCTGATTGTATCCGTAGTGAATCACTTTGATACTGTTGTCCAAACCAAAATCCGCGTCTTCCATGGCGATGTTGATCGTCATGTTGTTGTTGCTGTCGCGGGTCTGGATGTGACGGCTCGTGCTGAAAAAGCCTTCTTTGGCGGAGATAATCGAATAGTTGGAAATCGAATCCCATGGAATCGCTACCCAGAATGTGCCATTTTTCAAGGACATCGCAGAGTCGACAATTTCTTGCGTGTTGTTGTTGATGATGTGGATCGATGCACGGGCGATCGGAGTGCCTACCGTTCCCTCCTCAACCACGCTGCCATTCACCAACACATACTGCCCTTTGGTCATCGGCACGTTGCGCGTGCGCACCTCTACGCCCCTGAAGTTGCTGAGCGATAGGTTCACGATGCGGGGGATGTAATTGTCCTTTTTGAAGATCACAGTATAGTCCTCACCTGGCTCCAAACGCAGACGGTAGTCTGCTGAATCAACGGTAGCATTCAGGCTGCGCTTGACGGAGCCGTCTTGGATCACATCAATATCAGCTTCTCCCAAACGAGCGCCGTCGCCGACGTCATGCACATAACCGTTCATTTCAAATACTTGCTCGACCTCCAAGAAGACGTCCAAGTTGATGTCTCGTCCTTGCGGGATTGATTTCGTCCAGAACGTATCCCGCCAAGTGTGGAAACCCGGCGCGTCGATGGTCACCAAATAGCCGGTGTTGTCTTTGCAAGGCTCGGAAAATTGACCGCCGCCATCGGAAATAATGATTTTCTCGTTGCCGTGGATGTCTTTGAGGCGCACGATCGAGCCAGGCAATGGCTCTTTGGTGAGGCCGTCAAAAACCTGACCGGTGATGCCGGGTGTACGCTTGAAGCTGTAGATGTCGTCGCCAGTTGCAGTGTTGCGATTGGAATTGAAATAGCCTGCACTTGTGGCTGGATCCCAAATGATGCCAAAGTCATCCTTGGGGGAGTTGATGCCACTGCCCATATTGGTGGTGCCGGCCCAATTTCCATTTTCAAAGTCGCTGGTGTAAAGATCCAAGCCGCCAAAACCGACGTTGCCGTCAGAGGCGAAAAACAAATGACCTTGCTTGTTGAACGTCGGGAACAACTCGTCGCCTTGCGAATTGACAGATGGGCCGAGGTTTTCTGCCTTGGACCACTTGCCATCGACTCTGCGTATCATGTACAAATCGGCACCACCAAATCCGCCGGAGCGATCGGATGCGAAAACGATCATGTCGCCATTGGGATGCACTGCTGGGTGAAAGTTGGAGTTGCCATCGGCAAAGTTCACGGGCAATTCTTCAACCTCGTCCATCTTCTTGCCAGAGCGTTTGGCACCCAAAATCTTGACCTGATTGCTGGTCACGTTGTTGCCAACGGTTTTTTTCTTTTTGCTGCCTGAGGCATCTTCTGAGCGCGTGAACAGCACGAGGTCGCTACCTGGCATTTTCACAGCGCCTACATCATCATAAGGCGAGTTGATGCCTCCCTTGATAGGCTTGATTTCGGCAATCGTACCATCACCGTGTTTCTTGGCTTGGTAGAAGTCATAATCAGAAGACTCCGATTTCGATCCCTTCATGGAGCCGATTTCACTGCGCTTGCCACGGGTTGCAAACACGATCTCATCTTTGCTGTTGATGGCAATGATGTCTGAATAATTGGTATTGAGGCGGGTCACGGGCTGAATCTCATAGCGATTCTTGTCATCCTTGACCTTCATTCCCATCTCGCAGGAGGCAATGAATTTTTCACTTTGCTCAAATTGGCCTGAAATCTCCTCGTAGAGCACAAATTGATCCTTGGCTTCTTGGTACTTGCCATTGCTTTGGAGCACCTTGGCAAAGTTGAGCCGGCAGGTTGTATTTTGGTTGCCGTTGGTAATGGCATTGCGGTACCAAATCTCAGCCTTTTCAAGATCGCCAGTCATGCGGTAGCAATCGGCAAGCTTTTCCATCACGGCAGGGTATTGGCCATTTTCCAACACCTTCTTATATGTGGGGATTTCCCGCTCGTAATAGCGCGTGTTTTGGAGGCGCGTAGTCTTGGCATTGTCCTGACCTTGACAATAGCCTACCTGCCCTGCCGCTACGAGGGCGACCAACAATACTGCTTGAAAATACTTCATAAGGAAGCGCTGCTCTGTTGAAAATCAAATACGAGGACCCTTTTGTCCAATCTTGCCTACACTTAGACTGCAAACTGTGCACATCGAGGCCTAAAAAGCATGGCCTACAAGCTACTTTTGCGCTGTCGTTTGTGAAACGAGGGTGAAACGCAGGGTAAAAGAACGCTGTGTCAAGTTTACCACCTTAGCAGCCCAGAGGGCCACGATTTGGTGAGAATGCGCTCAACGCCATGGCACAACCATGAGCAGGTGGAGACAATCGTCGACACTTTAGGCAAAAAAGCAAAAAATATTAACACCACCGACATCGTTGGTGAATAAATTTTTGGCTGCCTTTTTCGTCAATCCTGCAAAGAATAAGCGGTTTTTGAGTTTTGAACGCCGAGGTTATCCACAGCACCTTGTATTTCAGACGTGTAAAGAATTGTGGATAACACCTGAGAATCGGTCCAAAATCAACTTAGCATCCGCCTCATATAAAATAAAGATGTTGCGGTGAGGTCAATCCAGATTTTTCAGTACCTTAGTGACTGCGCAAGGTGACTTGCATGTGGAATCGAACACCATTCGAAAAAGGAAAATCAATCGGATTTTGAATGTCGCGGGTAGCAGAAATTGAAAAATTGCGCAGTCGAATGCGCCAACATCACTTCGTAGCCATCTCGGGCCCCCGCAACTGCGGCAAGTCCCGGGTGTTGCAAGAGCTCAGATCCAGCTTGGAATCTGAGGTGCGCAACATGAAGGAAAACGAAAGCCGCTTCAAGGCGAAAGCCGGTATGAAGTGGAAAGTGGCCTACATTCGCCTCAACCGCGATGACAACCCATTTGACTTGCTCACCAAGGCCATCGCCGGCCCTACCGCCAATATCTTGGTCGGTGCCAATGAGAAGGTCGATCCCCTCTTTGAGTCCAGCATCAAGCAAGCCCTCCTCGCCAAGGACGGTACTGGCTTGCTCAACATCTATCGGCAGTTTCTGCAGATCAAACAGTACAACTTTTTGGTCATCATCGATCAGTTTGAAAACCTATTTTT
>JANPHP010000135.1:0-21011 GCA_031424495.1 Bacteroidota bacterium | reverse complement strand
AGGAGCGGTTCGTCCTGCACGAGGAAATCACCAAGGCCGACTACGAGGAATTCAGCGAAAAACTCAGGGCCGAGAAGCAGGAGATTTTGAGGGAATTGGAGCAAGTCCAGCAAAAAAGTACGAACCTCATGAAAGACATCGAGGAATGCGTAAAAATATGCCGAAATCTGGCCGTATTGTGGGAAAAGGGTGACTACCGCGACAAGCAAAGGGTTCAAAAAATAGCCTTTCCCGAGGGCATGTACTATTCCAAGAAAACCGACACAGTTCGAACCCCGAGAGTAAACGAGCTAATCCGCGTTTCCAGCGAATTGAGCAAGGTTTTAGGGCAAAAAGAAACGGGAGGAAGTACCAGTTTTGATGCTTCCTCCCGTTGTGTACCCACGGAGGGACTCGAACCCCCATGTCCTTGCGAACACTACGACCTGAACGTAGCGCGTCTACCAGTTCCGCCACGTGGGCATTTTGTGGAGTGCAAATGTAGGTTTTGACCTTGATTCATGCAAGCATTCGCAATTCTTTTTCAAAAATAAATCTTGCAATAGGGCATCTTGGACTGGATAAAGGCCTGCTGCTTGCCGGTGAAGTTGTTGCGTTTCAGGTTCAGCTCCTTCAGATTCTTCAGTCTGGAAAACTCTGCAGGCAGTGTTTTGAGGCGGTTGCCTCTCAAATCCAGGTACTTGAGATTTTCACAGTAGGCGATCGAGTCGGGCAACACGGCGAGCTCGTTGAAGCTCAAGTCTAGGTACTCGAGGTTATGGAGTTCGCCGATGTTGTTGGGCACCTCGTTGATGTAGTTGTAGGAGGCGACGAGCTTTTTGAGGCTCTGCAATTGCCCCAGGCAACTGGAGATGCGCTTCATTTGATTCACGCTCATGTTGATCTCTTCCAATTTGCTGCATTGGCCGAGCTCATAGGGAATCGCCTGAATCAAGTTGTTGTTGAGCATGAGGATGCGCAGGTTGGGGAGGTTGCCGATCGACTTGGGCATGCCCTTGATCGTGTTCCAGCTCAGGTCGATCTCTTGCAAGGACTGCGCCTCGTCAATGTTGTCAGGGATCTTGCCCAAGAGGTTCTTTTGCCCGGCGAGGTATTGCAGGTTGGGCATCTTAAAGACGCCCGCTGGCAAGACCGTGATTTTGTTCATGCTGAAATTCAGCTCTAAACAGTTCTTGAAATACTGGAGGTTGATTGGCAACTCAAAAAGTTCGTGAAAAGACAAGTCGAGTCTGCGCACGAGGTTTTGCTCGTCTTCGGCGAGCTTGTAGCGGGTGTAACGCACGTGGGTCTGCAATTGGTTGCGGGTGACCAATTCCATTTGAGCCGACAGCAAGACTGGGGCTAACAAGATGAGCAAGAGGATCGTGATTCTATATCTCATTCATTTTCAATAACAATGGCTACCACAAAGCGCCAAATGGTAAACTCCAAAGCGTCTTTGAGGTGCGTCCAAAACCTATACGACAGTCCTACTTGTAGGTTGGTCGCGGGCGGATGCGAACGGGATAGATTTCCTGCGAAATTGCCTCCATTTTTCTCCCTGACCTTGCTACACAGTTGTGTATGGCATGCCGTCTAGCCTGCAAATCTAATCGGTTTCTGTGTTTGAACCCAAAAACGTTTGCAAACGCCACCTTGTGCATAAGCCATGACCGCACAAAACCGCGTACAGTTTACTGGAAAAGAAATGGGGTAGCCTACCGAACTACCCCATCCAAATACAAATTGATTGATGAACTATCGCTGCTGATCAGCGTGCGACGAGCACACGCTTGCTTTGCGTTTTGCCACTTTCAGTGACCAGACGCACCATATACATGCCATTTTCGACTGGCATATTGGCGCCAGTCGTTCCATTCCAATACAGCGTGTGGATGCCTTTGTCGGTAAATCCTTCGCCGAGCACAGCCACCTGCTGACCGATGATATTCAACACTTCCACGCGGAAATTGCCAGCCTCTTCCGTCGTAAAGACCACTTTGGAGCGATCCTTCAGCGGATTGCCCAAAATCTCCAGCATCGGCGTAGCAGCGGTGATTTCTGGACGGCCGACGACGAGCGGGCTCAAGTCAAATTCTTCACCGTTCAGGATCTTACGATCTGCGAGTCCAGGTCCATCAAAGCGGCTCACAATGGCTGCCAAGCTGATCTTGCTGTCATCAAAATTGGCCGGGATCACGTAGGTAAATGTATGCGTGACAGCGGTACCCAGGCTCACCGAGGCTGGAATCACGCCGGCGAGTCCCCAGGTGCCCGCGACGTAGTCACGCGCAACATGCCTGTGTACAAAGCCGACGATCGGGTTGCCAGCGCCTTGGTAAGGGTGGCCGGGGGTGCCATTATCGGCATTGACTTGGTTGTAGCCCGAGCCTGTACCGGTAACCTCAGCCTCAGTAATCGCCATGTTGATGCGCATATCGCCCGTGGCATTTCCCGTAAACAATGCACGCACGACGGCAGTGATGGTGCGTGTATTGACATCGTAGCCTACGCTGTCAAAGCTCACCGTGACAAGGCGCGCGCCTTGCTGCGAGGTGCTCATGGTACTCGCCCATGTGCCACGGCTCACGAGTGTGCCACCACGGTCAAACAAAGCCTGTGGGAATGCAGGTGCATAAAAATTGCTCAAGGTGTCGCCGACGCCGATTTGCATCGCATCACTCACGTGCACACCGATCATGATGGCATCAGGATTGTTGCCATCGATCTGCTCGGCGCGGTAGGCACCGTCTGCACAGTATTGGCACCAAGCGCCTGTGAATTCCTCAAAAACGGTCTTGGGGATCGAAAATTGTGCCGAAGCAGCTCCTGCTAAGACAGCAACAAAGAAGGCTGAAAGTAATATCCTTTTCATACGCGTTGTATTTAATTCTTTGTGATTCAAATGATAATCGGTAAAGCTCAACGGCTCACCATGATGCGACGTGAGATATTGGCTCCCGAATCAGTGCTCAGGCGAGCGATGTACAAACCGTTTGCGACGGGCTGTCCCGAGGCATCTGTGCCATCCCATACCATCGAATGCATGCCCGCATTCGTGATGTCATCGACGAGGATGCGCACTTTTTGGCCTGCGATATTGTAGACAGCTAGTGAAATGTGGCCGTTTTCAACAAGGTCGAATCCGATCGTGCTGCGATCAATCAACGGATTGGGGAATACGCTCATTTCCAAGCCTTGCGCAAATGGATCGTTGGAAAATCCAGTGGCAATCGAAAAGGGAACCTCCTCCGCATTGAGCGTCGGGCGCACGGGAGATGCGTGCATATTGACCAAGCCGATGATGTGCATGTTGGCGATGTTCCAAGTTGCAGGCAGGACTTTGGTCAATGTGAGACTATAGGATTCGCCAGCAGTAACCGTGGTGGGAATCGCGCCATTGTAACCCCAAGCGGTTGCAAGTGCATCGCGAAACACGTGATTGTGGGTGTAATTGAGAATGGGATTGCCCAAACCAAAAAGCGGGCTGCCAGAGGACGAGTTGTAATAATTGACTTGATCGTATCCACTGCCGCTGCCCACAACGCCATCCTCGGTGAGGTAGGCATTGATGCGCATTTGCCCAGTCGTGTCACGCAAAAAAGTGGCTTTCACCTTTACCTTGAGGGTGCGTGTGCCAAAATCGTAACCAGCGCTGTCGATCGAAACGGCTACAACAGGACTTTTTTGCAAGGCCGTAGCCACGGCGCCTGCCCATGCACCACGGCTGATGGGGTCGCTCTGCCGGTTGATGGTTGCCTGCGGATAGGCGGGGCTGTAAAATCCTTGAATCACACCACCCGTGGAGTTGTACATCGCATCACTATTGTGTACCGATGCGGCGATTGCATTGGGATTCGCTGCCAATACATCCTCCAAGATCAAAGCGCCGTCGGGGCAATAACCACACCAAGCGCCCGTATGCTCCTCAATCAATACCTTTTGGATCGATTGTGCGGGAAGCAATTGAGAAAGCATCAACAATGAAAAGAGAGAGAGTAGCGTTTTCTTCATAGTATTTTATCTCTGCGTCAGGGACCAAGTCCCATTCAATTTGCGAGAAATTTAATGCTTTTCTTCGAAATGGGGATCGGAAAATCTGACGTGAGACGGACAAATGTTTGATTGGAGCCACTTTAGCAAAAAAACACGTTACTACATGTATTGACCGATTCACTTTTGCTTCGGCATTCTCAAAAAAGGAATGAGCATCGGCACTGTCGCTTGATAGGCGCGGTAGGCATCTCCAAATTGCCTCAGAAGATCACGCTCCTCAAATTGGATCCCAATCAAAAGGTAGGCCGTCATTACCTCTGCAAAAAACAAGTGATCGTGGGTCATCGCTGGGGTAAACCAAAACAGCATCAGCATGCCCAGGTAAAGCGGATGCCGCACAACCTTGTAGAGGTGCAATACTTTGAGCGGCTCCTTCAATGGCGGTTGACTCGTCCAGAAGCGCATGACAGAGCGAATGCCGATCAAATCCAATGCGTCGGTCGCCGTCGATGCCAGGGCAAGCACTCCTGCACCTGACAAGCCTAGCGCCATCAGCACGTAGCCCGGCAGGGTGCCTCGCAAGTCATACAGCGGCGGATCACTTGGTGACCAAAGCAGCGCCAAGCAGAAAAGCACAAAGCCAGACATCATCACGTAAAAGCTACGCTCCAGTGGCACCGGCATCAATCGTGCAATCGCCAGCTTGAAGCCTTGGCGTGCCATAATGCTGTGCTGCAAGCCAAATCCCAGCAACAAGGTCAAATTCAATGGCATCCCTCCCCGGAACAGATACCAAGCTTTGAATGTGCCTGGAAATTGAAAGTCCCAAAGCATCAATCCAAACGCTGCCATGCCCAGCAAACCCACCATCACCGAAAGTAGGGCAAACTGTAAAAAGAGAATCTTGCGCAGATCGACCGGCCTCATCATGCTGGAAGATAGCAATTTTTCTGTTCTAGGGGAATGCGCGGCCCAAAATCCTCGCCTCAAAGACTATCAATTCAGCCTACGCAGTTGCGCATCGATGTGATCCAAGACAGCGACCGTCGCATCTGCTTGAAACCAAGGCAAATCCTCGTACTTGCGAAACCACGTCAATTGTCGCTTCGCGTACCTGCGTGTGTTGCGCTTGAGCAGGCGCAAGGCCTCCAACCAATCAAATTCACCATTGTGATAACCGACCATTTCGCGGTATCCCAAGGAACCCAATGCCGGACAATCCCAGCCATATTTTCCTGCAATCGCCTCCGTCTCGTCGAGGAGGCCGTCGGCGATCATCTGATCGATGCGGGTTTCGATGCGTGCATACAATACCTCACGCGGCCATTCCAACCCGATTTTGATGTCCAGCCAAGGATTTGGCTCACGCTTCCCTCCTTTCCGATACATAGATATCGGCAGGCCTGTGGCGCGATACACCTCCAAGGCCCGAATGATGCGCGCCGGATTGTTGCGATCGATCACAGCCCAAGTCTCGGGATCTGCTGCCGCCAGCTCCGCTTGCAACGCAGGCAGTCCGTCGGCGATCAAGGCGGCGTTGAGCGCGGCGCGGATCTCTTCCGACACCTCGGGCATCTCGTCCAATCCATCCCAAACAGCCTGAAAATACAAACCTGTACCGCCCGCCATTACCACGACGGGATAGGACAAAAAAAGCTCCTGCAACAAGGCTTCGCATTGCCGCGCAAACTCTCCCGCATTGAAGCGCTCGTCGGGATCGACGACGTCGAGCATGAAATGCGGCACATTGCCCCGCTCCTCGGCCGTCACCTTGCCCGAGCCGATGTCCAATCCACGGTAGATCTGCACCGAGTCGGCAGAAACGATCGGGCAGCCCAGCCGCTGCGCGACCTGCAGGGCCATTGCCGACTTGCCCGCGCCCGTGGGGCCCACGATGGAAATGAGATGTGCCATGTGATGCGCAAGTTGCCTAGTGAATATTCAAAATTCAAGCACTATATTTGCGCTGCTAAGTAAGGGGCCTATATTGCCCCTCAAAGCCCAATTGGGGCATTTTTTAGGCACAAAAATTCTGCAAGTCAATGAAAACTGCGCTCGTTTTTCCAGGGCAAGGCGCCCAATCTCCCGGCATGGGCAAGGCATTGTATGAAGGCTCTGCCGTCGCAAAGGACCTTTTTGACCAAGCTCCCGGCATCTTGGGTTTTGACATCGTCAAGATCATGTTTGAGGGCACCGAGGAGGAATTGAAGCAGACCTCCGTGACGCAGCCCGCGATTTTCATTCACTCGGTGGCTGTGGCCATCGCAGGTGGCCACCACGGCGACATGACCGCAGGACATAGCTTGGGCGAATTTTCTGCGCTGGTTGCGGCTGGCGTTTTGAGCTTTGAGGACGGATTGCGCTTGGTGCAGATCAGGGCGAATGCGATGCAAAAGGCTTGCGACATTACCCCGAGCACCATGGCCGCCATCGTCGGTTGCGACGACGCCGTCGTCGAGCAAATCTGCGCCGGCATCAGCGAGGTTGTCGTGCCCGCAAACTACAACACCCTCGGCCAATTGGTCATCTCGGGTTCTGAGGCAGGCGTGGACCTCGCCATCGAGCAGTGCAAGGCAGCGGGCGCCAAGATCGCCAAGCGCCTCGTCGTGAACGGCGCCTTTCACTCCCCCTTCATGCAACCTGCCGCCGAGGAATTGGAACAAGGCATCCGCGCCGCCAACTTCAACGACGCCCGCATTCCCGTCTACCAAAACTTCACCGCATTGCCCGAAACCGACAAGGAGCGCATCAAAGCCAACCTCATCGCCCAACTCACCGGCCCAGTGCGCTGGACCCAAACCGTGGAAAACATGGTCAAAGACGGCGCCGGAAAATTCATCGAATGCGGCCCCGGCAAGGTACTCGCAGGCTTGGTGAAGCGGTTTGATCGCAATTTGGTCACTGAGAATTTTGAGTGAGATAACAATAAGGAATTAGAAATTAGGAATTAGGAATGAGCAGTTAGAAGTTAGCAGTTAGCAGTTAGCAGTTAGCAGTTAGCAGTTTTGAATGAAGGGGAATGCGACTATCAAATGCTACGAAACCTTCGCCCCATAATTCGCTCAATGTAAATTACTCATTGTTAATCCTTAATCACTAATCCCTCTCCACCCTTCCCAATTATCAATTGTCAATTGTCAATTATCAATTCAAATGAAACCTGTCCTTCGCTACGCTCCTAGCCCCACTGGGCCTCAACATGTCGGTGGTCTGCGCACTGCTTTGTATTGTTATTTGCTCGCCCAAAAGCTTGATGGCGAACTGATCTTGCGCATCGAGGACACTGATCAGGGCCGTTTTGTGCCAGGTGCCGAGGAATTTATCGTGCGTGCAGTGGAATGGTTGGGTATCACTTTTTCCCAAGGCGTTCATATCGGCGGGCCACATGCGCCCTATCGGCAGAGCGAGCGCAGCGAACTTTATCAGCGCTACGCCAAGGAATTGGTCGCTTCGGGCCATGCCTATTATGCATTTGATACTGCTGAGGAATTGGAGGAAATGCGTGCCAAGTTGGAGGCGAGTGGCCTCGACAACCGTGGCTACAACTACGTGACCCGCATGAGCATGCGCAACAGCCTCACGCTGCCCGCCGACGAGGTGGAGCGCCTGGTCGCAGCCGGCACCAATTGCGTCGTGCGCCTCAAGGTGCCCGCCAAGGCCGACATCCGCTTTCACGACGAGATTCGCGGCGCACAGCACTGGCACAGCAGCAATGTCGACGACCGCGTGCTACTCAAGAGCGACGGCCTACCGACCTATCACCTCGCCAATGTCGTGGACGACCACCACATGGGCGTGACCCACGTCGTGCGCGGCGAGGAGTGGCTCAGCTCCACCCCTACCCACGTGCTGCTGTATGACGCCTTCGGCTGGCGCGACACCATGCCCAAGTTTGCGCACCTCGCCCTGCTGCTCGGCCCCAATGGCCAAAAGCTCAGCAAGCGCAATGCAGACAAGTTTGGCATTCCGATCTTCCCTTTTGATTGGTTTGACGAGGCTTCGGGCGAAGTTTGGAAAGGCTACAAAGACTTGGGCTACCTGCCCGAGGCACTTTTGAATTACATTGTGTTTCTGGGTTGGCATCCCGGAGGAGAGCAGGAGATCTTTTCCTTGGGGGAAATGGTCGGTCTGTTTTCGCTTGAGCGCTGCCACCATGCGGGCGCCCAGTTTGACATGGCCAAATTGAAGTCCTTTCAAGAGCATTACCTGCGCTTGAAAAGCGATGCGGAATTGGCCGAACTGGCAAAACCATCGGTCGAGGCCGCTGGCTACACCGTATCGGACGCCTACTTGCAGGCACTCGCGCCCCTCATGCGCGAGCGCATCAGCTTTGCACACGAGCTGGTGGAGAAGGGCAAGTTCCTTTTTGAGGCGCCGACCGAGTATGAAGCTGGGTTTGCGGCCAAGAATTGGAAGCAGCAGAGCATCGAGCTGCTGACCGAGTTTTTGCCGGGCTTGGAGGCACTCACGCCTTGGACCACACAATCCGTCCACGATCTTTTCCATGCTTTTGTGGCGGAAAAGGCCGTGGGTTTTGGCAAAGTGATGGCTCCCTTGCGCCTCGCGCTCACGGGTGTCGCCGCTGGTCCGGGCTGTTTTGAGATGGCAGAGGCATTTGGAAAGGCCGAAACGGTGCGCCGCATCCAAGCCGCCTTGCAAAACCTGCCACCGAATTGATGGCGTTTTAGAAAATTCCTGTAACCATCGCCACGGAGTGGCGTATATTGGCACGAAATCACCCAACGCATCTCGTCTTGGCTAAGGACATCCGTAAATTTATCAATTACACCAAAGAGGCCTTTTTCTGGCCCTTTCACCTCATTGGCATGGGGATCATGGCGATCGGCACCGTCATGGCCATGGTGCTGATGTACAATATCTTCAAGTTTGATGTCTTAGGCCTCGGATTTGTTTTTGGCGGATTGGAGATGATTTTCCTGAACCTGATCGCCCGCAGCCGTCGTTTCCGCCGCGCGATCAACATGAAGTACCGCTCGGAACTGCAAAGTTATGCCTACGTCGCCAAGCTCACTGATCTTTACAATACCCTCTCAGCCAAGGGCCAACGCAGATTCGAAGACTTCAGGACCAAATTGTCTGAGGCTAAGCAAAACTACCTCAAGCTGAATGAGCGTTTTCCTGAAATCGTGCGGCAATACCATGAGAAGATCGATGTCTTGCAGCTCAATTACGTGAGGCTTTTGTCGAGCTTCGACCGATTCCCCGACCTCTTGGCGCAAGACAATCCGGTGAATCTCAAGAAGCAGATCGAAGAGATACGCGGCAGCATGGGCGACGACTCAGGCAAGCTCCGCGAAATCAAGGAAAAACGCATTGCCCTGCTCCAAGACCGCATTCGCAACTACCAAGGCCTGCTGGAAAATTCCCAAATGGTTTCCGAGCAATTGCGGACAATTGAGGAGATGCTCAAATACCTGATCGAGCAGCCGATGGTGAATCGTGCGACGGCAGACACAAGCCTGATTGACAATCTGCTTTCTGAAACGAGCGACTTGCACAATACCCTCGTCCAAGTCGAGGAGATCATGCGCGCGGACCTTTCCCCGCCCAATTATGAAACGGGCGGGTCTTATGATCGGAATCAGATTCGGGTGGAATAATCGCTCAATCGGCAAGCATGGCTACGCGCAGGCTTTGTGCCGCAGCCGTGAGATGGCCTTTGTTGGCGCGCAATTCCTCGATGTATTCTTGTAGCATGGTCCAAAATGGTAGCGGAGGGACGAGCGCCTGCAATGCGTCATAGACCTCTACGATTTCTCTGAATACGACTTCCGACTTGCCTGCCCGCGTGGTCAAGGGCAATTCCTCACTGCCCAGTAGGAACAATTCGCGGATGTTTCTCATGCGGCCATCCATTGGCAACCACTGGTAGTGCGCGGGCCATTGTGCGCGCAGGTCGAGCAATTGGCCGAGGTAGATGCCGGCGGCTTGGATTACGGCAGCATCGTTTTGTTCGGTGAAAAAATGCCTCAAAAACGTAGCCTCTTCGCTTATGACTTGGATTGCGGCGTGCGCTCCCGCTGAGCCGTGGCCTTGCGTTGCTGCAAGAAACCATTGCGCATTTTCCACTGGAATACGCTCGTCGCCTTCGCCTATCCATTGCATCATTGCTGCGGAAAGGTATTCCCCCGATTCTGCCGTCGCGCGCACGGTCACGAGGTAATGGGAATACAACAGAAGCAACTTGGCATCGGCCAATGCAGCCGCTTGGTCACTCGCATCCACCGCCAAAGCGGCCAAGAATGCGGGCCAACTTTCCTCAAAATCATCGGCTTCGGCGAGTGATGCTGCGAATTGTATCAAGAGCGGGTCATGCCCTTGGTAGGGCATTCCCAACAGTTTGAGATTGCCCTTGCCAGAGGCGGGCGGAGAGAGAATTGCCTTGAGTTCAAGGTATGAAGGAGCCATGGTCATCGATTTGCTGCAAATTAGAATGATTTTGTGGATGTAACAATGTTCAGGACAAGGTTTGCGCCCCAATCGCTTTCTCGCTTATTTTGCGACTACACTATTTGTACACAAGATTAGAATCCTATGGCTGCTGACAACTATACAACGCTTTTGCTGGAAACCGAAGGCGCAACGCTCAAGATCACGATCAACCGTCCCGAGGCGATGAATTCGCTGAATGCGGATGTGATCACTGAGCTGGGCCTCGCCATCGCCCACCTGCAAAGCGATCCTGCATTGCGGGGCGCGATCATCACGGGTGCAGGCAGCAAGGCATTTGTGGCGGGGGCGGATATCGCTGGCGTGAATCAAATTCCAGCGAATGAGACCGAACCCTTCAGCAAACGCGGCCAAGATGTGTTTTTCAGCATCGAAAATTCTCCCAAACCGATCATCGCCGCTGTCAATGGCTTCGCCTTGGGAGGCGGATGCGAGCTCGCGATGGCCTGCCACATGCGCGTAGCATCAGACAACGCCAAGTTTGGACAGCCCGAGGTCAATCTGGGATTGGTAGCAGGATATGGCGGCACGCAAAGGCTGGTGCAGCTCATCGGCAAGGGCAAGGCTACGGAGTTGCTGCTCACCGGCGCTGTGATCAAGGCGGATGAGGCCCTGGCTTTGGGCCTGACCAATTATGTCACGACGCCAGATGCGCTGATTGCCAAGGCACTTGAGCTGTTGGAAACGATTTATGCCAAGTCACCCTTGGCGGTTGCATTGACCTTGGAAGCGATCGCGGCGGGTGTACACAATCCGGCTTCAGGCTACGCTGTGGAAGCGAGTGCATTCGGGCGCGCTGCGCGCTCGCACGATGGGCGCGAGGGCACGGCGGCATTTTTGGAGAAGCGCAAGCCTGCGTTTACAGGAAAATGATCGCGGCTATTTCGCCTTCAGCTTGAGTAAGACCTGCTCGGCTGCCACGCGGCCCGTCTCGGCAGCACCGTTCATGAATCCGCAAAAAAGGGCGCTGGTATGCTCGCCGGCGAAAAGCATGTTTCCGATCGGCAAGGCAGCTTGCGCGACGATGTTGCTGTATTGCCCAGGTTTGGGGCAGATGTAACTGCCTTTGGACCAAGGATTTTTCCACCAATTCATCTGCGAATTATAGCCAGTGTACTGATCCTTGAATCCTGGAAATGCCTCCGAAATCTCCTTCAAATAGGCCTCTCCCCCACCCTTGCTGATGTTCGCGCCAGTATTGCCGCCAAAGAAAACCGAATAGATCGACTTGCCTTCATTCCCATTTTGAAGGTGATAGCTGTCCCAACTCGTATGGATGTTCGGAGTATATAGGTAGCCCTGGTAGCCTTGTTTGCGCCAAACGCGCTCATTCACATCCAAGAAATACTTGCCATTCTGCCCCGCACCGGCTTCTTTGATGCATTTGAGCTTGGCGGGCGTCATACCTGCCAAGCGATCAATTCCATCGATATCCCGCAACACCGTGAAGGGAACGGTCATGATGACGATGTCGGCGTCGACGGCCTGTTTCATGTTTTGAAACGTGAGTTTGTAGCCTGTACCTTGGCTTTGGATGGCCACGAGCGGCGCATCCATCACGATTTGGTCGCGCAAACCATCGGCCATGCGGTCACAGAGCTGCTGATTGCCTCCCAAGAGTTTGATGCTTTCATCACTCGTACCAAACATGTCAAACACGCCCACAGGTTGGCATCCGACCAAATCGATGAAATTGAGCGCGCTTTGTTCGGCGAGTTCCAAACCATATTCACCGATATAGGCGACTTCGAGCGTCTTTTTGAACCATCCCTCCATGGGCATCCTTGACAGGTAAGCGGCAAGTGAGGTATTGTCTAAGGCTTCCCTGGCCTTGCCTTTCTTTTTGGCGTCTTTGCAAACTTGCTTGCGGATCGCCTGAAATGCACGGATGGCGTCGGTCTGCGTATAGGCCTTGCCATCCATCCAAAACAGCTCGGGAATCAATTTGTCATCATTTTTGAGCAGCCGCGTCACCTTGAATTCGTCGGCGAGGGCAAGCATGTCGAAGTGATTTGAATCGACAAATTCGCCACCCAACTCGGTGGTTCCACTGTTGCCGTTGAGTTTTTGGGTAAACATGCGGCCACCGGTGCGATTGCTCGCCTCATAGAGGCGCACATTTTTATAGACGCCAGCCTTTTTGAGGATATGCGCTGCGCGAAGTCCGGCCATGCCTGCTCCGACGATGACGATCTTGGGGCCATCGTCTTCGAGCCACCGCATGCTCGGCAATAGGCTCAAGGCAGCGATGCCTGCTGCGCCATAGCTGAGTTTTTTGAGGAATTCACGTCGCGAGACGTTTGCGATCGGCTGGGATTGGGTCCATTCGGCGACTTCGTCGGCGGGGATGCCCTGATGGTCAGCGATCTGGGATAGGCGCAAGGCTTTGCGCAACGATTGAAAAAGTTGGGATTTGGACATGAAATTCTAGTTGGAATCTCAAGATAGGAATTCTGCTAGAATTTGAAAACACCCTATTGCACTTCGATTCAGTTTTGCAAAAGGTGATTTCTATTAGCGGCACAACCCAATTTGCTCTGTAACAAAACCGTAGAGGGCGCACCAAAGGACGCAAAGAGCATTGTTTTCTCTGCGTTCTCCGCGCCCTCTGCGGTTAATATTTACACCTTGGCACACAGCCAAAGCTTTGGACTACAGCATTTTACCCCAGCAGCTCCGCTGCCTTCGCCACTGCCCTGCCGAGGCCGCTGGCATCTTTGCCGCCGGCGCTGGCGAAGAAGGACTGGCCTCCGCCGCCGCCTTGGATCTCCTTGGCGATCTCGCGCACGAGGTTGCCTGCGTGGACTTTGCCAGATTGCTCCAAGTCCTCGGTGATGACGACATTGAGCATGGGCTTGCCGTCAAAAAGGGCGCCCAGCACGATCACGGCATTGCTCAGGCTCTTGCGCAGGTCGAATGCGAGGGTCTTGAGTTCCTTGTCGCTTGGCACCTCGACGACTTCGTTGATAAGTTGCACGCTGCCGACCGTGCGTGCCTTGCCGAGGAGGCCCTCACGCAGGTCGCCTACGGCTGCCGCTTGCAGCTTCTGGAGATCTTTTTCCAGTTTGCGGTGGGACTCGATCAGGTTTTCGAGTGCTTTTGCAGGGTCTTGGGTATTGCGCAACAGCCCGGTGAGGCTGTCGAGCAAATCAACTTTTTGCTCCAGGTAGGCAATGGCGCCATCGCTTGTGACGGCCTCGATGCGGCGCACGCCTGTGGAAATCGAGCCCTCGGAGACGAACTTGAAGAGCCTGATCTCGGCGGTATTTTGCACGTGTACACCGCCGCACAACTCGACCGAGTATTTGGGGTCGAAGGTGATGACGCGCACGGCGTCGCCATATTTCTCGCCAAAGAGCATCATCGCACCGAGGGTACGTGCCTCTGCGATGGCCACGTTGCGGCGCTCGCCGAGGGTGATGCCTTCGGCAATTTTGCTGTTCACGATGCGCTCGACTTCGGCGATTTCGGCATCGGTCATTTTTTGGAAGTGGCTGAAGTCAAAGCGCAAGATCTGATCGTTGACCAAGGAACCTTTTTGCTCTACGTGGGTGCCCAAGACGCGGCGCAGCGCGGCGTGCAGCAAGTGCGTGGCGCTGTGGTTGGCGCGGATGAGGCGACGGCGCTCGGCATCGACCTCGGCGTCCCATTCGGCAGCTGCATTCTCGGGCAACTGATCTACAAAGTGAATGATCAAGTCATTCTCTTTTTTGGTGTCGAGCACGCGGATGATCTCGTTGGCGCTGCGCAGTGCGCCGGTGTCCCCGACTTGCCCGCCCGACTCGGCGTAGAAGGGCGTCTGATCGAGCACGATTTGGTAGACATTGCCTTTGGCAGTTTCCAAGGTGCGGTAGCGGGTGATCATTGCAGCTCCCTCTGTGCTCTCGTAGCCTGTGAACACAGGCATGCCGTTCATCGCATTGACCTCGACCCAGTCGCCGGTCTTCACTTCGCCAGCGGCCTTGCCCTTGCCTTTTTGCTCCTCCAACAATACATCATAACCCGCCTCGTCGACTTGCCAGCCTTTTTCCTTGGCCATCACCTTGGTGAGGTCGATCGGGAAACCGAAACGGTCGTATAGGTTGAAGGCAAACTTGCCGTCGATGATTTTGGTCGCTTCGTTTTCGCGGACGTAGTCGTCGAACATACGTGTGCCGCGCTCCAGTGTGCGCAGGAAGCTTTTCTCCTCCTCTTCAACGACTTTTTTGATGAATGCCTTTTGGGCGATCACTTCGGGGAATACATCCGAATAAATCCCAGCCAAAACATCGACCAAACGCAAAAAACACGGCTCGGTGCGGCCCAGAAACTGGAAACCGTAGCGGGAAGCGCGGCGCAAGATGCGGCGCACGACATAACCTGCCTTGCCGTTTGAAGGCACTTGGCCGTCGGCGATACAGAAACAGATGGAGCGAATGTGGTCCATGACCACACGCATGGCGATGCTTTCCTCCTCGGTGCGGCCATATTTGCAGCCGTATTCCTTTTCGAGGAAATCGATATAGGGGCGAAAAACGTCGGTGTCGTAATTGCTCTTTTTGCCTTGGAGGGCCATGCAAAGGCGCTCGAAACCCATGCCAGTGTCGACATTTTTGGCTGGCAAGGACTCCAGGGACTTGTCGGCCTTGCGGTTGAACTCCATGAAGACAAGGTTCCAGACCTCGACGACTTGCGGGTGATCGTTGTTCACGAGCTCTTGGCCGCGCACGGCAGCCTTCTCCTCGGGGGAGCGCAAGTCGATGTGCAACTCCGAGCAAGGTCCGCAGGGGCCGGTGTCGCCCATTTCCCAGAAGTTGTCTTTTTTGTTGCCGCGCAAGATGTGGTCTTCATCCACCCAGCGCTTCCATTCCTCCAGCGCCTCCACGTCCTCGGGCATATTGTCGCCGGCGTCGCCTCCAAAAATGGTCACATAGATGTCTTCTTTGGGAATGCCGAAGACATTGTGGAGCAAATCCCAGGCCCACTCGATCGCCTCGGTCTTGTAATAGTCACCAAAAGACCAATTCCCCAACATTTCAAACATGGTGTGATGGTAGGTATCGTGGCCCACATCGTCCAAATCGTTATGTTTACCCGATGCACGCAGACATTTTTGCGTGTCAGCTATCCTCGGTGCTTTTGGTGGCTTGATACCGAGAAAATTGTCCTTAAATTGAGCCATACCTGAGTTGTTAAACATCAGGGTAGGGTCGTCTTTGGCAATGATGGGCGCCGACTCGACAATGAGATGTTGGCGTTCCTGAAAGAATGAGAGGAATTGACTGCGGATTTCGGAAGAGGATTTCATACCGTATGGCGAATATTTTTTTTAACAGTGGTAAGTGGATAAATTTTCCATGCCGCTTGTGCGAATGGTTTTTAGCACTATCTTTGACTTTGTGGATAACCTGTTGATAACCCATTTACATGGGAAACATTGCAGGTAACCACCCAAAATGCTGATATTTGCGCGGCCATTGCCGCAGTGGAATAAGCCTTCATCGAGGCTGCAAAATTAGAAAAAAAAGAGGCAATTGTATGGCGAAAATCAAATATTACTACGACACGGAATCGTGCAGTTTTGAGAAGGCCAATTGGGACGGACCGACGATTTTGCGCACCGTGCTATCTTATACGCTTGTCTCAGGTTTGATCGCCATCGCCATGGTGATTTACATGTTCTATTTTGCATCCAACCCCATCACCAATCAGCTGCGGCAAGACAATCGCGACCTCGTATTGCAATTGGAGAAATTTGACGAGGCAATCGCCGTCTTGGAAACCGACTTGGAAAACCTCCACAAAAAAGACGAAGAGGTCTACCGTGCGATCTTGAAAGCCGATCCACTCACCAACGAATGGCAGGCAGGCTCGGGCGGTGCTGCAGAATTCAAACCCTTTGAAAAAGAGTCGCTCCAAGAAACCGATGAGCGCATGGATGCACTCAACGGCAAAGTGAGGGTACAAAAGGAAAGTTTCAGGCGACTTCTGCTCATGTATGCAGGCAAGGAGGAGGAAATGAAGCATATGCCGAGTATGAGACCGATCGCGAACGACCTCATCAGCGGCTTTGGCTACCGCATGCACCCGATTTTGAAAGTGCACAAGTTGCATACAGGGCTCGATTTTGGCGCGCCGATGGGCTCTGCAATCTATGCCACGGCAGACGGCGTCGTCACCATGGCGGGCAATGGCTCCAACGGCTATGGCATGCAGATCGACCTCGTGCATGGCTATGGCTATGAGACCAAATATGCCCACTTGAGCCAAGTAAAAGTCGCCGTAGGCGCCAAGGTGAAGCGAGGCGACATCATCGGCCTCACCGGCAATTCAGGGCTGTCCAAAGGGCCCCACCTGCACTACGAAATCAAAAAGGATGGTACGAAAATCGATCCCATTGATTACTTTTACTCCGACCTTTCGCCAGAGCAATATGTAGGCTTCAAGCGGCAGGCCAATCAGTACAACGAGAGTATGGATTGATGGAAGAGAAAGAAGACATCCAAAAGAAATACTATTCGATCGGCGAGGTGGCAGAGATGCTTGATGTGAAGCCTTCGCTGATCCGATTTTGGGAAACCGAGTTTCAGCAACTGAGCCCGCGCAAAAATCGCAAAGGCAATCGCACCTACACCGAGGCCGATATCGAGATGCTGAAAACGATCTATTACCTGGTCAAAGAACGCAAATATACGCTCAAAGGCGCCCAAGATAAGCTCAAGCAAAATCCTAAAGATCTTGAATATGAGCAGCGTACACGCCAAACGCTATTAAAAGTGCGGGGGTTCCTAGCAGAATTGAAGGAATATTTGTAGCTTTGCATCCCGTTATCATCGAGGTGTAGCTCAGTTGGTAGAGTACACGCCTGGGGGGCGTGAAGCCGCAGGTTCAAGTCCTGTCACCTCGACTGAAAATTTTGAAAGCCGCTTGTTACCAAGCGGCTTCTTTTTTGCCCCTATTCTCCCCTTTTGTGGACAATTCCCCTTCTTTATCAACAGGAAATTTGTTCTTTTTGAACTCCAAATGCCCGCAGTGAGGCATCATTGATCAATATCGAATTCAAATGGCCCAGCCGACCACTCCTCAGGATATCCAAAAACGCATCGACCAGCTCACCGACGAGCTCAATGCGCACAACCACCGCTACTATGTGCTCGCTGCCCCCACGATCAGCGACTACGATTTTGACTTGCTGCTCAAAGAGTTGCAACACCTGGAAGCGCTGCATCCGGAACTCATGCGCGCCGACTCCCCCACCGTGCGGGTAGGCGGCGCCATCACCAAAGAGTTTCCGGCATTCATTCACAAGCGCCCGATGCTCAGCCTCCAAAACACCTACAGCCGCGAGGAAGTGGAAGATTGGCTCAAATCGATCGAAAAGCTGCTTGAGGGCCAGCCATTTACCTATATCGTCCAGCACAAATACGATGGCGTCTCGCTGAGCATCCATTATGAAAATGGGCAACTCAAGGCAGCCGCCACCCGAGGCGACGGCGTGCAAGGCGACGAGATCACCACCAATGTCAAGACAATCCAAACGGTGCCCCTGCGCATCGATGCGCCGGGAATGCCAGCCGATTTTGAGGTGCGAGGCGAAGTGCTGATGCACATCGCCCCATTCAATGCCCTCAATGACCAACGTGAGGAAAACGGCGAAGCCCGCCTCATGAATCCTCGCAACGCCACCGCAGGTACGCTCAAGATCCAAGACTCGGCCGTCGTGGCCTCGCGTCCGCTCACGTTTCACGCCTACTCGCTCGCCGCAGACGTGCCGCTGCCCGCCACCGACGGCGCCCAGCAGCAGCTCCTGCGCGAATGGGGATTCAAAGCCAATGAAAATGTCGGCATTTGCAAGAATATCGACGAGGTCTTTGACTTCATCAACCATTGGGACAAGGAGCGTGACCACCTGCCCTACGAGATCGACGGCATTGTGATCAAGGTCAACGAAGTCGCTGTGCGTGAGCAGCTTGGATTCACGAGCAAGTTTCCACGTTGGGCCATCGCCTTCAAATACCAGGCCGAGCAAGCCGAGACCGAGCTGAAATTTGTCAATTTCCAGGTCGGTCGCACCGGCACGGTTACGCCCGTCGCCAACTTGGAGCCGGTGCTGCTCGGCGGCACGATGGTCAAGCGCGCATCCCTCTACAATGCCGACGAAATCGAACGCCTCGGCCTCTGCGAGGGCGACATCGTCAAGGTCGCTAAAGGCGGAGAAATCATTCCAAAAGTGATCGAAGTCGTGCTCGCCAAGCGCAAGCCGGGATTGACGCCGCTGCAATTCCTCACCCATTGCCCCGTCTGCAACACCGAATTGCAAAAAAACGAGGGCGAGGTGAACTACTATTGCCCCAACAGCGAGACCTGCTCGCCGCAAGTGAAGGGCCGCATCGAGCACTATGTCGCCCGCAAGGCCATGGACATCGACGGCCTCGGCAGTGAGATTGTCTCGCAACTCGTGGATGCCGGCATCGTCGTGGACTATACCGACCTCTATGACTTGCGCTACGAGCAGGTCGTGGCCCTTGACCGATTTGCTGAAAAAAGCGCCCGCAACCTCATCGACGGCATTGCAGCCAGCAAAGCCGTGCCATTTCCCCGCGTGTTGTTTGCTTTGGGCATCCGCTTTGTGGGCGAAACCGTGGCCAAAAAACTTGTGAAGCAGTTTCAATCGATCGATGCCTTGGCAGCAGCTACCAAGGAGCAAATCCTGGCTGTGCACGAGATTGGTGACCGCATCGCTGACAGCATCATCGAATTTTTTGGAAGTGCCAAAAACCAGGATCGCCTCGCCCGCCTGAAACAGGCCGGCTTGCAATTTGAATTGGCGGAGGAGGAAAAAGCCGTTTCCCAGAAACTTGCAGGCTTGAGCTTTGTAGTCTCGGGCACTTTTGAGCACTTCAGCCGCGACGGCATCAAGGAGGCGGTCGAAGCCAACGGCGGTCAGATCAAAGGTTCCGTTTCTGCCAAAACCAGCTACCTGCTAGCGGGTTCAGATGTCGGGCCGAGCAAGTTTGAGAAGGCCACCCAACACAAGGTAAAAGTCCTCACGGAAGCAGAATTCATCGAAATGATCGCATGAACTGGCTCCAATCCCTCCGGCACAGGTACAGTGTGCGCACTTTCCAACAGCGGGCTAAGCGTGTGAGCTTCCCGCATCAATTTGTGGACTTGGAAAAGGCTGCCTCGGTGGGATTTATCGTCAATATCGACCAGTTTTCTGCGGATGACCTGGTTTACTTCACCAAATACATCACCCATCTCGAAAACAAGGGAAAATCCGTAGCGGTGGTGGAGATCACCTACAACCGCAAATCCTTGCCCATGTTCAAGGATTCGGTGCAGTCGGTCTTCATCAACCCCGCCCAACTCAATTGGCTATTCATTCCTTCGGTGAAGCGGCTGCAAGAATTGAACGGCCTCGGGTTGGATATTTTGGTGAATCTCGATACCAGCGAAAAAATGGCCTCTCGTTACGTCTGCGGGCTCAGCAGCGCCAAAACGCGCGTCGGCTTGTATGAGGAAGATTCAGAAGCCTTTTACGAATTGATGCTGCAATTGCCGCCCGAGACGCGATTGTCCAAAATATTGGAGACATTTGAGTTTTATTCCAAAATGCTGGAAAAATGAAGAAATTTCAAGGAACCGGGGTCGCGATGACCACCGCTTTTCAAGCCGACCACAGCCTGGACCCGCAGGGGCTCACAGCGCTCACCCACCATTTGATTCAAGGTGGCGTCGAATTTTTGGTGATCCTGGGCACCACGGGCGAGGCCGCTACGACCTCCGCTGCTGAACAGGAGCGCATCGTGGAGACCATCATGACCGCCAATGCTGGCAAGCTGCCGATCGTGCTCGGCGTCGGCGGTAACAACACCGCCGAGGTGATCGAGAAAGCGAAGGATTGGACCGCAAAATTCAAGCCTGATGCGCTGCTATCGGTGAGTCCATATTATAGCAAACCTAGCCAAGAAGGTATTTTCAGGCATTTCTCGGCGATTGCCGAGAGCGTGGACACGCCTATTATCCTTTACAATGTGCCTGGCCGCACGGCGAGCAACATGAGCTCGGCGACGACCTTGCGTTTGGCGCATGCCTACAAGCATATCGTGGCGATCAAGGAAGCGAGCGGGCTTTTTGAGCAGAATATGGAGATCATCCGCGACCGCCCGGAGGGCTTTTTGGTACTCTCGGGCGACGACGCGATCACCCTGCCCCTCATCGGCGCTGGCGCCGATGGCGTGATCTCAGTGGTCGCCAACGCATTGCCGCGTGCCTTCAGCGACATGGTGCGTCAGGCATTGGCCGGCAATTTTGTCGAAGCGAGAAAATTGCATTATCCTTTGCTGAATTTCACACAATTGCTTTTCGCTGAGGGCAATCCCGTCGGCGTCAAGGCCGCCTTGGAGTTGCTGGGCGTGGGTGGCGGCGCGGTGCGCCTGCCCTTGTGGGCTGCAAGCGAGGGCTTGAAAGCGCAGCTCAAGAAGGAATTGTCGGGGATGGGATTGGTTTGATTTGCTGGGATGGGATGCTGTTTTTAGCGAATGGTTTTTGTATCGTAGGTACGCGATGCATCGCGTACCTAC
>JANPHP010000134.1:0-20701 GCA_031424495.1 Bacteroidota bacterium | reverse complement strand
CTCCGCTGCGCTACGCTCGGGATGACAATTCCGCTACGCTGCGCTCGGCATGACATGGCGGTTTTGTCATTCGATCAAATGGTCCCGCAGCAGCTGCGGGATGGTCACTCGAAATGACAAACCTTATGTGTCCTTACTGGCAAAGTAGCCGATAAGCATAAAATATTTCCACCAGGGCCTGCTTGCAGTCCAGTAATGGGACCTGGCAAATCCTCCCGACGGCGCATGGCGTGCCTACGGGATCAATTCTTACTTTTTCTCTGCCAGATTCACCCAAGTATACGCATCATTCCCCTTGACTTCGGCTTCGGTGGCCCAGCTCACAAAAAAGGGTTGCAACGACGGGCTCGGAGCTTTGACCACTTTGATGAATTTTCTATCCCCACGGCTGTCGATGACCTCTGCGGCGACGGCCTCAGCTTGTACGCCGTAGCCTACTAGAGAATCCACCTGTAGGTCGATGTCGCGGTAGGAGACGCCGTTGCCGATCAGCGCCATGCCGTCGGCCTCCCGGATCGTATATCCGCCCCCAAAGTCGGGGTTGGGCTCCAATACCAAGGCAAAGGGGAGCGTGGGATTTTGGTTCATAGCAGGCTTGGGGGAGCCGCTCGGCTCACATGAAATCAGCGTGGTGATCACCGAGGCGAGCATCACATACCAGAGATATCGAAAGCTACTTTTTTGCAAGCGAGCGTCTTATTTGTAGCCTGGATTGTTGAACGTTTCGGAGTATGTGACGGTATTGTAGGAGTAAGGTTTACCGCCAGGGAGCTCTAGGTTCGACCCCTTGCCATCGGGTTTGAACCAAGGCAAACCAATGCGTCCATAGGTTTGCTCGTGAGCGAAATTTACATCCCAGAAGCCGTCATCGACGAAAAGGGTATAGGTCACAGTGCATTGATTGCCATTGACTTGAATTTTGTAGTCGACATTTGTGCGTCCGATATGGAACATCTTCATGGTCATGTCCACGGAGAAACTCCCACTCAGCGAGGCGGTCTCGCCTTTAAGGATGCGGTTACGCCTAAACTGGAAATCTCGGCTTGTGCGCAGTAGATCAATCGTATAGGGGCCGATGTCGACCGCCCTTCCGCCGCCGTCATAATAATGTGCAAGTGCTGATTGGTTGTCGTCGATGACAGTGGTCCGTTCGGACTGCGCAAGCAGCATGCCTTGCCCCCCAGCATCCTGCTTTTGGGCTACGCCAGCCTTTTGTTTTTGGGCTACGCCTGCCTCTTCCTTCTGGGCTGTGCCAGCATCTTTTTTCTGCGCGACACCAGCACCACTATCAGTCCCATTTTGCAGGGCAAATTGGGGTGGTGGCAAGGTCTTGCCTTTGCCATTTTTTTCTGTATCCGCCTGAGGCGTAGTGATTTTCTGCTGAATTGGCTGAGCTTTCATAGCAATTGGAGATAGCGTTAAGACGATGAATTAGACATAGACGAGTGACAAATCTAGCGAAAAAAAACGTTGCCTCTGCAAGGTGTTGACAAGATTTGAGCAATTCGGGAACAAGGTTGCAGTGGGGCTGGTTTGTAGGGGTTTGGTGCGGAACCTGGTTTGATGGGGTAACCAAGCGCCACTAAATTTTGTGAATGTGATTACCATCGATTTTCGGATAAACCGTACCCAAACCGTTTGCCCCGTACCGTCCACCCGTACTCGAACCGAAAACGCTCGTACCGTCCACCCGTACTCGAATCGAAAACGCTCGTACCCGAACCGTTTACCCGTTCGTCCCGCCAAATGTCCCGTTCGTCCTGAGCATCCCCCAAAAGCCCAGATTCGCACCGACCACCCGTACCCGAACCGTTTTTCCCGCACCAACCCCGTTTTCCCGTACCGACAACCCGTACCCGAACCCAAAACGGCTCGGAAACGAGCCGTTTTAGTCTGCCCGTTTATCCTTGGATTTGCCCGTTTGCTCATTCGCTATGCCACTTCGTCCTCCAGAACGACCCGTTCGTCCATTTTGCCATTTTGGGAAAAATCACCATTTTATCTTTGAACCATTGCAAGCGAGTGCTCAAATCGTCTTGCCGTTCTTTGAGGACAGCCCTGATCCTGGGCTCTTGCAAATCACGTTCTGGCAGGTAATAACAGCCTGCCCATTATTAACAATTTAATTTTTAACAACATGCATGTCGATGATATTGTAACTGGCCTGACAGCAGCTCAGGTAACACGCATCAAATCGTTGGTCGCACAACTCAAAGCTGAGTTGGTTACATTCAGTGTGAAAAAGACACCCGAGGAGCGGCTAAAACTCAACGGTGTCGACGATGGTCGCATGCCCTTTGTCGACTTGGTCGCAGAGGTGGGTCGCGACTATGGCCCCGCACTCATGATGGATGCCGACATGATCGCCCGCACAGCCCGCATCCACTTCGATTTCAAGTCACTGTATGAAATAAAGTCAGACTTTGAATCGGTGTATGAGCTGCTGAGCGACACAACCCTGCAGATCGGCCACAACAACTACAACAATGGACTTGTGATCAAGGACTTGGTGCAGGTAGCGATCAGAAGGCGCGTACCCGGCATGGAAACGTGGTGGGACAAGATCATGAAGCTTTGGGACTATGTACGTAAGCCCAAGGGTGGTAATGGTGAGGAAGGAGACGGCTCTCTTCCAAACCCCGGTAACTTGCCAGTCGTTTAAGACAGACACGCGCCGCTCATGCAGCGGCTGTCTAGCAGCACTGCCACGCCCCCGTCTACAGACCGGGCCGACGCCGCAGTTCAGTTGCTAGACCAACCCTCACCCGTTTTACATATTTGAGCACCTGTAACGATGGCCTGCGCGAGCAGGCTTTCGTGTTTTTGGGGGTGCCTGTCCTATCATACATCGAGCACCAACAGTTGTGGTGGCCCGCTTCCCGTTCGCAAGCAAAGAGGGTTGCCATGATGGCCGATAGGTCAAGGGTATCACCTTGATAGCGAAGGAATCAAAATTAGCCTTCGTGTTTTGACACAAGATGTCAAAACACGACCCTATTATTAGTTTATTGAGCAGCGACAAGGTCATCGCAGCTTGCACAGCAATCTGCCCTAGACCCTCGTAAGGCTCGTTTTTGCACACTATCAACGTATGATCAAAATGAAAACGCAACAGTTTTACCTCTTCATCGTGGCCCTTGTGGTCGCATTCATCACCCTCGCAATGCCCGCCACGGCCCAAAACAACGGCATGTGGCGCACCAACGGCAATAACGCCGCTGGCAATGGGCAGTTTGTTGGCACCACAGACAGCTCCCCACTCGTCTTCAAAACCGCTAACGCCGAGCGTTTGCGCATCCTCTCAGATGGCGGCTTGAAGGTCACCAGCCTCTCAGGCACCCAGCAATCTGTCCTGGCAGTCAAGCCAGACGGCAGCCTGTTTCGCTTGGACAGCCCCGGCACTGACACAGGTTTCACCTGCGCCACCCGCCTCTACAGCGCCGCAGGCAACTACCTCACCCCCAATTGTTTCATCGGCAGCATCAACGCCGCCCCTTTCAGGCTCTTCTCCAACAACGCCGAGCGCATGCGCCTCACAGAGACGGGCGCAGTGGGCATAGGCACCGACGCGCCACAAACGCCTCTCCATTTCTACTCCACCACCAATGCCGAACTGCGCGTGCAAGGCAGCACCCCAGCTACTCAGCCACAAATCGGCCTGTCGATGGGCACCGGGCAGACGGCTGTGAAACTCGCCGATTTCCGAGCTGGGATCAACACCCAAACATTCATCCCCGAGGTTTTTGTAGAGGTCAATGACGCATCCGGCCAATACGCAATGAAAAAGGTCTTGCGCATCGACCGCAGCAAAGCAGAGCTGATGACCCGCCTCGGCGTGGGCATGACCGCTCCCAACGGCGACTACATGGGCGTGAACGGCAGCCTCAAACTCACCGAGACCAACAATCCCGCAAACTACATCCGCATGGGCCACGATGGCACAAACGCCTTCATAGAGCATGCTACACCTTCGCCCAACAGCAACAATCCCTCGCGCCTATTCATCAACCCCAGCGGCGGCCGCACCGACTTCGGCGGCAACGTCATCCTCGCCCAGCACCTCGGCATCGGCACCACTACATTCACCGACGCGGGCAGCAACAAAGACTATCGCCTGAGCGTGGATGGCCGCATCCGCTGCACCGAAGTCAAGGTCTATTCAGGTTGGGCCGACCATGTTTTTGGCCCCGATTACAAGCTCATGCCGCTTGCAGACGTTGATGCCTATATCGCCGCCCACGGCCACCTGCCCGGCATGCCATCGGCAAGCGAGGTGGCAAGCAACGGCGTGGACGTCGGCGCAACCCAAGCCCTGCTCTTGGAAAAAATAGAGGAGCTCACCCTCCACCTCATCCAATTGCAAAAGGAAAATACCGACCTTAGGGCGGACGTGAATGCAATGAAGTGAAAGGACAATGAAGATGCGTAGTGCAATTGTAGGAACCTTGTTGGGAATGCTGGGAATGCAAATGCTTCACGGCCAAGTCGTCGCCCTCAAACTAGGTGTACAGAGGTGGGACATCTTCACGACCCCCTTGTTGTTTTCCGTGGAATCACGCCTAGGCGAGAGGCTTACTTTTCAGCCAGAGGTTGCATTTGGACATCGTACGCATTTCCGTGAAGTCTCCGCCAATAGGAACAACTTCCAAGTAGGTGTTCAGGGAAGGGGATACCTACTGCTGCGCCAAGGAAAATGCTTCAGTGGACTATACATCGGGCCGTATGTGATGCATCATCGCTTCCGTTGGCCGCTTGACCATCCCACTGTAGCAGTCACAAGGCAACATTTCACATCGGGTGGATTGGTGCTTGGCTTTCAGCAAGCCTTCTTGACTCGGATGAGAGTAGATGCCGGAATAAAGATTGGATACAGCGATGGGCTTTCTCAGAAAACCTACAACCATGCTGGAGGCTTGATTTCTGAGTTCAAAAACGATGGCGGTTTCGTTAGGTACTTTTCAATCCAAGTGGGTTATGCGTTTTAGAGCGAAAAATAGAGCTGCCCTTTTGGTAATCATCACATTGATCGCTGTGGGTTCGATAGCATGGCCAGCGGCAGTGGTTAAAGCCCAGCGATTGGATTCTGTGAATTCGCCAGTGTCTGCATCGATCGCAAAACTGGGGTTCATGAAAAGCAACCTCTATTTCGGCAATCTCACCTTGGGGTTTGAGCGGAAGATCAAGGAATCCTGGTCAGCCCAAGTAGACCTTGGAGTCTTGCCCTTCAACCCTGGTGGCAAGCGTTATGCATCGTTCTTTGGCTTATTTCTAGGTGCAGAGGGCAGATATTATTTTGCATTGCGGCGCAATCCGCTCAGCGGCTTTTACGTCGGCCCGCACCTGGGATTCAACTACAATATCTACAATCGCTACCAACTGCTTCCGATCAAGAAGTCAGTGGCATACTGGGGCCAATTTGGATTGAGCATTGGCTTCCAACAGCGTCTTTTTGAACATCTGTCTGTCGGTGTTGGCGCAAAGGGAGGATATAGCGGAACCCTGTATTCAAGGTATTATCGCACTGATGGTAGCATCGGAGCCAAGTATACCGATCCGCAACTGTTGTCAATCTCCCTTTGCCTCACTGCAGGCTACCAATTCTAAAATACACATGAAACGATTTGTTTTAGGGATGATTCCGATCATCCTCAGCATACTTATATCACCTGCCTTGGCCCAATCCAACTTGTTGGAGAATGGAGGCTTTGAGGCTGTCTGGCAACTTGGGCATTACCCGCGTATTGGCGAAAACCTATTTGATCGATGTCCGATTCCATGGATGGACTTTAATCCCAATGACGACGAACGCTGGTACACAGATAGCATCGCGCCCATCAATACCAATTTGCCAAACCCCTTGTATCAACATGGCTACTTCAGGGGAATAGTCGACAACAATGGTGCGCCATGGGAGACCGGAAACAACAATGTGCCGACTACCCTCCAAGCAGCCCACAGTGGCAAATGCTTCGTCGGTATCGATCTTGAATCAGATTGGTTCACGCGAGAGGGAATTCAAACGAAACCGTTGCTCAGTTGCGGCTTGAATTCCGGAACCTACACAGTAGATCTTTGGTGGGCTAGGGCTTATGAACGCAATGATGTCCATTTTGCAATTGCACTTTCTGATCAATCCAGTGACCGCCGCAAGATCGTGGCAAATGAAACCATCTATGAAGGACAGGCAGCAAGTGGAGTATGGAACAATTACAATACATCATTTACCCTTGACTACAATCACCCCGATGAGATGGACAATACGTGGTTTAGCATTACAGGGAATACCTCTATCAGTTCTACCTACCGTGAGTACACCTACTTCGACGACATCCGTCTCTATCGCCCCTGCGACGAGCTACTCCAATGCGTGCCCACCCACGGCCAAATCTGCCCCACCTACGCATTCCCCCACGCACCGGGCGACCTCATGCGCATCGGCAACATCGCCAATGCCAGCGACATGCACCTCAAGGTCTATGCCAGCAACAGTCAGCTCATCAAAGACACGGTCTACCACAACGCAAATGGTCTTCCCGATTTCAGGTTGACGCGCTTAGGCTTGCCGATCTCGACCGCTGCTGCCATCTACCAGTATGACTTGGAGATCACCAATCTCTGTGGCGGCGTGAAAAAGACGGGCAGCATCCAAGTCTTGGACACCGCCTCCTACAACCCGATCACGTCATACATCGACGCAACCGCCCATTGGTCCCCAGCGCCCATCCCATGCTGCCTCAGCACGCTCACGCTGCAAAACATGCTCATCGTCGGCGACGTGAGTTACATCGTACGCGACGAAATCACTGTCCAGAACGGCGTGAGCATTGCCCCAGGCAGCCATGTGATCCTGCAAGCGGGCCACGTCACCGAACTGAGCAATGTCGAGTTTGACGGCAGCAACTCCACCTTGGAGATCATTGAGGTGCCCTGCCCCAGCCGCATGGCCTGCGGCAATGGCTGCGCGGGCGGAGCGATGGTCATCGATGCAGGGGAGTTGGTAATGCCAGTGCAAATCGCAGCTGACAGCGCTCCCGCCGTCAAGGGCAGCGCAGTGCCCACCACTTCGGTTGAGACAGCCACGCCAGCAATCGAGACTGCAACCCGCCTCTGGGCCTATCCCAATCCCTTTGAAAAACAAATCCAAATCGGCATCGCCTTGCCAGAGACGATGACCTGCACAGTGCTGGTACAAGACCTCCAAATGAGACCCATCCGCACCGTGTTGCAGCAAAAGGAAATGCCAGCAGGCACGCATGAAATCGCCGTCGAACTCGGCGGATTGCCCGCAGGCGTCTACCTCGTGCAACTGCAAGCAGGTAGCCGCAGCTACCATCAACGTGTGGTGAAGCAGTAGGTCCAAAACTCCCTACATAGCGCAAACTGAATAGAAGGAGTTTGGTCAATCACGCGCAATGAAGCTTTCGTGCGCCGCGGCGGACTTGATATTCTTGTGTGTGCCGCTAGCGATGGGCCTTGCCCATCGCTGACAGCTTTCATACGCCTCGGCGCACGATTGGACTGGTTAACAGCCCTGAAAGGGCGAAAGCTGTCAGCCTAGGGCAAAGCCCTAGGCGAAGGCCGCAATCAAATATACAAAGCCCTGCAAGGGCGAAAGCTAACAATAGTGCTGGCAAGTCCCGCAATAAACCATAGAATTGTCCGAGGTCTTCTGCAAATCTATTCGATTTCTTTTTGCGCGAATAACGCTCTTGGCCTCAATTTCGGGGGCAGGTCAGGAGTTCTGAGGCTTCCAATCCTTGTATTCCTCGCCCCTGCAAGCCGCCACTTGGCGATTGCAGGGGCGAGGTTTTTGCATTTTGTTCAGTGCTTCTGAAAGTGCTGGTCACGCATGCACAGCTATATCCAAGCACCCAAAACCTCGCCATGGATAGCCCCCAAATTTGCAAGCCCCACCCAAAAAGTACAATGCCGCGTCATCCAAATCAGAGCCTGAAACAATCCAAAAAAGTTCAAATGATTGCCATTAAAAATCCTGTGGTGGCTTGCACTGCTTTTCATGAAAACCTCTGAAAAACCCCCTATCACTTGCCGTTCCCTCTCCATTTTCAGTCCCGAGGTTATCCACACACCCTTTCTTGAATTACAAATTGGGCACATAGTTATCCACGGATGACCTTTGAGGTACCCCCGAGTTACACCAAACATATCACCGAGACAGCAATTTTGTATCAACCCGATAGCTCCGAGCTGTCGCCTTGATACCTCGGCTCGATCAACTTGAAACTTCAACGGTGTCGTCAAGATAACAATTTGTTATCGAGCCGATCGACGACAGGTCTCTATGCGTTACCAAATAAGTCTCGGCGAGATCGCAACTTGGTATCCCGGTGATAGCAAAAAGCTCTCGCAATGGTAGCGCCGAGGCACCAAGGAGGTAGCTCGGTCGTAATTGGACGATAAAAATTTGTTGACGACCATTGAAGATTTAAGTGTCTCACTGATATGTTTGCGGTTAATCGACGTATTTCCGGAAATAAAGGGTGGCAACGGTCGATTTTGGCTAGGGGTCATCGGGTTCATTTCCCATGTAGGTCGTAGCTCAATCGCAAGCTACTTGTCGCAAAAAGGGTGCTAGCCTTGGGCTATCAACGAGGCCACAATTTGAGGACAGCTAGTCAGCAATCCTGAGCCGATGCGAGCGGCTGATGCATCCACTCGCCAAGGGAAAAAGAGGCTGCGAGAGGCCGATGCGGCCACACGCACGATCTCGTCGTGATCATGGCAGGTACTAGCCCTGAAACCTAGACTTGGAGAGATGTGTGTTGAGTTTGGCAACCTGTGGCAATCGATCCATAAGATTTGCGTAGCTTCGGGCAAGGTTGGGCAAAGGCCCCACCACAACCAACGGATCACCAAGCGGAGGCATACCGCAAGGCTTGTTATGGATAAGAAGAAACTCTCAGAAACAGAAATCCGCACGGGCTATATCACGCCTGCCATCCGCATGGCGGGATGGGAATTGGTGACGCAGCTGCGCGAGGAGGTGCCCTATACCAAGGGCCGCATCTACGTGCGTGGCACCATGACCACGCGCGGCAAGATGAAAGTGCTGGATTACCTCCTCTCCTATCAGCCCAATCAGCCACTAGCCGTCGTGGAGGCCAAAGACAATCGCCAAGCCGTCGGCGCAGGCATGCAGCAGGCATTGGGCTATGCCGCCGACCTCGACATCTTGTTTGTGTTCAGCAGCAATGGAGACGGCTTTCTGTTTCATGACAAGACCGTGACCGAGGGCCCGATCGAGCGGGAGATTTCCCTTGATGAATTCCCCTCGCCACAAGTGCTCTGGGAGAAGTACAAAAAACACAAAGGCATCGTTACCCCCGAGGTCGAGAAGATCGTGCAGCAAGACTACTACTCAGATGGCAGCGACCGATTGGCACGCTATTACCAACAGATCGCCATCAACCGCACGATCGAGGCCATCGCCAAGGGGCAGCAGCGTGTGCTACTCGTCATGGCCACCGGGACTGGCAAGACCTATACCGCATTCCAAATCATCTACCGCCTCTGGAAGTCGGGAGCCAAAAAACGCATCCTCTTCCTCGCAGACCGCACGGCACTGATCGATCAGACCCGCAAGGGCGACTTCAAATACTTCAAAGACAAGATGACCGTCATCCGCAAAAAGGTCGTGACGGGATCAGATGGCAAAAACGAACTCGTCGCCAACCGCAAGCGCGGCATCGACTCCAGCGACAAGGCTTATGAAGTATTCCTCGGCTTGTACCAGGGCCTCACCAACAACAGCAGCGGCAACACAGGCGACGAGGTCGACATCCGCGATGCCTACAAAGACTTCTCAGAGGACTTTTTTGACCTGATCGTCGTGGACGAGTGCCACCGTGGCAGCGCCAGCGAAGACAGCAATTGGCGGCAGATCCTCGACTACTTCAAGGCTGCAACCCACATCGGCCTCACAGCCACGCCGCGCGAAACCGAGCATGCCAGCAACAGCGAGTATTTTGGTGACGCCATCTATACCTATTCCCTCAAACAAGGTATCGACGACGGGTACCTCGCACCCTACAAGGTCGTGAACGTGACCCTCAATGTCGATGCCCACAATTGGCGGCCCGAAAAGGGCAAGCGGGACAAGTCGGGGCAAGTCGTCGAGGACCGCATCTATGGCCGCAAGGACTATGACCGCAACCTCGTGATCGATGAGCGCACCGATACCGTGGCGCGCAAGATCACAGAATACCTCAAGGGATTTGACCGCATGGCCAAGACCATCGTCTTTTGCAGCGACATCGACCACGCGGCGCGCATGCGGCAGGCGCTTGCCAACCACAACGCCGACATCGTGCGCGAAAACCACAAGTATGTGATGCAGATCACGGGTGACAACGAGGAGGGCAAGCGCGAATTGGAGAACTTCACCAATCCCGAGGAGGCATTTCCCGTCATCGCCACGACCTCTGAACTCATGACCACGGGCGTAGACGCGCAGACCTGCAAGCTCATCGTGCTCGACGCCGAGATCAAGAGCCCAACCAAATTCAAGCAGATCATCGGCCGGGGCACACGGGTGAATGAGGACTACAACAAGTTTTTCTTCACGATCATGGATTTCCGCAACGTGACCGAGCTGTTTGCCGATCCTGACTTTGATGGTGATCCTGTGCGGGTCAAGGCTGTGACTGATGCGGATGATCTTACGAAGATCGAGACCGAGGAGGAAAACGAAACACAAGCCGACATCGATCCCGAAACAGGCAAGGAAGTTACATTTGTAAATCCGACACCCAAGTACCCGGAACCAGGTGATTCCAAAGGAGTCTTGAAGGAAAGACCAGGCGGCGCACGCGATAAAATCTATGTCAACGGTGTCGATGTCACCATCCTCGTCGAGCGTGAAATGCACTTCGACAAGGACGGTAAGGCCATCACCACCAGCCTCTATGACCACACCCGCGACCTGATCAAGGGCCGCTTCCCCACGCTCCAAGCCTTTCTGCAACACTGGAACGCCGCCGAGCGCAAGGCTGCGCTCATCGAGGAGCTGAAACTGCAAGGTGTGCTTGTCGAAGACCTGGAAGCAGCAGTCCACCGCGAGGCTGATCTCTTCGACATCATCTGCCACGTCGCCTTTGCACAGCCGCCCATGACCCGCGCCGAGCGTGCCCGCAACGTGCAGAAGCGCAACTACTTCACCAAATACGGCGTCCAAGCCCGCAAAGTCCTGGAAGCCCTGCTCGACAAATATGCTGACCAAGGCATCGAGAACATAGAAAGCATGGAAGTCTTGCAGCTCAAGCCCTTTGATGAATATGGCTCAAGGACAGAGATTGTGAATGGGATATTTGGGGGAAGGGATGCGTATCTTGCGGCTGTGCGGGATCTGGAGGCAGAGTTGTATCGGGTGGGGTAAGTGGGGGAATTTTGAACGGGAGGCATCGCAGAGCGGTAAAAGTGATAATTTTGAGCATAATTTGGCATCATGGAAATTGGTTTCAGAACGATTAACGATGAAGACCTTCGGCTGAAGGCAAGTCCAAGCGGAAATGGCGATGAGAAAGAGTTCTTTTTCATAAATCTCGCTGACGGCACGACTTGGTTTCGAGTACGGTTGCGTGGCAGCGAATACGATATACTTGACCGTAAGGCAGAGCTGAGCGAAACCGAGATCAAAGAAAAGGTCGATGAGTGGCTCGTGGAATACAATCCTTCAGGCGCTTTTGGATCTGAGGATACTGAAATGGAAGGTGCCGAAGCCTGGGAAGTGCCCTACGATCCCGAGAGTATTCGTGTTGATACTAAGCCATTCTCTTTGCGGCAGGTATATGACATGATTGAATCTGGAGATATAGACTTGGCTCCAGATTTCCAGCGCCATCTCGTGTGGGATCCCGTTCGTAAATCGCGGTTGATCGAATCTATATTACTGCGCATCCCGCTCCCGATGTTTTATTTTGCACAAGATGAGGAAGGGCGTATCTCTGTAGTTGATGGCTTGCAGCGCCTCAGCACGATCCATCAATTCATGAAAAATGAATTCAAACTGAACAATCTTGAGTACTTGCAAGAGAAATGCGGCGGCAAATATTATGCAAGTACTGACAACGAAGTGCCTGCAATAGAACCTAAATATTTCCGCTGGTTTAACATGACGCAAATCACGGTGAACGTCATCGACCCTTCGTCTCCCTTCTCCCTTAAGTATGATATTTTCAGACGCATCAATACGGGAGGGCAACCGCTCAACAATCAAGAGATCCGTAATTGTCTCGCAAGCAAAGCGCTCCGACAAGTATTGCGTACAATGGCTAGCCTGCCAAACTTCCTCGTTGCAACAGGTTACAGTGTCAAAGATGTGCGCATGGAGGCTCAGGAGTTTGCATTACGCTTCATTCTTTTCCACCGCAAATACCAGAAGGATTCCACCCTGAATAATTACACTGGCAATATCGAGGCAGAGCTCAATAACCTTACCTCTGACTTGATGAAGGAAAAAACCTCAGAACTCGAACGGTACATTGGCATCTTTGACACGGCGATGCACAATGCTTACTTTCTATTTGGGAGCCATTGTTTCCGCAAGTCCAAATTGGAACATTTACAAGCAGGTGCAAGGCGGCAACAGATCAATAAGGCACTGTTTTTAAGTTGGTCGGTGCTGCTCGCCCAATATGATCCCCAATATATCGCTACCGAAATTCATGGAGGGTTGCTAGTCTATCCGCTCGCCACAAAGATCACCGAAGACTACGATTTTTTCCTGAAACTCAGCTATGGCACCAATGCCAAACTCAACCTTCAAGTGGCTTTTAAGGCAGCTGAGACCATCATCCAAGAGCATCTACCTACCAAGCCATGAATACGCTCCACATCAAAAACTTCAAGTGCTTTGAAGAGGTATCGATACCGCTCAATGGACTCACCATCATGGCAGGAGCCAATGGGATGGGAAAGAGTACATCGATTCAGGCGATACTATTGTTGCGAAAAATCCTAGAATTAGGAGGCTTCATTAGCGATACCGAAGAAGCTTTTCGGCGAACAAAAGTCGCCTTAAATGAAGGTTATTGCCTTCAACTTGGTGACAGTACGGCCATTTTGCGACAAGGCGCTGAGGAAAACGAAATTGGGATTGAGATCGAGCTTCCGAATCGATATTTAAAGAGTTTCTTGACCGTCGATAACACTAGTCATCAACTTTATGTGGAGGCCGAAATGACTCGTTCTCCATGGACTGACCTCGATCATGGTCACAGTATAGAGCAAGAAGAATTCTACTACCTCAATGCAGAGCGCATCGGCCCGAGGGTACAGCAATCACTGAACCATAACCTATTTCTGCACGCTGGTTGGCAGGGGGAAAACACTGCACAGGTCTTGGATCATGAGGGAGGCTATTTCAAGATTGATCCCGCACGGCAATTTCCTGCAGATCAATTTGGAAAGGGAACCAAGGAAGCAACCAACCGTTCACTCTATATTGCGGATCAGGTCAATGCCTGGTTGGGATACTTGATGCCAGGTGTGACGGTGAAAGCCAAGACCGACCCGACCACACTAAGTGGTCAGGTTCTTTTGCAAAACAATAGTTCAAGAGAATCTGCGATTTTGGCGACCAATCTTGGATTTGGCATCAGCTATTTGTTGCCCATCATCGCAAATGGATTGATCGCCAAGAGTCATACAATGTTTATTGTCGAGAATCCCGAAGCGCATTTGCACCCAGCAGCGCAGTCCAGAATCGGGATCTTTCTGGCAAAGGTGGCAAGTGCGGGTGTGCAAGTGATCGTCGAAACCCATAGCGACCACGTACTAAACGGGATCCAAATCGCTGTCGCAGAGCAGATCATCCAATCTGGCATGGTGACGGTCAATTTCTTTGGTCAGGAACCCGGTGAAAATGAGCCGCAGGTGACGTCAATCCCGGTGACTCCCAAAGGGGAACTCGCTCGCTGGCCCAAGGGTTTCTTTGACCAGACCCAAATCGATTATGCCCACCTGACCAAACTGCGCAGAAATGTTTAACCTATACCTGCAACACAATAGCTTTGCCCACTCAAATGCAAGGGAGGTCATACAATGCATTGAGTTGCTGAATGAGTTGAAAATAGATGATGAGGCCGCCGAAGACCTATTTTGGAAACACCAAAGTATCTGGGACGCTACCACGACCGACGGAAATTTCATGTCAATCATTTATGGTGCAAGTGATAGCAATTTCATCAACACAGCATTGAAGTTATTGGAGCAATCCGTCAGTGATGTAGATGCCCACATCGAAACTTTGGACGAATTGGATGCATTGCTGCGTTTGTACAATGCCTTTTGGGTTTCTCCTGCGCCGGGGCGTGGGGAGACTGATCGAACGTTCTTATCGCAAGTATCCTATCTGAAATGGCGTACTGAGTGCTTGCGCGACGTCGATCCCAAGACATTGTGGGCACGACGAGCACAGATATTCAAGAAGGTCGTCCTGTGCCCTGAGGTAGAAGACCATCTTACATCCATTGGTGGTACCTACCTCGCACAGATTCTTGCGAAGTTGCTGGAACTGGATCGCTATGCAACCATGCATTGGGCCTCGGGTGAATTCAATTATGTAGACGCTAACCAAAACTCTTCTTTGCGCATTTCTCCAGAGTCTAAAAAAACAATGGATGAACCTAAGCTAAAGAAGATGAGAGTCTTTGCCTTTGATAATGCAGAAAGGGCAACCTTTGAATTACACATCAAAACTGGCGACCTGCGATTCCATTTCCTCCCTAGGGGAAACGAACTCTATGTCGGCTACATCGGGAAGCACTTACCCACTGCCAATTTCAGGTAGTTTCGCCCCCCCCCCGCCGGAGGCAAAAGGTCGATAGCCCATCGGCGAGACGCCTCGGGCTCAACACACAACCCGCCCAATTATCCATTGTCCATTATCAATTATCAATTTGAATGTCCAACATCTCCTCCATCATCAAATCCATCCGCGACATTATGTGGCAGGACACCGGCCTCAATGGCGATGCGCAGCGCATCGAGCAGCTTGGGTGGATGCTGTTTCTCAAGATATTCAGCGACAAGGATCAGGACTTGGAGCTGGCGAATGACGACTATGTCTCGCCCATTCCTGCCGACTTTCATTGGGTCAAGGGCCGCAAGGGCAACTGGGCGGGCGACGATGAAAGCATGACGGGCGACATCCTGCTGGAGTTTGTGGACCGCAAGCTGTTTCCAGCATTGCGCAACATCAAGGTCGATGGCAACCGCCGCGCCCTCATCGTGCGGGAGGTCTTTGAGGGCAACAACAACTACATGAAGAGCGGCACCAACCTGCGCAAGGTGCTCAACAAGCTCAACGAGATCGACTTCAACGTTGCCAAAGACCGCCACGCATTTGGCGAACTCTATGAAGGCATCCTCAAGGAGCTGCAAAGCGCCGGCAAGAGCGGTGAGTTCTACACCCCGAGGGCCATCACACAATTCATCACCGACATCATCAACCCCAGGCTGGGCGAGAAGGTGCTGGACCCGGCTTGCGGCACGGGCGGTTACCTGAGTTGCGCGATCGAGCACCTCAAGGCGCAAGCCAAGAGCGTCGAAGACCTGCGCAGCATCGCAGACAATGTCGCAGGCTGGGAATACAAGCCTCTCCCCTACCTGCTCGCGACCACCAACCTCATCTTGCACGACATCGAGGTACCCAACATCCGCTTTGGCGATGCACTCGATCAGCCGCTGTCAAGCTTCACAGAAAAGCACCGCGTGAATGTCATTCTCGCCAATCCGCCATTTGGTGGCATCGTCGCCAACGGCAACGAGACCAATTTCCCGCAGACCTTTCGCACACGGGAGAGCGCCGACCTCTTCCTGATCCTCATGATCCACCTCCTCAAAAAAGGTGGGCGCGCAGGGATCGTCTTGCCCGACGGCTCGCTCACAGGCGAGGGCGTCAAGCAACGCGTGCGGCAGAAACTGCTCGAGGATTGCAACCTGCATACCATCGTGCGCCTGCCCAACAGCGTGTTTCAGCCCTACGCGACCGTGGCCACCAACCTGCTCTTCTTCGACAAGGGATCGCCTACCAAGGAAGTGTGGTACTACGAGCATCGCCTGCCCGAGGGTCAGAAATCCTACAGCAAGACCAAAACCATCCAACGCAAAGAGTTTGCGCCCATCGAGGCGTGGTGGGGCCACCGCGCAGAGAGCGAAATCGCCTGGCGCGTACCCATCCAAACGATCATCGACCGGGGTTACGACCTCGACATCAAAAACCCCAACAAACCCGAGGAAGCACGTGCGCACACAAGTGCCGAGCTGATGGAGATGCTGGCCAAGAGTTTTGAGAAGAGCAATGGACTGTTGAAGGCTTTGAAGGAGGCGGTGAGATGAGTAGAGGAAGGAAAGCGAAGGGAAATGAATTGGATGCCAGAGATCAAGTGGCTCAAAAATCCAGAGGACTTTACTTGGAGTTGGTGCTGCGTAAACTTGGTAGTGTTAGAAAGCCAATGACAAAGCATGAAGGGAGCACTCTTTTTGATCAAATTCAAGCACGAAAGTATGAAGGCAAGAGCAATCGAGACCGAAAGCGTGAGTTTCAGGTAGTAGGAAGCAGTGACTACCCTTTCGACATTCCTGAAAATTGGATTTGGTGCAGATTAGGTGAGGTTTGTTCAAAAATTGGATCAGGGAGTACACCAAAAGGCAGTGACTATGCAAGCTCTGGAAAACCTTTTTTCCGGTCTCAAAATGTGTACAATGATGGAATAATGTATGATGATATCATGTACATTTCTGATGTCGTTCATAGCCAGATGGCAGGAACGACCGTTTTGGCCAATGACATACTCTTGAACATCACAGGTGGCTCCATGGGAAGGTGCGCACTAGTTCCTGCCGACTTTGGGGAGGGCAATGTAAGCCAGCATGTTTGCATCATTCGGCCTATCGATTTGATTCCTGCATTTGTTCATGAATTGATCTTGACGCCATATTTCCAATCATTGATATTTTCTTCAACCACAGGCTCTGGCAGAGAAGGGCTCCCTAAATACAACCTTGAGCAATTTCTGATCCCAATACCACCGATTCAGGAACAAGAAATGATCGTTAGCTTTTTGGAGTTGATCAAGTCGGGAAATGTAAATTCCAAGAAATCTAACTTGCCGAAAGAAGCCTCCAATAAGGTCATTGCAGTCAAAGAACAGCAATTAAATTGTGCTGAAATCACCACCGAACTCACCCATCAACTCAGCCTCGTCAAGCAACTGCGGCAACAATTGTTGCAAGAGGCGGTGCAGGGCAAGCTGTCCACCGATCAGGCGATCGAGGGCGAGGCGGCCTTGGCCAAACAATACGGCAAACTCTGGGAGGCAAGCGGCCCCGAGCTCCTCGCCCACATCCGCGCCGAAAAGGCCAAGCTCGTCAAGGAGAAAAAGATCAAAGCCGACAAGCCGCTGCCGCCGATCACGGCAGAGGAGATGCCGTTTGAGCTGCCGGAGGGGTGGGTTTGGTGTAGGTTGGGGGAGGTGTGCAGCCACATTTCCGATATTGATCATAACATGCCCCGAGCTGTTGATAAGGGAATCAAATTTTTGTCCGCAAAAGACTTGTTAGATGACGGCACGATTAACTTCACTCGAGATATAAAATTAATTTCCATCGAAGATTTTGCCCATTTAGGGAGAAAGATAATCCCTCAGCGAAATGACATTATCTACTCGAGAATTGGTGCCAGACTAGGAAAGGCGCGTGTTGTTGAAACGGACGAAACATTCATTGTATCTTATTCCTGTTGTACAATTAGAACCATTAACCCTGACATCTACTATATACAGAGGGTTTTGGACAGTGGCTTTGTTCTTCAACAGGCTATGCTTAATACGACCGATCACAGTATCCCTGATTTGGGCATGCAAAAGATCAAGGAATTTTTGATCCCTTTGCCCCCACTCATATCCCAACACCGCATCTTGGTGCAGTTGGGGCAACTTCAGGCACTCTGTGCATCGTTGGAGGCGCAGATTCAGGAGAGCCTAGCGTTGAATGGGGCTTTGTTGCAGGAGGTTTTGCGGGAGGCGTTGGGGGGAGGTGAATAAAATCATAAATCGTTATAGAATCGAATATGAAAAACTTTAAGGAAGAACTATTTATTCCAACGGATGACCGTCTTTGGAAGAACCTTGCAGCAATCGCTGATCAGTTGAGGGATCAAATGCTGGATGAGAAGAAACATTTTCATGTTTCTGAGTTGGCCACTCTTGGTAGAAGGGCTTTTATTGCAAAATGGCATTTTCTAGAAACATACACCTGGAAGAACAGGCAGGAGAGCAAAAAGAAGGATGAATTTTGCGGGATCTATGCATTTGCAGAAAAGAAAGATGGCAAGGTAAATTTTTTGTACATTGGGATCTCTCGAACCATCATTCAAAGATTCAGCCAACATCATAAGGGCAAATTGACCAATCAAGCGACTTGGGCATGGCTGATGGCAAAGGAAGATGCCAAGGAGAAGGACAATTCCTTTTGGGAACAAGTAATGCTACCTAAAAAGCGTCTAGAAACGTATGGAACAGAGGTAGTCAACAAGATCGGTCTAATGCAAAACATTATCAAGGATAACTGCTACTTTACATTTGTACCCATCAAGGACGACCATATGCTGATGCATTTCGCAGAAGTCTACTGCGTCAATCATCTTGAGGCCTATTGGAATACATTTGTGACGCACTAGTGCGAAGAATGGGTACGATCATTACTTTCCTCGCCCACTCCGCCTCGTATCTTTAATTTGGGCGTTTATCAAATCATGCACAATCGCAACCAGCCAACACCATCGGTTGCGTGGAATGTTGGAGGGGTTCAATACCTTGAACCCCTTCCATGCAACACAGCACCGTTGCCAAATAAAATCCCCATCGCACTACTTCAGAGGCTACTCTCTCCGTAGATTTTGCAGGGGTGCAAACACCGATTAATTGCCGCGCCAAACACAATCGGCCACCTAAATCTAGGTGGCCGATTGTATTAAAGATGTTGATGTACCTGCTTATTGGCCAACATAGTCGTAGCCACAGCAACCACCACTGAACCTAAAGGTGTAGGAATTGTTGTACAAACGGACGTTCTCAAAGAACTGGTAGCCTGCCGAACCAGTGATTGTGAACAAACCGTTTGGATACATATTACGGACCGTATAATTGGTGTTGAGACCAGAGAGGCTGTAAGGTGAGGTCGGATTGCCACTCGTATTTGGGAGTGGGTATGTCGCCCCATCCCGCACAACGCCAAAACCAGCACCCGTAAAGATGATCCAATAATCGTATGACCAATTTGCAGAAATGCCCCAGATTGGGTTGTAGTCGTTACGCGTCGCCCAATTGCCAAATTTTTTCTGCTCTGCACGAGCTGCCCAAAAATAAGTTTGGCTCAGCGAAGTAATCGTATAGGTAGACACGAATTTTGCATAAGCATAATACCGATAATTGCTGCCTTTTGCTGGATCCTCGATCCAATACTGGGCTCCGTTCCACGACTCATAGCCAGAACGGCGGGCATGCTTTACAAAGTCAAACTGATTGTTGAGCGTAATTTTGAATGCACCCGCTGCAGCACCTTCGGCAGTATTGGAGAGCGTCATCACCTCGCCTTGTTCGCCCTCAAAACCGAGCAGGCCTTCACCGACTTGAATGACCTTGCCCACGCCAATGGCATTTAGGTAGTAAGGACTTTGGATCGTGAGATCAAAGGCCCGGCTGCCATCTGCATTGACGATATCTTTCAATACGCCTTTTGCGAGGTAGCTCTTAAACAGAGGGCTACGCTCATATTTGTAACCCATTTCCTCATAAGCCTGGGTGCTGAGATCGGGCGACAATCCTGCAAAGAACTCGTCTTGGTGCTTGACCTCGGCTTCATTCACCCGATCAAAAATCGTTGTCAATGACTCGAATCCCAATCGCTGCTCGAGTTGAACACGCTCAGCAGTAGTCATGGACGAGGTTTTGGAAAGGTATTGCTGTAGCTGGGCCTCATTCGCAAAAACCAACGCATTATCCTTCACCGATGGCATATCGGTCAGCGAAGATTCACTGATGCCGAGGTCTTGAATCATGCTACTTTCCTCAGCTACCGTTTGTATTTCCTTACTGCAACTGCCCAACAAGCCAAGCATGGCACAAAAAAAGAAGAGAAACTTCAAAAGTCCTTGTTTCATAAAGTTGTTTTTTAGATTACGTAATAATTAAGCAGAACAAAATCGATCCATTGTTGACGCATTTGCGTCGCACAACCAATCATCTGCGAATATATCCTACAATTTTCACTTCGGGCGCATTGTAGCATCAATTATTGACATTATTGTCTTTTGGCGACAGATTGGCAAAATTATCACGATACAGAATATCAACACTGGGTCTATTGGCGATAGAGAATGCCAATTAAAAAACAAGCTTCCAACCACGTAGCCAGAGAATGAACCCTGCAACAATGATCGACAACCATAATTCACCCATCCCATGTGTCGTGTAGGCCATGCACGATGCGGAACAACGCATCACAACCGTCGGTGCACACATACATCGCAATCAGACCATTCCTCTTGGTGTGTGACATGTGAGGGGTTCAAAATATGTCCCCCCGCAATGCACCATCCCCCCCCAAAAAACCGTCGTGGGCAGGGGTTCAAAAACTGACCCCCTGCCCACCATAGGGCAATCGCATGAAAGCAATTTGC
>JANPHP010000133.1:0-8971 GCA_031424495.1 Bacteroidota bacterium | reverse complement strand
ATTGACCATTGAGCCAAGCAGATTTTTCGCTCTTATTCCATCCGCTCGCAAACACCTTATAATACTCGCGATCCTTGTGAAAACCCGTCATTTTTTGAGGAGGCAACAGCCAAACCCATTGCCCTTGCGTGCGTTTCGTATCCTCGCGGCGGTAGAGCTTGTGCAAACCCGGGTCGGTACCGAGGCTGCTGTAGGCGTTGTGGATGGGGGAAATGTTGCGATCGACAAATACCTGCAACTTTGGATTGAGATCGGTGAGGATGCGGTTGATACGCTGAGCCTTGCCCAAAATATAGGTTCCGATGATGATATGGCGTTTGCCAGCCGCCTCCAACGTTTCCCGTAGCGCGTCTTCGGGTGTCGGATGATGCTCCTTTTCCCCGAAAGTACTCTCGCATATCAGCAAGTCGATGGGCACCGTTGGCATTTGTAAGGGCGCGCAGGTGGGATTGTTGTCGAATCCGATGTCGCCAGAATACAAAGTGGCCTGCCCGGCATACTCCATAAGCACCTGAGCAGAACCCAAGATATGGCCAGCATGCAGAAAGGTGACTGCTACGGGCCCGATCATGAAGCGCTCGCCACAAACATGAGGCTGTGGCTCCTTGGCAGCATTTGCAAGGTAGCGCACCTTGCCGATGGCCAATGTTTCGGGCGTGCCGTGAACTTCGTGGCAATAGCGCGGATAGTGATCTGCGTGGGCATGCGAGACAACTGCCCGCGGCACGGCTGTCGTCGGATCGACATAAAAATCACCTGGAATGCAATAGAGCCCAGCCGAACGTAAAGTCAGCCATTCGACCCTCGTCGACGCGGTCATAGGGCCTCCATCCATTGCATAGCCTTTTGAATTTGAGGCAACAAGTGGTGCTGCCCATCGTTGTAGATGATGAAGTCGGCCCGGGCGATCTTTTCGGCATCAGACCATTGGTTTGCCATGCGGGCGAGCACTTGTGCACGCGCCGCTGCGTCACGGGCTTGTACACGCTCCAAGCGCGTCTGCTTTGGCGCATACACCATGATCACGCCAGCGAGGCCAGTATTGGTGCGGGCTTCAAAGAGAATTGCGGCCTCCTTGAGCACTGCTTTTTTGTTGTAATTTGGTGGACAGGCTTGTAACCAATCCTCGTAGTCGGCTTGGACTGCGGGATGTACAAGCGCATTTACCTGGGCGAGCAGCGCCTTGTCGGCAAAGATGCGCGACGCGAGGACTTGACGCTGCATTTTGCCATCTGCGCCATAGATATCATTTCCCAAGAGCTGCTGCATTTCCAATCGCAAGGTGGCATTCTCGTCATATAGCTGTTTGGCACGGTCGTCGGCATAGTAGACGCGGTAGCCTACGGCCTCAAATGCCTTTGCAGCTGTACTTTTGCCGCTGCCAATGCCGCCTGTGAGTCCGATTTCGAGCATTATTCTTGGGTAATGATCATGTAGCGCAACTTTTGCGGGAAAAAGGAGACCAATTCCACATCGGCGGGCTTGTGCATGATGTGCGGCACGACGTATGGGCTGCGGGCGTCGATTTCCGAATAGTTCACTTCCAGTGAAATCGTACCCGACTGCACCGCCTCAAAATCATCCAGCGGCATCAACAATTTGAGAATGACGGTGTCTGGGTCAAAGTTGACCTTGACACCGACCGGCACACCGATGGCGCGAACCGGCAAGTGGATTTCCTTTTCAGTGTAGGGTTTAGGTGTGAAGCGAATGCGCACAGCATTGGGCAGCATCTGTAAGGTGCCAATGGAATCTAGCGGAATGAAGATCACCTGTGGATCGACGCTTTGCGGCAACTTGTAGTGAATCGTCTTGCATTCCGATACCAATGCAAGTGAGTCTTCGGGCCCGACCACGAGCACGCTATCGGTATATTCCAGCCCGTCGGGCGGTACACGGTAGGAGGGCGGCAAGTCAAATTCGATGTCGAGTTTGACGGGCACCTTCTTATTGGATTTGAGTACATATTTGAGCCGGATGGTATCTGGCTCTGCCAAAAGGACACTCAAACCGGGTTTGAGCGACTTGCCAATGAGGCGCAGATTGGCTTCGGCGGCAAAAAAGCCTTGATCTTTGAAGGTTTCAAAATCGATGAGAACCGTGTCGCTCACGGGATCAAAATCTTGGTACAGCAATTTGATCCCCGGTCCGCTGGCAAAAATGCGCATCTCAGTCGGGAACTCTGAGAGCAATTGGTAATTGTTGGGGAAGTTGGTGAGTTTGACGGGAACGTCAAACGAGGTGGTATAGGACTGTTTGTTGAGGGTCACCAAAAACCAAAGGGTGACTGCAAGCACGAAACAAACGCTTACAGCCACCCATTGGATTCTTTTCATTTTTAGTGAGCACTGCCTATCGACAGGGCTGATTTACGAGCAATTGCCCAGTATCACTTCTTGGCTTTGTCGTCGACGGCATCTACGACCAAAGGTTTCACAGCGCTCTTCTCCATTTTGAGTTTCACGCCGTTGTCGACTTCGATCAAGATTGTGGCCTCGTCGACTGCGACGATCTTGCCATGAATGCCACCGATGGTGACAATGCGATCACCTTTTGTAAGGCTTTCACGCATTTTTTGCTCGGCTTTCTGCTTTTTCTGCTGTGGCCTGATCATGAAGAAATAGAACACCACGATGATGACGCCGATCATGGCGAACATCTGCCAGCCTGGACCGGATGCAGGAGCATCAGCGGCAGCAGCGCCGGCGGCCGGTGCAGTTTGCAGAAGAAAGAAAGATAATAACATCGATTCTAGATTAAGTATCTGAGTTCAAAGGATCATTCGCCACCGGTGACTTCGCAATTGAAGCTCAGGATCTTGTTTTTAGGATCGGTGTTTTCAAAGGTCACAGTGACAGACTTCTTTTGAACGCCACGCTTGCCTTTTGAGTCAAACTCGACAGTCACAAAGCCTTCAGCGCCAGCAGCGATGTCTTCTTTGCTCCAATCAGGAGTAGTGCAACCGCAAGAAGGCTTCACGTTGTTCACGCGAAGTGGATTGCTGCCAGTATTCTTGAACTTGAATGTGTGCACGACTTTGTCGCCTTCGGCTACTTCGCCAAAGTTGAATGACTCTTCCGTGAACTCAGCAGAGCTCAATGGCATGTTGGAGACGGGCTCGGCAGTCACTGCATTGGGATCGCCAGCAGGTGTTGCGCCAGCGTCAGCTGTTTTGGTGGTATCACCTTCGGCACCTGCAGCGGCGCCAGATTTTTCGCAGGACATCATGCCGACCAGCATGAACGCACTGAACATTACAATTGCAAACTTTTTCATGATGACAATTACTATCGGATTAGGTTAACAATTCAAAATTAACGAGGCAAATTTACAACAGGTCGATCAAAAAAGAAATCCTTTACCTAAATATTTAGTTGTCGGAGTGCTTTCCCGTTCCAAACCAGTTGATTCAGAGCCTTTTGATGATTTCTGCGGTGAATCCCGTGGTGGTATTGGGGCCTCCCAAATCGCCGGTGACCAATTGCTTATCGGCAAGTGTGGCAAACAATGCCTTCTCGATGCGTGCAGCAACCTCAAACTCACCTACGTGGCGCAAAAGCATGATGCCAGATTGGAGCAAAGCCGTAGGATTGGCTTTGTTTTGGCCAGCGATGTCTGGTGCACTGCCATGGACGGCCTCAAATACTGCATATTCGCTACCGATATTGGCGCCGGGCACGATGCCCAATCCGCCGACAAGGCCTGCGACAAGATCAGAGAGGATGTCACCAAACAAGTTGGTGGTGGCGATCACATCAAACCACTCTGGGTTTTTGACCAGTTGCATGCACATGTTGTCGACGATTTTCTCGTCACACAAGATTTCTGGGTATTCAGCTGCAACCTCTTGCCCGACTTTCAGGAAAAGGCCCGAAGTGAGCTTCAAAATATTGGCTTTGTGAACCAAGGTCACCTTTTTGCGGCCATGCTTGCGTGCATATTCAAATGCGGCGCGCACGAGGCGCTCAGAACCTTTGCGCGAGATGCGGTTGAATGCATCGGCAACTTCTAGGTTCTCGTCGTAGACTTCGAGGCCAGCATAGAGACCTTCGGTATTCTCCCTGAACGTAACCAAATCCACGTTGTCAAAACGTGTTTTCACGCCTTCAATGCTCATACCTGGACGCACATTTGCGTAGAGGTCAAGCTTTTGGCGCAGGGTTACGTTCACGCTTTTGAAACCTTTGCCGACTGGCGTCGAGCAAGGGCCTTTGAGCGCAACCTTATTTTTTTTGATGGAGTCGAGGAGTGAGTCGGGGATGAGTGCCCCTTTACTCGCCAAAACTGACTCGCCGGCATTGTGCTCTTCCCATACAATGGGGGCATTGGCGGCTTCAAATATCTTGACGACAGCCTCGGTGATTTCTGGACCGATGCCATCGCCTGCGATGAGTGTCGCAGTAATTTTCATAATACAGTGGGAATCAAGTGTTGTCGTTCTCGTTTTTGCGAATGCGTGGACGTTTTTTCTTGTCGTCCAATGCGTTTGGATCGTCGCTCGGTGGCCTTTGATCATCGCCGACATTAGGGATCGGGGGAACGATCGGTTTGGCGCCTCCGCTGATTCTGCGGTCCTCAAAGTTTTTGGGACCGGTTTGTGGACGATCCTGATAGCCAGGCATAGGCCGATCTTGTGGACCTTGTTGTGGGCGGTTGAAACCACCTCCTTGGGGCCCTTGATTGTATCCACCGCCCTGTGGTCCCTGATTGAAACCACGGTTGGGGGGACCGCTGTTGAAGCCTGGACGACGTTTTGGAATAGACTCTTCGATCAAACCGCGACCTGATTTTTGGATCTGGTCCTTTTGCTTGAACTGAATATAGAGACTATCCAAAATGCCGTTGATGAATTTAGAGCTTTTGGGCGTACTAAATTTCTTCGCTATTTCCAGATATTCGTTGATCGTGACTTTGATCGGGATTTCCTCAAACAGGGTCATTTCACTGATTCCCATTTGCATCAAGATGCGATCGATCAGAGCGATGCGCTCCAACTCCCAATTTTCGGCCTTGCTCTGGATGAGCTGGTCGTAATCATCGTGGTGTTTGATGGTATCATAGAAGAGTTCCATCAACAACTTGGAGTCGCCTTTATCGCCTTTTCGACGTTCAAATTCCCGGATCTCGTCTGCGAAATCCTTCAAGTTCATGTCAAAGGTGTGTGCTGGGTCATCATTGGTACAATACCAAGCGTAGATGGCCTGCATTACCTTAATCCTGATCTGCCTTCTTGAAATCATGCGCTGATGAGCCTTTTACAATGAACGAATATAGAAAGAACTGTTTTATAGATCAAATGAAGTGGCTGAGGCGTGCCATGGCGTTGATGCGTTGCTCTGCAAGCGCGATCGATGCCTTGGAAGTCGTGATATCATTCGCCTCGGCGTAGGCATAGCATTTCAACGTGGTGTCATAGATGCCTTCGGCGCGGGCCATCGCACGTGGACGGTCATAGCCTTCGAGTTCAGTGTACACGTTGATCAAGCCGCCAGCGTTGATCAAGAAGTCAGGTGCCCAAAGGATGCCGCGATCCTTGAGTGCTTGGCCGTCTTGACCTTCGATCTTGAGCTGATTGTTGGCACCGCCAGCCACGATGCTGCAACGCAGCTGTGGAATGGAATTCTCATTCAAAATGCCGCCCAATGCATTGGGGGAGAAGATGTCGGCGTCAAAAGAGTAGACCTCATCGGCACCGATAGCCTGCACGCCAAATTTGTCGACGACAGCCTTGAGCTTGTCTTCGTAGATATCATAACCAAAGATGACAGCGCCATCTTTTTTGAGCAATTCGCAGAGGTAGTAGCCGACGTTGCCGGTACCTTGCACGACCACGCGCTTGCCAGCGAGGCTGTCGCTGCCCGTGAGCTTTTTCATCGAGGCCTTCATGCCGAGATATGTGCCATAGGCGGTCACAGGCGAAGGATCTCCGCTACCGCCCATGCTCTCTGGAATGCCAGTGACGTGGTCGGTGCTCATTTTGATGTATTCCATGTCGCGGGTGTTGGTACCCACGTCTTCTGCGGTGATGTATTTGCCGTTCAGATTCTCGACAAACATCCCAAACCGGCGCATGAAGGCTTCAGATTTGAGATTGCCGCGGGGGTCGCCGATGATGACCGCTTTGCCGCCGCCGAGGTTGAGACCCGAGATTGCAGCTTTGTAGCTCATGCCGCGTGAGAGACGCAGCACGTCATTGAGGGCATCAAGATCGCTTGCATAAGTCCACATACGCGTGCCACCGAGTGCGGGACCCAGCGAGGTATTGTGGATGCCTATGATCGCCTTGAGTCCGAGCTCATTGTCACTACAGAAGAGGACTTGCTCGTGGCCGAGATCAGCCAATGGGCCAAATACTTTTTGCTCCATTTGAGCAGTAGCCTGAAGATTTTGTACTTCCACCATCGTTTTTCGATTAAAAGCTCCAATGCCGTTGAGGCGGTGCAAAGTTAATGGAAAAATGGAGCAGGATTATAGGATTTTGGGATTTCGATTTTTTTTTTGGGAATGCCTTCGCGACCAGAACTTGTTGCCTGCCAGTAGGAAAGGAGTTGCAAAATTGAAAGCCAGAAGAATCTCCCAATTTGTTCATTCTAAATAGATTACCATAGGATTGCGCCGTGTATTCTGCTGTGAATGCTGACTGCGAAATCCCAAAACAAAGCGGGCACGCAACAATCGAAGATCGCTGCGTGCCCACTATGCTGATAGAGATCATCGATTACCTGATCGGAATCTCGATGTGATAAGCTGGATCGTCGCTGTTGCCGGGGTGCAGGAATCGTGACACGCGCGAATCCGCATCGACGGCTGCGATGAAGCGGGATTGGTTTTGAATGGAGCCTGGGGAGATGTCGACCACGCAAAGCGTGTTGAAATCGGCGCAGTGCTTTGAAACACGGCCTGGACCCTGACGCATGATTTCGTCAACCATGTCTTGCTGGATCTGGGCGGCGTTGCGACCTGCGGCATGGGAGCGATCAAAGACTGCCGTCACAGCTGCGCCTGGAGCAGCATAAGCGATGCGCGTGCCTACAGAGAGGTTTTGATACATAGCGCGCGCTTGGTCTGCAGGCGTACGTGCCGTGCTTGTGATCGTGCAACTATTGCCGCCCGAAGCGGCGACGAGGTCCGAAATCACACCGCGTGCATAGGCGAGAACGGCACCTTGGTTGGCGTTGGCTTCGAAGTTGATTGCGACGGAACCGTTTGAGATTGGCGCTGCTGCAGCTAGATTGGCCATCGCACGGTCGGCAGTGGCGTTCAGGCGTGCAAGGGTGCGTCCTCCTGGATCGATGCGGCCATCAGAGCTGCCAAGGGCATTCGTCTGAAAGCGAGTAATTGCGGTCGCTGTCTCATTGCCAAAGGCGCCGTCGACGCCTACTCGGAAGCCGACACGCAGCAAAGCTGCTTGTATGGCGATCACGTCTTGGCGCTGATTGGGGGCGCCACGTCCCACGGCGGCAGTGATGGAGACATTGCGCCCGTTGCTAGGAGCGACGGTGCGTGCAGCCGGAGCGGCTGGGGAGGTCTGTTGCCCGCTAAAAGGATTGAGATTGCTCAGCGTGGTGCCGATGCCGGTGACGATATTTCCTGCGGTGTTGGCAGCGCTGTTCAGTGCATTTCCTGCCGCATTGCCTATGTTGTTGATCAGGGTGCCAGCTTGATTCAGGAGGTCAGATTGCGTTACACTGTTGACTGCATTGGACAGCATATTTCCAGCTTGCCCCAAAATGCCAGTTTGCGCTGCTTCGGCCTCAGGCCTAGTGGTGCTGGGATTCTGCGTACGGGGCGTGGTCACTGCCGATTGACGCACGTAGTCTCCATGCACCCATCTTGAAGGTCCAATGCGCAACCATCTTCCTTCCACCTGGTACACGCTCACATTGGACCCTGAGCTTAAGGTTGTGGCCTCAGCGTTGAATTGGGTGCCTGGTCCTCGGCGCACTCGCACATCGTTTCCGGTCACGGTGCCTTGTGAGATTGCTGCCGTATTGCCGTCCCCGGCGGTGTTCACCCTTGGGGCTGAACTTTGGCCGCTTTGGGCTTCGAGGTAGGTCCTCACCTTTTCTGGATAGCGGCTGATCTCGAGGTACTTCAGATCCACGGCTTCGTCGATCGTGCTCGCCTGACCATTGCTCAAATAATAGCTATAGATTTCCGTGTACCTGATGGCGGGTTTCAAAAATTCGGGTTGAAGGCAGACTGCAGTCGGATCTTGGTGCCCGGCTCTGCGTGCAAGTGAAATTGCGTGGCCGATCGTTCCTTCGCCTGCATTGTAGGAGGCGACAGCAAGCGATGCAAAATTGGGATTGTCTTGGCCCACACCGATGCGACGGGTCTTGAGGACAAAGGTTGCAGTCCCGACCATGATGTTGCCACGTGGGTCACGCCAGTTGGCAAATGAGTATTGGCGCAAGTCGGGATAGTTGTCAAGGGTGTCGCCCCATGTGTCTTGGGTGACCTGCATCAGGCCATAAGCGGCACCGCTTGTCGCAGTGGCAACGCCGCCCGACTCCACGGCCATGATAGCCTTGATTTGGGTGACCGGCACGCCAAATTTTGTACTGGCCTCGTTAATGAATTCATCATATTGGCTGATGCCGTCCAAAACTCCCTCCTCGGGAGTTGATTGGCGCTGGGCGACGCGTGTGTCTGCGCCTGCCTCAAGTGAGAATCTTGGTGCTGCCGCTGTGCGAACCTTGGGATCCCTGGCTTCGGCGGAGAGGTCCCCGCCTACTTTTTGGGTAGTTTTTTCTGCGTTAACTTGTGTATTGGACATAGTTTTCCCCGTAATAGAAAGAAAGAAACTTGGCTATTGATAAAACAAAAACTAGTGAAACGCATTTATTTATGTCCCAATTTAGGAATAATAGCGGGAATTGGCGGCCTAACGTCAATTTTTTTATCCACATCCTGCCTGATTTGTGTTGGGCTACTCGAAAATAGCGATTTGCGATTATCCAAATAACTC
>JANPHP010000132.1:0-9083 GCA_031424495.1 Bacteroidota bacterium | reverse complement strand
CGATTACTTTGAGCCTCCTTTCCGGTCCTGGCGTGCTCAGTGGCGTCACGACACAGACGGCCTTGTTTGGCTGTGCGACATTTCCAGGGCTCAGCTTGAGCGCGGCAGGCACCTATGTTTTTCGTGCCACCGATGGTGTGCGGTCAGATACATCAGTCTTTGTCTATGTCTCTCCGACCTGCACCACATGTCCCAATCTCGATGCTGTCTTGGTAGATGCATGCGGCGCGCAAGAGGGACGCAATGAGATCCTGTTTTTCAATTCAGGCGACTATGCCATCCCCGTGGATCCCAATGCATTCTCCATCAATTATGGCACGACCGTAACTCCGGCTACTGGCTATACCAACAGCATCACCTCCAACCTGCCCTATATCGCTGCATTGAATGCACTTGCGGGTTGCAGCTTGTTTCACGATGCCCTCACAGAAACCCCAATTCCCCCCAACACCAACTTTTTGGTCATGAGTTATACGCCACTCACGACCTACAATTTTGCGGCTTGGTGCAGTTTGGGTTCCGTGTACGTCATTTTTAGCAATGATCCAGATTGGGACCTCGCGAGTGGCAATTGGAAAAACTGCGTGGACTGCTTGCCTTTGGGGCCTGGCACGACACCAAGGTTTTTTCATACCGACTTTTCTGGGCTAGGTGGTGGTACAGGTTGCGATTTCACCTACAACTACACACCTTGTTCCGACTTGCTGTGCAACGGCAACGGCGATGGCATCGATTTTGGCTACGGTGGCGGCTCGCCGACCGCTAGCTGGACCGAGTGTACCCCCACCAATGTTTTGCCAGTCGAGTATGCAATGGCATTGTCCGCGGCACGCGACGGCATCGACGTGCGCCTCAATTGGGAGACGAGCACGGAGTCCAATTCCAGCTATTTTGAGATTGAGCGCGGATTGCATCCTGAGGGCCCGTTTGTGGCGCTTGGGCGCAGAGGTGCTGCAGGCACGAGCACGAGTGCGCATAGTTATGATTGGCGCGATGTGCGTGCACCGCAAGCGCGCCTTTGGTATCGCCTCGCGCAGGTCGATAACAACGGTGCCTCTCACTACTCGCAAGTAGTGACTGTGGCCGAGTTGTCGTCACATGCGCAACTGTCGATCACACATTCCGGTCGAGATTACCATTTCCTCGTAACGGGTTCTGGCGATGTGCGATTGGAGATTTATGATGCCGCAGGCAAGCTGCAACGCAGTGTGCGCGCCGACAATGGTTCCTTGGAAGTCGATCTTGCAGCACTGCAAGTTGGGGTCTATTTCTATCGAATGACGATCGGGCAAGAAGCATTCACCGGCAAAATTCCGGTGATCGATTGATGAAGTATCGGCATCGTATTATTTGCGCAGCCACCCAGTAAGCTTCTGCCATGTGCGGCGCTGCTTGTCCCTGAAATATTGGTATTTACCAAAGCAGAATGCGTAGATGAGTAGGATCACATTGTAAATCGGCAGAAGACCAAAGATCCACAAGAGCCAATAGGCGATTGAAAACCGCTCTATGCCTGATGCGCTTGCGATCCAGATGCCGAGCCGCGCAACGGTGAGCCCCGTGCAGGTAAAAACCAGCAATATCAGGACCAAATGAACTGGTTTCTTGTCTCGCCAAGCGTTCCAGCTCATGTCGATTGGATTTGGGTCATCCGGTCACGGGTACGTTGCAGATCTTTGGCGGCTTTGAGCGTGACCAATAGCCACACGGCAGCGGGCAGCAGCAACAAGATGCTGATCGACCAATGCAATTTAAAGAGCAGTGTGATGATGGGAAATGCCGCCAATACAAACAAAAATGCCCAATTTGCCTTGAGTGTGCGCTCCATCAAGCGCACCTTGATGGGGAGCAGCACCTCCAATACGCGATCGAGGTAGGCAGTCATCCCGGGCAAGAATGTATATCCTTTGAGAGCCTTGTAGGCATCCCACGCGTTGTCGATCGGCTGATAGGGGGTGGCTTTGTCGGCGGCGGGGGCCTCGATCAGTGTCAAGGCTGTTTCCATCGCTTCGACTTTTTCGGTGATGAGCTGCATCTCCTGCTCTTCCATATTGCTGTAAAGCGCTCGATGGCACTGATTGCAGGCAATACGCAAGGAGTCTTGTGTGCAATGACAATTCACACAGTCTACCCTAAAGGCCTTTTTCCGATTGCGAGGAGTCTTCATGCTAGGAAATCGGGGGGAAGATAGCACCTTTTGGATGAAAAGATGGTCTGAAAAGGCTCCTTTGAATAGGAATTTTTGCTAAATTGCTCCTAAACACACACCCTGATCATGTCGACACCACTCAATTCTGACCCGACCCAAAAATTTCAAGTTGCAGGCCAAGCTACTGACACGCAGGCTGGAACCAAGCCCGCCATATTGCTCTTGATCATCTTTGCGATTTTGTCTTGGTTTACCTACAAGGATATCACCTCAATCGTTGATTCGACCGATTCTGCGCGCAGTATCTTGATGCAGCGCGTGCTTCCCCTGCACCCTTATTGGTTGCAACTGTTTTTTTGCTTGGCGGCTGCCGTGTTGCTCCTGCGGAGAGAAAAGGCGGGATATGTGTTAGGGTTCGGATCCGTTATATTTTGGTTAGGATCGCGGGCATTTTTCCTCGTTTACTACACGATGAGGTCCCCTGCATATTTGCTTTCCAATGCACAATCGCTTTTAGGATTCAGCTTTCCTCCCGATTTGTTCTCGATCGCAAATCTGGCCGTCAATATTTTGTGTGTGAGCACGCTAGCGGTGCTCAATTTGCATCAATTCAAAAATGCGATGGGGGTGACCGCTGCACAGCAGCGGTCAGCGATGGTTTTTGCGCTTGTTTTCACGGTTTATGGCCTGATCTGCTATTTTATGGTAGACATTTTGGACCCAGCACCAAGCCCACCCGCTTTCAACTTTTGACGAGTTTTAAACCTGAAAACGAGTGCCTCTCCATCCTCGTTCTCCTACTTGCGGGTACCACCGCTTCTGCCTTCCCTCCAAAACAGCGAAACCGAGCGGTATTGCTCGGCTTCGGTTTTCTCATCTCTTGGCGTTGCATGCTTCATCATCAAGGAGATACTTGCTCCACCACCGGAATTGCTTATTTGCATTTTCTAAAATGAACAATGCGATCGCCTTCGTGATCAAATCGACATTCGATGGTCGGACACAAGCTTCGGGCATCGGATTTTTAGCTAAACACTGCCTCAAAGGCGACCCGATCCTCCAAAACGATATGCCTCAATTCATCTTCTGAGGGGAGTTCGATCATGTATTTGCTCACAAAGAGGTCATTGCTGATGCCTCCAGTCGCGTACCGCACCATCGTTTCATTTTGGTCGCTGCACAGGATGATCCCGATCGGTGGATTATCGCCCTCAGTCTTTTCATTTTCCCGAAAGTAGTTGAGATAGAGGTTCATTTGGCTCGCATCAAAATGGGAAAATTGCCTGAGTTTCAGTTCAAATAGCACATGACACTTTAAAATGCGGTGATAAAACACCAAATCGATCACAAAGTGCTCATTGTCGATCATGATGCGCTTCTGCCGTGCTTCAAAGCAAAAGCCCCTCCCGAGCTCCACCAGAAAATCACGCATTCGGGCGATGATTGCATTTTCCAGCTTGGCCTCTGTCATCTCCTCAACCTTGAGCCCACCAAGGAAATCGAGGACATAAGGACTTTTTATGATGTCTCGTGGCTCCAAGGGCATTGCATCGCTCGCCTTTGCAAGCACGGCAGCCTTGTTTTTAGACATCCCCACCCGCTCAAATAACAAAGTGTTGATTTCCCGAGAAAGCGTTCGCACAGACCAGTTGTTCTTGATGGACTGAATCTCATAAAACGCACGCTTCAATGGTGTATCGGCTCGCAGCAGCTCGACAAAGTGCGTGAAGGTGAGCCTCGATACCAAAATCTTTGCACTGAGGCTGTATTCTTCGATTTTTTCTTCATCTGGTTCTTTGTCTTTTTTTATAGACGTTGACTGCTCGGTTTCAAATTGTTCAGTCACTGACTGAATAATTCTTAAATGTTGGTTTGTAGGCACTTGCAATTTTTCAGTCACTGACTGAAAAATCTTTGGATACCCCAAATAGAATTGCTTACAGGTGTGCAGCATAGTGAGCGATAAGCCCTTGATTCCCCTCGCGCAGAGGTCTCTCGCAAGGGAGGCATAGAGCTTCTTCCCGTAGGAAGCCCGATCCTCCCCCTTGAGCTCAAACTCCACGATGAAGTGCCCAATGAGCCAATTGCGGATCGTGAGATTCAGATTGATTTGCTTCAATGCATTCTCACAAGTCGTATTGTGTGCAATCCAAATGGTTTCAGATAAATAGTCAAAATTCATGGTATACATCATGTTTAGAAAAATTGCATAGTCGTGGCCTTGGGCCTGTCGCCCACCTCGCCGTCCATATCACTTCAGGTGAATGCTCACCCCCTCGATCATCCTCCCCGCTCAGGCGCTTTAGGCAAGCACCTTTTGGTTTGATAGCGCAAACCACAATTGAAAAATTGCAAAAGTCAAGACATCGTCACTGCCCAAGCGGCTCCTTTACCGACACCGTCTGTAAGACGGTAAATTTTTCAAATCCTCAAAACTTTTTTGAAGTTTGGTTTCCCGATCGATTTTAAGGGAGGTTTTGGGGCTTTCTTCTGCCGCTCAGAAAGAGGTTAGCGAGTTCCTTCGTGTACCGCGATTCTGTATCTGTAGCACTATTCCAGCTACCCACTAAGAAGACTTCTAGTTTTTGGAGAAAGCGGCGGTGAGCCGCTCGGCAAGCTCGGATTGAAAATCATAGCGATCACGAACACAAGAGCCACCATATTCAAAAGCAAGAGTGACTTTTTGAATTCGGACTTGCATTCAAGCATCGAGTTGTTCAAAGTCGTAAGCGAGGAGCGCCCAAACCTTGAAATCCGGAGGCCCACACTCAGCTTTCGCGGTTAATTCATGTTAAAAGCAACCCACAAGTTATCCACGAACCTGCGTTTCTGGCGAATGGGGGCGGGTGACGACTAGACGGTCACCCCAAATGCCTTGCCAGCCCCACCTTTTATTTGTAATCTAGCCTTCCACAAGACTTAAAGATTTGAAAAAATACTCTTTCATCGGTGCTGGCGTGATCGCGATAGTCGTGGCGGCCCTCGTTTTTTGGCCCTCGGGTCAGCCTGTTCCAGAGCAACTGAAACAAGGCCTTTACGACATCAAGAAAAGCATCTTTTGGGACAAAGAACCCGAGGCCATCCACAAGTATGGGATCGACTTGGGCGAGCTCTATGTATGCACCGAAGTCGTAAAACCCAATGAAAGCATCGGCAAGATCCTCGGCGCAAACGGCATCCCTTACCAAGTGGTAGATGAGCTGGTCGCCAAGAGCCATGGCATTTTTGACGTCTCCAAGATCAAGTCTGGTAAGTCCTACTGCATCATGCGCACGACTGACTCGCTGGAGTCGGTCAAATATTTCATCTATGAGCAAGACCCGATCAACTATGTCGTGTACGAGATCGGTGACAGCATCAAGGTGACCTCCGCCCAAAAGCATGTCGATGTTGTCGAGCGACAAGCCTCGGGAGTTGTCTCTTCTTCTTTGTGGAATGCGCTTACCGACAACGACATAGATCCGCAAATGGCTGTGGCCATGTCTGAAGTCTACGCTTGGAGCGTCGACTTTTTCAGGTTGCAAAAAGGCGATTACTTCAAGGTCATTTTTGATGAGCAGTATGTCGAAGGGCAGCGCATCGGCGTCGGCGAAATCAGGGGTGCATTGTTCAATCATGCCGGCAAGGATTTTTATGCCGTCAAGTACAGCCAAGACTCGACCGCAGACTACTTCGATGAAAATGCGATGAGCTTGCGCAAAGCGTTTTTGAAGGCTCCACTACAGTTTCGCCGCATCAGCAGCAATTTCAACCACGCGCGTTTCCATCCCATCCTCAAGATCAGGAGGCCGCACCTGGGCACGGACTATGCCGCCGAGACGGGTACGCCCATCTGGTCCATCGGCAGTGGCGTCGTGGTGCAAGCCACGTTCAACCGTGGCATGGGCAACTTTGTCGAGATTCGCCACAACGATAAGTACACCACGAAATACTTACACATGTCGGGCTTTGCACCAGGCATCCGCGCAGGCACGAGTGTCGCGCAGGGGCAGACGATCGGCTATGTGGGCAGCACGGGCCTGGCCACCGGCCCACACTTGCATTTCGAGATGCTCAAAAATGGCGTACATACAGACGCCACGAAAGAAGACATGCCTACAGGCGACCCGATTCGCGATGAATGCAAGCCCGCCTACGGCGTCTATGCAGATCAGATTGTCGGCAAGCTCAAGGCCATGCCTGCACCCAAGGAAAACAAGCGGGTCGCAAGCGCATCCAAGATTTGAAAAGCTAGGTTGCCTTAAATGTCGCCGCCCGTTGTGTAGACGAGTTCGCCGCCATTGCATTTGATCTGCCAAGTATAGGTAGCGTCTTGGGTGCTCATCGTTTGGAAAAATAAATTTTTGGTGGCACTCCATTCCTTCCCTTCATAGACGCAGCCGCCTTGTGCGACCAGAAAATCATTGCCAATGATAGCGCAGAGCAGGGGAGGTGACTTCACGGATTTCACATTTTGCCCGATTTCGATGCCTTTGGTTTCGCTGCCGAGTGTATTGAGCCAAGCCGTGACCTCTTGTGTGAGTGCCACGGGGCTAGCAAAACGATAGGCTTTGAGCAACACGCGTGGGTACACGGCCTTTCCATAGTCATTCGAGATCGGATTGATCATGCGGATGCGGCTGAAAACGGTCTCTTGGGCCGTTTTGTATTTGGGATAGGCATCCATCGGATCCATCTCCACTTTTTTATAATCTGGAAAGATCTCTGTTGTCCACACATCTACTTGTTGCCCAAGTTGAAGCGTCCTTACGGCCTTTACTGTCGTGTGGACTGTGGAATTGCTCTCCGACTTGATCTCGCCTTTTACCTCAAATCCTGTGTGAGATTCGCTATGCGCCTCGGTATGCGTGATGATCGTGGTATTGCTGTCGAGTGGCACGGCGTTAGGGCCCGTAGTGCCGCTGCCATCTTGGATATTCACATTGCAGGCACTTATGGCCAGCAGGGTCGCGGTCGCGACGAAAAAGAATGTCATACGAAGCTTCATGCCTCAAAAGTAATGAATTGGGGTAACATTCGACGATCCTTGCATGCTAGGCTTTGGATGCGATTTTGGTGCTGGGCTTGTTGAAATCAAAGACTTTCGCCTAAATTAGAACATGCAACAACGATCCATCACCTACATTTTCATCCTGCTCATTACCCTACTTGCATGTGAAAAGCAAAATCCCCCAGCTGTCACGAGTCCGGTGAGCAAGCCGATCAATCCGGAGATGGTTGCAAAACCTGAGCCGATCGCCAAGCCCCTTCGTGATCTGGCAGACACCGTCAACTACGAGCAGCGCATTCCCCAAGATTTTAAAGGCAATTATGTCTGGGCAGCCGCCACCAATCTTGCTTGGAATGCGCTCAAAGACAGCATTTTAAAAGGCAATGCTCAGATGCGAGGCCTCGACGCCGATGGGCAATCGATGCAAGATCGATTGAATGCAAGTGCATTCTCGCAACGCGACCTCGATGCTGAAAGTTATTATGTCAAGGCGGGCTATGGTCCAGCAACCGTGCGCGAAATTTACCGTGCGATGGCCGCCCGATTCCCGTCAGTCGACTTTCAGCTCGATCAAGCATTGGAGCCTCAAGAAATTATAATATTTGCATGCCTCTACAAAGCACTCAAATATCTAAATCCGTTTGCACCCAAGCCTGTGAAGTTCATGGACAAGGAGGTAAAAGGGTTCGTCTCCATGCACCTCGACGAGAAAATTAGAATCATCCATTACGAATCAGACGATCAGTTCATGATTAAAATCGAGCTGAAAGACCAACACGATGAATTGATTCTCTGCAAGGGATACCCGATGGAAACACCCGAGCCCACCCTAGATTTGCTTGCGCAATATCAAAAGCGGCGCTCGACCAAGCCAGGGGAGCTTGATGACTTCATGGCTCCCACCTTGCATCTGAAAACCAAGCAATCTTTTGGTGGATTGACAGGGCATTTCTTTGAAAATAAAGGCTTTGAGGCTTATCGATTGGTCTCGTTTTATGAATCGGTGATTTTCGATATGGATGAAGAGGGCGTCAAGATTGTCGCCATGACGCAGGTGAAGGGAGGAAAGGATGCGATCAAAGGACTTCCGCCCAAACCCAAGCATTTTTACCTCGATCAGCCCTATTGGGTCATGATGAAACGGCGTGACTCGCCTTTGCCCTATTTTATTCTCGGTGTGCGCAATGCAGCGATGATGGAGCGGGTTGCAGGGAAACACGATTGACCAGCACCTGTTGTCCGAAATTTCCGTATATTCGACTGTTGAGCTAGGATGGTGCAATATGCTGGCTTGAGAAATCGTTAGGAATGCCTTATGACTGAGTTACAAGAGCGGCTGATTCGACGGATCTCGACCACGCAAGATGAAGATGTCTTGCGTGAAATCGAAATGATGCTCAATATTGAAGATTCCGATGCTCCTTATGTTTTGAACGAGAGCCAGATTTCTGCGATTGTGCAAGCGCAAGCCCAGATTCAAAGAGGGGAGTTTTTGACGAATGATGAGGCTTATCAGCAAGCAAAATCATGGCTCAAAAACCAGTAGTTTGGTCGCTCAACGCGCAGCAAAATCAGCTGGAAATTTTGAACTATTGGATCAAGCGCAATGGGTCATCTCGGTATGCAGACTGGCTATTGGAGAGATTTCATGAGGAGACTGCCAAAATTGGCTTGTACCCACTTGCCGGAAGGCCGACTACCTATGGCAAAATTAGGATGCGAGCAGTGAAAACGTTTGCGATTTTCTATGAAGAGAAAGATTCTTGGATTGAAATTCTCCTCATTTGGGATCAGAGGCGTGATGGGTGTACGACAAATTCGTCAGGCGGCCATTTCATCTTGTGTAAAAGCGATCATCCTGTGCCATTGGCTTCCTTTTTCTAGCGCCCTGAGGTTTGCGACCGCCTGCCAGCCAGCGAAGGTCCAACGTTGGCCGGAGAGTTT
>JANPHP010000131.1:0-7625 GCA_031424495.1 Bacteroidota bacterium | reverse complement strand
GCCGAGATCGCGCTGCGGTCTTTTGGTTTTCATCCTGGGTATTTGGAGATGGGCTGGACAGATTTTCAGCCCTTGGAGCGTGGCGCCAAGCTGGAAGTGCGCTATGATTTTTACACCGACAGCCTCGGCATTTTCAAAGCCTCCAACAAACCCGACGTGCATGGCCCCGGCTATTTTGTAAACAGCATGGGCTTCCGTGGGCCTGAATTCATGCCGCAAGACAGCAGCCGCAAAAAGGTGATGCTCATCGGCGACTCCTTCACTTGGGGAGCTACGGCGAGGCCCATCGACAGCAGTTATGCCGACCTGATCAGGCGTCCCGATTGGCAAGTGATGAATTTTGGCATTCCCGGCGCCGACCCCGACCAATACGAACGCATTGCCGAGGTCTATATCCCGGTGATGAAACCCGACGTCGTCTGCCTGTTTTTCTACATGGCAAACGACGTGATGCACCTGCCGCAGCATGTGGAGCCCTTCCAAAACCGCTATCACCTCACCAATGTCGGCTGGCTGAATCCCTTTTTGGACGGTAGTTATATCGGTGATGCAGAGGCCACTTATGCTTATTGTACCGAGCGTTTCACAATTCCCTCAACCAATCTGCTCAACCGCTTCTGTGCCAGCACCTGCATCGGTACACTGGTGTGGCGCGGGCTGTTGCGCATGCATTTGGTGAAGGAAAATCATGCCCCAGCCCTCCAAAACCGCATCGACGCCGCCTATCAGGTCATGCTCAAGGGGCCGTATGCGATGCCGCACCTGCAAAAGGTGCAGGCGATCTGCGCCGCGCACAATATTCCGTTCAGGCTGTTCATCATTCCCACCCATAACGACATCCACGCGCCCACCGCCAAGGAAAAGGAGACGCTGTTTCAGGGCATAGACTTGAGTTATTATGATCAATTCAAGATCGAGGATTACCAGCCTCGCCCCGATGCGCATTTCAACAATGCCGGGCACCGCAAGATGGCGCAATATGTCTCGCAGGAATTGGAAAAAATATTGGGCAAATAGGTGAACAATCCGCCCAAAATATCAGTCATCGTCGTCAATTTCAACTTGGGGAAATACTTGGACGATGCCCTGCGTTCGGTGGTGGAGCAAGATTATCCTGCCTTGGAGCTCATTGTGATCGACGGCGGCAGCACCGACGACAGCTTGGATGTGATTGCAAAATATGCGCCCCACATCCACTATTCAATCTCGGAGCCCGACAAGGGGCAATACGATGCTGTGCAAAAGGGATTTGCGCGGTCCACGGGCGAGATCATGTATTGGCTCAACAGCGACGACATGCTGCAACGACGCGCCTTGCACGTGGTTGCAGAGGTCTTTCAGAGCTTTCCCGATATTCAGTGGCTCACAGGTTTAGCCTCTGAATATCACCCAGATGGCTTGATCATCCAGCGCATCACGCTGCCTTGGTGCAGGTGGTCGCGGCTGCGTTACCTCACTTATGACTTTCAGTTTGTGCAGCAAGAGAGCACATTTTGGCGACGGGAATTGTGGGAAAAGGCGGGGGCTGCGATGAGTACGGAGCTGAAGTTGGCGGGGGATATGGAGCTCTGGGCACGCTTTTTCAGGCATGCGAAATTGTACACGGTGCAGAGTTTGCTGGGTGGCTTTCGGTATCGGCGGGAGGGACAGCGTTCGCGGGACTTTCGCGACAAGTATTTGAGCGAATGTACCTCGGTGGTGCGGCGTGAGCGCAAGCGCTTGGGCGTCCTCGCGCGCCTGGGCCTCACGGCCTTGCGGCCATTTGCGCTGGCGCTGGGGATTTGGTTTTATTATGATGTGCCGCTCATTCGGCTGCCTTATATTTGGTTATTTAATCTGCCGCGGGTCGTGAGTTATGATTTTGGCAAGATGCAGTTTGTGAAGAAACGCATTTTGGTGAAGCATCCACCGGTATTTTTGTTTGGTCGGGCTTTGTCTTTGCGGAAGTGAATGGTGGCTAATTAAAAACCGCAAAGTTCGCGGAGGACGCAGAGTCTATGTTGCTCTTTGCGCCCGCTGCGAACTCTGCGGTTCAATTATCTGAATACTTCTACTTAAAACAGGCTGCCTCTACGGCTGCTGTGATCACTTTGGTTTTGTCTTTTTCACCGTGGTAGGGAACTAGCAAGTAGACCTGCTCGTCTTTTTCCTTTTGGAAGGGCAGCATCTTACCAGGGGCAATCACCGAAATCACCCCATCCTTAGGACGCGTACCAAAGACCGGCTCGATGATGTCGGTGGCCTTGTATTGGTGCGCAACCTTGTCGCTCCATTTCGTTTTGCGCACGTCGCCACGGGTTACTGTCGAGTCGGCTGCAGAGTTGACATCGACGAGCAGCAATTCGGTTTTACCATCGAGTACAAACCAAGCCTCGTCGTAGTCGTCGTTTTCTGGCGTCGCAGGATTCAGAATGCGCTGGAAAAACTTGCCCTTGTCGTCTTCATAGAGTTTATACTTGGATTCGTCCTCGGCATCTTCCTCGCTTGGCAGGAAAAATGAGGACTTGTCTTGCATATTGCGGGCGATAAACATGTAGGTGGCCTCTTCAATCTCTACGCTTGCAAAGGAATTAGGGCCGACAGTGCCGCTGGCAATGAGGCCGCCGCCTGTCTCGTCATTCACCAAGTATTTGAGCGAGTCCTTGGTCGGATTGTAGAAGTTCACCATGCGGGTATGGGGCACCTCGATTGCAGGAGCGGCAGGCTTGTCCACGAGGCCCGTTGGGCTTGGCTCGGCGCTTGATTTGCCCGAAAAGAAAAACAAGTAGATGCACCACACGATCAATAGCCCACCCCAAGCGACGATGGGAATGAAGAAAAAGTCATGTTTGGCGCGTTTTTTATTGCCTTGCTCGTCTTCAGATGACATGCCGAGGGCGGCGAGCCCGATCAGCGTGAGCAAGATCCCCGAGATCATCGAGGTCCAGGCTAGCATGTCTGGATTGCCGAGGCGCTTGTCAGGATCCCCTGAAATCCAGCTGTAAAGGAAGCCTGTTACCAAAAAAATAATCGGGACGATAATCCCCATTCCTCTCCAAATCAGTGGCATAATTATTTGTGTTTAACGTTTTGATTCAATTGCAAATGATCGCTGATGGCCAGCAAAGTGCTGCAATTTAGGAATTTTTTGTGATGCTTGAAACTTTGCCCACGAATCTTTAGGCATATATATGCCTCTCAATGGCCTACTTCAAACTCATCCTCCAAAAACCGAACGAAACCGTCTTGGAGTTGCAGGTCGGCGATCCAGCTCACGACCTCCTTATCGCTCACTTTGTACTCCTTGAGCGTTCCGCTGAGGTAGCCTTGTTGCCCCACGCGCTTTTTCAGGTCGACATCGGTTTTCATGGCAATGCGCGCGAAACAATGAATATTGATGCCGGCATCGTTGGCGCAGGTGACCTCAATGGTATGTGCTTTTTCCTGCTCCACACGAATCTGATTGAAGGGCATGGACACACCTTCGGTGACCGTGAGCAACTGAACCACAAGAGCTTGCCCGCTGTAGCCAACGAGCAGCGATGACATGTCTTCATGGGACTTTTTTCCCGCCGCCACGAGGCCGGCGAATGCATAAATGTGCATATACCTGAGATTGGCCTTTTGCGTCTCGGAGAGTTTGCCTTTCGGATCCGTGAGGTATTGCTGGCATTTTTTCACAGCGAGGGCAAAGTTTTCGTCCACGATGGTGTTCACGACGTCGCTGTTTTCATTCAGGAAAAGGTCGGACATCACAAACTGCGCTTCAAAACCTTGGGTCTCTCGCGTGGAGCCGCGCTGCGCCGTCGTGTCTGCGCCTGCCTGCGTGTGCACGCTGTCGTCTGCGGTGTTCGTCGGTGCGGTGGTGGTGGATGGATTGCAGCCTGTGAGCATCGCGAACATGCAGATGCCGATGATGGGGAAGCTGAGCAATGGTTGGTACCTCATGCTGGATTTCATGAATGTACAAGGTAACATTGAGCAATGTCGGAGTCCATTTGCGATCGGTTATTGGGCCTCCACGTGGCGCTTGAAATTGTCGAGGATCGCCTGCCAGCCTGCTTTTTGCAATTCGGCGGAGTTTTCAGACTCGGCTTGGAAAGCCTCGGTGACGGTAACCTGATCGCCGTCTTGCACGAAGGTGATGCTCACTTTGCGGTCATCCTCCAGCACATATTCGATGTGGGCAAATGGCTCCACAATTGTATAAATCCCGCTGAAATCAAAACCGAAGCTGCCGTCGCGGGCCTCCATGCGGCTGGTGAATTGGCCGCCGACGCGCAAGTCGACGCTTGCGCTAGGCGTGTGCCAATCGTCAGAGGCATTGTTCCATTGCATGATGTCGGCGGGCGTGGTCCAGCATTTCCACACAGTTTCCGGCGAACTTTGTACGCTTGCTTGGATGGTGATCCAGATCATTTCTTGTTGCATTGCTTTTTGGTAGCCAATATCTGAAAAGTGATCGGCACACGCAAGTGGCGATGCACAAGAAAAAAGGCTCGCTGAAATGCATCAGCGAGCCTTTTTTATGTTTCAAGTCTTGAATTACTTCGCGACGTTGGCGCAAGACAATTCGATCGGCTCGTTGGCGCTCCATTTTGGAATGGTAGCGTAGGTGCCGCCGCCTTTGTAGGTATAGGTTGCATAGACCGTCGCTTTGTAGCAGCGGCCATCTTTGGCTTTGTAGGCCACGGTGAATTCATGGTACTGATACTCTGGAATACCGATGTCGTTTTTGTGGACGTAGTAGTCCTCGGTCTCCATGACGGTGCGCATGGTGCTCACGACAGGGCTTTCCTCGATGCGCACTAGGTAGGCGGCATACTCGGTACCTTTGATATAGGTGGCAGCGCCAGCTTCGAGCGTTGCATTGTGGCCTTTTGCAGTCGGCATGAACTCTTTTGACGCTTGTTCAGCACGCACTTTGTCCTTGTATTTCTGGAACTCACCGCTGCTGATATAGGTTTCTGCATCTGCCTTCGTCTTGTTGCAGGCAGCTTTTCCCTCGGCGAGCGCAGTCTTGGTGGCTGCGTCAAAAGGGAAGCTGTTGTCTGTTTCGATGCGCTCCAATGCGGCAAGGTATTCTGTGCAACGATCAATCACTTTGGTAGGACGGGCAGGTTTGTTTTCAGTGCTGAAGGCTGTAACAGCGGTGCTCAGATTTTCTTTGGATGCCCAAACAGCATAACTGTTGCCGTTTTTGTAGCAGGTTGCCATGTTCGCAATCAGGTTTTGGGTGCCCTGATCGGTATAGCCTGTGAGCTGTGCAGTGAGGTCCAGGTATTGCTTTTTGGTCGACTCAAAGTCGGCGTAGGGCTTTACGTCGGCTTTGTCGTAGCGGCAATAGCATTGCTGATGAGCGCCATAGCTGTCGGTGCGAAAAGTCATCGGGGGGTGCTTCTCGAAATCGGCGGAGGCATTAAATTCTGCCTGCAAGATGCGTTCCAGCTCCACAGCTTGCTTGTAGATGCCGTCTTCCTTCTCGGCGCGGGCCTTCAGGGGCAGGTAGCGGGCATCGTACTTGCTGCGGTCCACTTTGGGCTCGAGTTTCACGACATAGCCAAGCTCACGCTCGTTTTCAAACATCAGCTTGCTCAAGTCGTCATAGTCGACCTTGCCGGCTTTAAACCAGCCATCCATTTTTTCAAGGTTTTCCACGGCAATCCTGCGGTGGGATTGGGCGCTAGCGTCGTCGGTGACGTTGGTAAACAATCCGCTGGGATCCTTGACAAAAACGCTGGGTGTCGAGCCGCCCGAGTTCGAACCACCGCCTGTCGAAGGCAAGTTCACGGATGGCATGGTTACCTTGGGTTTGGTAATTTTCGGGAGTTGGGCAAAGGCGCTCAGGCTCAGCAGCAGGGTGCAGGCCAGCAGCGCGAATCTTGTTGTGAAAACTTTCATGGTGTTATTCAAGATAAAAGAGGATATTTTGAGTATGTCGCTCCAAATAGAGCTAGACGCCAAGAGACCAAGATGCAAATCTTGCAAACATGAACCTGAATGGGTTTGCGTTCGCATGCAAGCGTCGTAGTCGTTTGGAGGTGCAAAGGTAGTGGATGGCAAGCAGTTGAACAATGCAGCTTACGGAATTTTTGGTCTGGCAAAGATTGATGTTGGTCAGCGGATAGGGTGCCTTGGTCGTGGGTAGCGTCACAAAAAGCCCTGCGGGGCATAGCCGTTCGGTTAAGCGCAATAAAATAGTGTTATCGGCTGATTTTGAGGACAGTGGCTTGTAAATGGGGATTATTCAAAGGCTGGGAGTTCCCATTTTAAGGGCTTATTACCAGTAATCCCTATGGGAACTCCCGAATCCTTTGTGTCCAAATTTACCAAATCCGACGAGCTTGTACAATTTTTTGCCCCAGAGTCGCTTGAGTGGTTGGCGCGCAAGACCGGTTTCATTGAGCGTGTCCGAAACCTGACGGCCGTCGGATTCATGCGGCTGTGCGCCTTCCCGTCGTTCCGGGAGAGCTACCCGACCCTTGGGCAAATGGTCTCCGAACTGCTTGGTCTGGGGGTCAGGATGTCCGAAAGCAGCCTTTGGGAGCGGTTCGGGCCGGGTGCCGTATCCTTCATGCGGGAGGCGTTTGCGCAGGTGCTCAAGCTGGATTCCACAGCAGTGGCTGCGGGTGTGGGGCACTTCACCGACCTGATCATCGGTGACAGCACGACCCTCACCCTCCATCCCAAGTGCAAGGACGACTTCAAGGGAAGCGGAGGCGGGGCCTCGGCGGCGGGGGCCAAGTTGCAGTTCACCTTCGGGTTGCTCAGCGCAGCCGTCCACGAGGTGGAGCTTTGCCACAAGGTCGGCAGCGATTTGGGCCATGTCTTCCGGAACATCGTTGCAGGTGCGCTTTACATGTTCGACCTGGGTTTCTTCAGCGGGGCCAACTTCCAGGCCATCATCACTGGAAATGCGTATTTCATCTGCAGGTACAAGTATGGCTCGATCCTCCACCATCCCGACGGGAGGCCCATCCCCATGAAGGTGCTCGACCGCTACGTGAGGATGCTCAAGCCCGGCCAGACCGTGAGCATCCCGTTGCTGGTCTTCAAGGGGAAGAAGGTCCCGGTCAGGCTCGTGATGACCAAGCTGCCCAGGTCCATCGGGGACGAGATCCGCAGGAAGAAGCTCACCGACAAGCATAACAAGACCAAGAACCTGTCGGCCGAGCGCCTGGAATTCTGTGATGTCAACGCCTACATCACCAATCTCACCGCCGAGCAGATGCCCTCCGAAAGCCTTAGGAAGCTCTATGGCTTGCGCTGGCAGGTGGAGATCATGTTCAAGACATGGAAGTCCGGGCTTGGGTTGGACCAGGTCCGCAACGTGCGGTCGGAGGTCTTCCAATGCTTCCTGTACGGCGGGCTCATCAGGATGCTGCTGTGCTTCAGGATATTCTGGAGGGCCAAGATCGTGTTCTGGAACTCAAATGGAATCGAGTTGAGCGAAATAAAGGGCATGCGGGAAGTGGCAAGCCGCATCGGGAAGATCAACGAATGGCTCCTGGAAGGCAAACGGAGCAAGGAGGAGCTCCTCTCGGAAATATGGCTCTCGCTCACCAAGGCGTGCGTAAAGGAGGCCAAGAAGGGCGACATCACACCGTTCAAAATCATACAATATTATGCTTAACCGAACGGCTATG
>JANPHP010000130.1:0-39466 GCA_031424495.1 Bacteroidota bacterium | reverse complement strand
GATCTCGTAGGCACGCGATGCATCGCGTGCCTACGAGATCAAAAACATCAAGGTACCCAGACTCACGCTAACCACACAGAATTCAACACAATGCTAGATTCTGGGAATTCTGATCTTTTCTGATCAGAGCGTGAATCTCACCTGAAAGCCGACCGCTGTATAGCTACTCGGGAAGCTGGTGGAGATCGCCGGCCGGTTGCGCGTGTGCTCGATGTAGAAGCGCACGTTGAGCTTCTGATTGACCACGTAGTCGATGCTCGGTTTCACAATGAGCATGAAGTTACCTGCGGTAAAGTCACTGTTGCCTTCGAAATCGAGCTTACGGTTGCGGGTCTTGCTGTCGCGCAGGGAGACTTCCAAGCGTGAGTTGAGCGCATTTTTCAAATTCACCGTGCGGCCAAAGAGCACCAGCGTCTTCTCAAGCTTGTCTTTGCGATAGCTCACCGAGAGGCTGAAGTCTTTGCTGCGGGTTTCCGTGAGTTGTTGGTTGCCCAAGCTCAGGGACACGTTGCGGTTCATTTTCAGGTCCAATCCAGCCGTGAGGCCATTTTTAAAGTTCAGGTTGATGCCTGCAAGCGGCGCAAAGCTCTCCGTAAACGATACCTGCGGCACGATGTATTGGCTCTGGATATTGTAAATCGAGTCGCCGCCAGCCGTCACGCCGATGCCGAAATAGTTGTCACTGTAACCCGAGAGGTCGTCGCCCGTGAACCGCGAGTTGCTGGTATAGCCGCCCATGGTATAGGTGCCGCGGTAGGCGTGCTTGATCGAGATCGAGGTGAAGTGTTTTTTCAAGGATGGAATGCGTCCCAAACCATTGTAGTTCACGTTCCAGTTGGGCAGCGGGATGGCAGGAAAGGCCGAAAGGCCGATGCTTTTGGCTTTACCAGCGCCATAGGCCGCCAAGAAACTCGGGATCAAAACCTCTTGCGAGTTTCTGTAATAGCCCTGCAGGTATTGGCCATCGACCAGTGTGGCGCCGGCCTGTGATCGGTTCAGGAAGGATGCATACTGCGGGTTGTCGCTCGCAAGGCGGGAAGAGATGATGCCACGACTCTCGTTTTGCAACTCCAGATAGGTTTTGCTCAAGTCGATATTCTTCTCAAACGCTGTCCCGATGAAGATGTAGGACACCGAATACTGCCCAGTAAACAAGCGGTTGTCGTGGACATGGCTCCCCAGCGTGTCCACGTAGTGAAACAGCTCTGAGTAATTCACGCCAGAGGTTTTGGTCACGTTGAGGTCGACCTTGAAGTCCCTGAAAGGCGTGACCGAGGTGCGACCTGTCAAGTTTTGGCCCCAAGTCTGGGTGAATGGCGTAGAGAGCGTCGAGTTGCTGGAGATCCAGCCATTGGCTGCAAACTCATTGAGCATCGCGACGTCGCCGACTTGCGAGGCACGCCAGACATCTGGTTGCCAACCGACGACAAAGGGCAGTCCGGGCGCCAACTTGTTGTTGGAGACGGTTTCGGTATTGTCGGGGGTGCGGTATTGAAACTTGAAGTCGTTGCCAAAGTTGTCGGATTGCGGCATCCAGCCAGCGATCGATGTCGCCGCATTGGTGCTGTAGTTGATGTCCACGTTGCGGATGCTCATGAGGGTCTTGAGCAACTGCTTGCCGATGATCTTGATGAACACAAAGCTGTCGTCCTCCTTGGTGGAGTCGGCTTTTTCCTCGCCCGGCTTGGGCACGGGCGCAGGCTTGGGCTTCACGTCTGCCTGCGGGGCGCCGGGTTTGCCGCCGCCTGGGCCAGCCTTTTGCTCCTCCAGCAATTTCTTCAAGAAATTGACCTTATTATAGAGGTTTTCTAGGTTCAGACGCGTGTTGGCGGTGATCGTGTTGTTGTTGTTGATCTGGTTGCCCAGGCTCAAGTTGTTGTCGGGCGCCGTGAGCCAAGTATAGCCGCCTTGGTAGCTCAATGTAGCATTGATCCAGTTGGTGGGCTTGAACTTGTCGAATGGCACGATGTAATTCAGACCGACTTGCTGACTGAAGTTCATGTTGCGGCCAAAGTTCACAAATTTGTCGCGCCCTAGGGAGTCTAGGCCTGCAGTGTCTTGCAAGGCCCCAAAATTCAGGATGCGGCCATAGATGTCCCTGCGGTTGGCAGGTGTAGTGGCGCCAAGTGCCTCATCGACCCGCCCAGCATTGGTGGCGGAATAGTTCAGGCTCATGCTTTTGGTGAGGTCCCAACGCAAAGTATAGGTGCGAGCGACCGTGAAGCGCTTCATGAAGGTCGGTGCAATCGGCACCAAGCCCGTCGACTGTCGAATGTGGTTTTCTTCGTATTGTCGGTCCAATGCAAGGTTGAAGCCGATCGTCTTGGGCAGCGGATTGAAGTTGAACATCGTAATCGGATTGCGATGCTTTGCCTTCTTGAAAGGTTCAATTGGCTTGGAGTTGAAATTGTAGGCGTAGCCGAGTGCAGCCTTGTGATTTTTCTGGACCCGCGAGAGCGTCGTGTAGTTCTTGGAAAAGGTCTCGTTGTAAGAGAGACTCATCGTGAAGTTCTCGATGTCCCATGGATGCGTTTTGGGTGGCTTTTTGGTCGAGCCTGGCGTCTGTATCCTCACCTTGCGAATGTTGTTGAGCGAGATACTACGGTTCACGCGGTGGTCTTGCAACGATGAACGCACGGAGTCGGCCTCACGCTGCTCGGTAAATGCACCCAAATAATTGACCATTTGCACATCCGACTCCAATGGATTGAACTTGGGATCGACCAAGCGCTCGCCATAACTCAGGTAGAGTGGCAGTTGGATGCCCCAGTTTTTTGGGAAAAACTTGCCCATGTTGAAGTTGCCCGCAACGTCAAAACTCTTGGTGGTTTCGCGGCTGCGGTTGTTGATCTTTTGCTCCAGTGCACCAAAGCCCGGCGTCTTGATGCTGCCCGACAGGCTGATGTTGGCAAAGTCGGCGAGTTTGATCGTGGCGCGGGCATTGGCTGCCCAGCCCGAGGTCTCGTCAAAATCGACCAAGCGCAACTCATTCACCCACACCTCTGCACAAATCGGACCTTGCCCATCGTTTTCATTGCGCACACCGACCATCATGGCCTTGATGTCTGAGGTCTTGGGCGTGCCGACCACATAGATGCGGTGGCCGATATGTTCAGCATCCGGCGGCACATCAAACTCAAATCGATTGATCACCGGGAAGCCAAGGTCGTTTCGCCTAGCCTTGGCGACGGCAAGCTGCGCCAGCTCCACGTTGAATTGATTCGCCCAGATTGAAAGTGAATCTCGAGCGCCTTCTACCGAGGAATTCAGCGGGATTTCGTATTCGTAGTAGTTGTTGCTGATGTCGGACCCCAAGCGAATGAAGGCCCGCAATTCACCATCTCGAAACTCTTGGTCGCCCGATCCCGGAATGTTCTCGGCATGCACCCACATTTTCAGCTTTTTATACGATCGCATGTCGTAGTTCACGAGCTTGAAGGCGCCACGACCATCGCCGTCTTGCAGACCGCAGGTCTTGAGCACCAATGCTTGCTCGTTTTGCAAAAGGCCGGGTTGCGTGCTCGCCACCTGCTGCTGACGGCGGATGCCCGGAGGCAAGACGTAAGGGAAAGGCTGCCGGCTGGCATTTTCCTCGATGTTCAGCGTGCCAATGTTGAAAAATGAACCAGGCTGCGGATCGACGATCATCGTGTCGGTCTCCACGCCCATGTAGTCGCGTGAAGTCCTCCAAGTAGTGCTCACCAATTGGAACTTGGCAAAGCGCAAAATCGTCTCGCTGCTCCAGCCCTTCATATACATCCTGATAAACTCGATGGCTTTGAAATCTTGAATCTCACCGATGGCCTTGCCCGACACGAGTGGTATCCTAAATTGGTACCAGTTGATGGTCTCAGTCTGATTGTTCACCAAGCTCACCTCTGCGGGGATCACGTCCACGATGTAGTTTTTGCCCACTTGCATGTCTGCGCGTGAGAAGTTCATTTTGTACTCCCAATAGCGCTCGCTCGTGTTGAGGGTGGTATTGCCGTTGAGGTCCTCAGTGTCTGGATTGGGCGATCCTTGGGTGCTGTAGCCGTTTTGGTTGGAGTTGATCGGCGTGTTACCCTCCGTACCGTTGATCGGGAGGTAGCGCGCCACGATGCCTTTGCCATCGAGGTCGGTGCCCCTGAAGTAGTGGTAATTGTCACCGGTCGGGTCATTGACAGCATTGGTCACAATCTGCGCATTGGCACCATAGATGCTGGTGAGTGTGTCGACATATTTTTTGAAAAATAGGCGCTCGTCCTCATCACGCAGACCGTCGATGCCGACATCCTGGTAGGGACGTTCAGCGGGCTCGTTGCTGAATGAGGTCGTCGGCGGCGTGGTGAGCGGATAGCGTGCCCACTCGCTGCGTCCCACGGTATTGGTGTTTGCAGGATCGCCGGGCAATCCATTTTCAAATTCGCGCACGTTATCGGGCAGCACATCTTCGCTCACAGCGCCGAGATTCAGGAAAAACTGACCGCTATTGGTTTCATTGGACGCACCGATGAATGGGTCCATCATCCAAAACTCGATGAACTCAAAGTTGGCGGCTTCAAAGTCGGTGTTGCCACTCGTGCGGCGCTGCACGCCCGCCCACATGTCTTCCGGGTGCTTGAAAGTGCCGTCGGGATTCACGCGGTTTGCATCGACTTCATAGTTGTGCATACCCCGCTGATTGGGGAGGAAATGCAAGTCAAATGTGCGGAGCAAGTTGTCGCCCGTGATGCGCGTCTGATTGGGAAACACCTCGTTGGGGGTGATTTGGCGGGTGTAATGACCGCTCAAGTCGGCTTCTGGAAACTGCTCATCCGTGCTGCCATAGTAAAAGCTCGGGTCGATCGAGTACCAAGCCAATTTACCACGCGAAAAACCGGGGCTCAGCGACGGGTTCCATCCGCCAGAGGGCGTGTACATGCCGTTGTTGCCATTGTCCCCAGGGAAGCTAGCCTGCGACCAGGCCCTGAAACCCATCAGGTCAAAGGTCGTCTTGGCGCTCTCAAAGTCGTCGAGGTAGGCGATTCCCTTTTCTCCATTCACCTCAATTGCGCGTGGGTGACCCGGCAACAATTGTGCAAATTCGCCTTGTGCTTGCACGGAGCTGATCTCATTTGTCTGCAAGAAGGGCAGCTTGTCCACGAGTCGGGTGATGAACTTGCTGTCTCGCCTGAAAATTCCATCGAGTCCCCAAATCGTGTTTGCCGTGGGTTCGTCACCGATCACAATCTTATTGGTGAGCGGCTTCTCATTCATGTGCAGCACGGTCGCCCCGAGTTGGAAATCCTTGCTGATCGTGTAGTCAAATCGGGAACCTACCATCGTTTTGGTATCGATGCCAAAGAGGGAGTTGGTCTCAAAGGTCACTTTGAGTTCCTGCCCTGAGGTGAGCACGCCTTGGTTCAAAATGGTCACCTTCCCGACAGTATAGTCCACGGTGTAGTCTGTGCCTTCGGCGAGCGTGATGCCGTTGGCTGTGACCTTGACCGAGTTGGGTGCTACGTTGATCGAGTTCAGGGAGATTTCAGCACCGCTCGAACCTTGGTAGCTGCCCTTGAGGAAGTAGCGATTGCGGTCTGATGCAAAGTTGATGGCGTCTTGCGGCGTGCCGGCATAGAGCGTGTCAAACACATATTTATCTACGTCTTCGGCCACATTGTTCAGCTTCTTGCGCAGGTGATCCCCAAAGGGCTCCAGCACCGGGAAGATGATCATGCCTTTGTCGGGCACGATCGTGATGCGGTCGATGTAGTCAAAAAAGTTGTCTGAACCAGCTTGGTTGTTGTTTTGCAGGGTATCTAGGCCGAATACTTGGATCAGTGGCAGGTTTTTGACCGCGCCCGTGGGCAGGTAGCCGATGTCGCCTGCTTGCGAACGGGAGTCGTAGATCACTTCCAGCCTGAAATTGTCGCGTGAGAGCCCGTAGCCGCCGATGCTGTAGATGTTCTTCATCATCAGGTCCCAGGTCGGAAAGGGCTTGTTGCTGCTGCGCGGCTGTATCTTGTCGGGCTTCAGCATTTTCAAGAAGAGCACGTTGCTGTTCAGGTTGTTGGCTTGCTTGCCAGGATCTTGGGTGAAGTCACCGACCTGAAACACCTTGTCGCCGAGACGATATTCGTAGGCTACAAAGAGCACTTGGTTTTGCTGCAATGCAGAGTTGAGCGTGACGTAGCCGAGCTGCGGATGGAAGATAAACTCGTTGGTGTTCAACTTGCGCATGTTCTCGACCTTGAGAAAGTCGGTGCCATTGCGCATGTTGAGGTTGGGATTGTTGACGAGCGCGGTGTCCACGGTCGACTTTTCAGAATACCGAGGGTCGCCGCTCAAAACGGTATAGAGGTTGTTTGCTTTGTTGTCGGGGTAGCTGGAGTATTGGGTGAGGAAATTGTTCCAGACCACGCCTTTTTGGTCGAGAAATGTGCTTGCAGGTGGCGTTTCAGTTTCACCCAAGTCCACAAAACCCACACCATTGCGGTTGTCGATCGTGGAGGAACTATTGTTGTTGGTGATCCATACCTCTACGCGGGTGATGGTGATCGGTGAGTTGATGTTGGGGCGCCCCTTGAGTGCGTATTCGTAGCGTGAGCGGAAGTAGTGCCCGAGGAAGAAGTGGCGGTTGTAATCATACTCGTCACCTTTTTTGCGGAATTCGGTGACTTGGGCGCCGCCGGTGGCGGTGACTGCTTGGGTCTTGCCCTTTTGCTGAGAGGCGATGGTCGTCACCATCAAAGGCCCAAATTTGAAGGCGGTCTTGATGCCAAAAAGGTTTTGGCCACCACTGATGAGGGAACCGTTGAGCGGCAAGCTCACGTTTCCAGCCTCGATTTTTTGCAAAATCTCGTTGGGGGTGCCGGTGTACTCCAGCTTGAGCTGGTTTTCAAAGTCAAATGTCGCTTGGGTATCCCAAGAGGCATTGAGACGCAATTTTTCGCCGATTTTGCCCACGACATTGAGCTGGATCTGCTGGTCAAACCGCAGGTTGCCCGTGCGCTGCTGCCTGATCGGGAGCGAGGGATTTTGGCTGCGGTTAAATTCGCCGCCGATGTCGATCAGTGCGGTACCATTGGGCCTGATTTCAACGCTACCACCGCCAAAAATGTCTTTGAGGGCTTCGGAATTGGTTGCGATCTTGAAATCGAGGGGTTTGTTGGGATTGAAGTCACCGCCACCAGAGTTGCGTTCGCGCCAGTGATCGCGCACCGTGTTGTTTTTGCGCCAGTCGAGGTATTGGCGCATCGAGATGTGGGATGGGGGGCGCACATTGATGCCACCAATCTTTTCATAAACATAGTAGCCAGTACCAGACTCGTCGAGTTCGAAGACGGTTTCCACGTTAGATGGATTTCCCATGGAAAACGGTCCCGTGCCGGGGCGCGTGGTGGGGTCGCCGGGCCCGAGGTTGGGCGTTGGCGGTGGGGTATCAATGGGATAGGTCTTCCAAATGAACGCATTGACCCAATCTTCAGGACAATTGAAGTCGATGCGATGCGTAGGCATCGACCCCTTGGTACTTGGTTGCCAGCCAAAACTGAGCAAAGCCAATCCCGCAAAAGACAATAATATATACTTGAGTCTGGACACGATACTACCTCAACTTTAATGGTAAAGCCAATTAACCGAATAAGCCAATATGCGAATACCGAGTAAAGTTTTAAATCATAGGCAACAGGCCAGTCGTATCGAGTGAATTGAAGGCAAAGAGGCTGATTACCGAGCAGCCTTGATACAAAGATAGGAAAAAGATTCTACGAGGAAAGTGCAAAAATTGGTGCAGTAGATTCATGAGTACATCCAGCCGACAATCCACCATTTTCCATCCATCAAATCCCTTCTCAAACCGCAGAGGCCACAAGTCCCCAAACCCAAAATCGAGTCCCAAAAAATTACCCCAAGCACACCAATAACAAACTCCCGCCCCGTCCACCGATCCTCAAACACCTATTGCTCGCGCCGTCCTCCCGTACCCGAACCGTTTTCAACGTCCCGTTCGTCCTCCCAAATGACCAGCTCGTCCCGAAGGCCAATTGCCAAGGCCAAATTCATACCCACTGATGCGTGCCCAACGGCAAAGCGCCCGCAACCTACCTCCGATCGCAGCAAATGTGGTGTTCCCAAAACTCGTACGCAAACTGATATTCGCGTCCCATTCGTCCTTGAAAATGACCATTTCGTCCTGTGCAGCGCATGGCACGCTAAATCTCAAGCCAAACGAAAGCTAAAATCTCCAAAATCATCACAAAGGCGCACAATTCACGCATCCCACGCCATTTTCAATTCTCCATGCTCAATCACAAACCAGCATAAAACGCTTGCCCGTTTATCCGCCATTTTGCCCGTTCGTTCATCCGCGCTGCCACTTCGTCCTCCAGAATGACCCGTTCGTTCAATCTGCCAATTTTTGATTTTTGACCAAAGTAGATTTGTAGCGAACATTTTAAAAGACAGAAAACAATTTATGAAACGCTACATCATCCTACTCATAACCAGTTTATTGGCGACGCCTCTGACCCAACTTGCATCTGCTCAGACCATCGCCACGGCCTTGCAAAAACAAATCGCGCCAGAGGCCAAACATTGGAACCTCGGCGCTTGGGAAATCTTGCTTCCAGCAGCCGACCAGGATACGATATTCTACAACGCGACAGCCGAGGCTGAGCATGTCATCCTCAACGAAGCCGGGCTCCCAGCAGAGATCACATTGCTCATGCGCCAAAACGGGACTTGGGCGCCGCAGACCAAGACCTTCGCCTACTTCGACGGGTATCAAGACCTCAAATTGGTGGAAACATGGACTTGGCAGCAAGGCGGATGGGTGCCCGCAACCAGCGCCGAGCGCACCATGGATGCCTTCCACAATGAAAGCACCTTCGAGCGCTATATCTGGGTCAATGAATCTTGGCTCAAAACGCATGCATTCACCACATCATCAACGCTTTGTGCCAGAATAGACACGGTAAAGCAGTGACCAAACTCAGAGTTTCCAGACGATCTGGAGCAGATGCCCCAGCTTTCGCAACCGCTTGCTGCTGCATCGCCGCTTTGCCGCCACCTCCCCGCACACCGATCAGTTGCATTGTCAATGCTTTGCCGCCATTTCCAAAAACCATAGAGCGCTTGGGAGTACTCTTTGATCATTGCACGCGATCAGGACTTGTATTGCTTTGCTGTCGGTCAGGCTTTTGAATTTATGTCGTGGTCAGGTGCTTAATGCAAAATTGTCTCCAGCATTGCCCGTTCATTCCCTGCTCCCACCCAAGACCCGCTCTAGCAATTCGCTATCGGTATAGGTCTTGATGCTCCATCGTCGATCAGACCCCACTTGCCCCATGCCCATATCGTACACCTCGATTTTTTCTGGCGGCTGCTCCTTGAAGCCTAAGATCGTCAAGAATTGCTCTTGCGTCGTAAATTGTTTCACACCTGGGCCGGATAGCATTTCCATATTTGGCTCCTCATGTCCATAATAGCCGCCGTAAATCACCTCCTCGGCGATGACGTTGATGTCATCGCTAAAATTGGCGATGTAGTAGCCTTGGGCGATTTTGGTGTCGATGACCAATTCTCCTCCCAGCCAAGCCTGCACATGGTCGCTCGTGGGCCCGCAATGCACCTCGACCGCCCGCGCCTCGTGGGCATCAAAATACTCCTCCTGCTCGCCGATGAACATCTTGCCCGATTGGTCTGAATAGTTGGCCACATAAAAATGTGTCAATACCGGCAGGTCGCTGTCGTAGATCGACTTGGGGCGGCTGGGGATCACGAGCAGGGTAATGCAAATGAACAGGATGAATGCGGCAGGAATCCCGATGCGCCGTGTGGCCTCCGACCGATTGGGATCGCCAAAAAGATCATGAAATGACCCGGCGATCTTCCACCAACTGCGGAGGCGTATCACCGACCACAATCCAATTGCGATCACTGCGACCATCACCCAGCCATGAATCCAAATGGGAAAAATGAATGTTATTGGCATCTTATCGTATGGTTATTTCATTCAATGACATTCGCTCCTGACACGAACGTAGAACAAAAATAGGCGAACGAGCCCAAATCTACAATTCAAGGTTTGCAGCTTTGGGTAATCGCATAACCATTGCGAGCAGATGCTTGGTTAGAGAAATATGCTGCGTATGCATTTACAATGGATGGGCATGCCTCCACCGTCATTCGCCTAAGGGAGCTACATTCGGAAAGAATCCTTACTGCTGTTTCAATGCATCCTTGATCACGCGTTCGATCGTGATGTCGGGGCCAGCGGCCTTCAAGATGGCATCCACGCGGGTTTCCATCGCGGCCTTGGGCAAGCCCAGGCTCACGAGCGCGGCGATGGCCTCTTCGCGCATCCTGCCGCCTGCCGTCAATGGCGTGCTGCTGCCATCGAGCACGAGCTTGCCTTTGAGTTCCAGGATGATGCGTGATGCCGTCTTGGCACCGATGCCCTTCACTTGTTTGAGGCGCGTGAGGTTTTCCGTCTCGATGACTTGGTACAACTCTTTGGGCTCGATGCTCGACAAGATCGTCATCGCAGTGTTGCCGCCGACGCCTTGCACGCCGATCAGTTGCATGAACAATGCCTTCTCAGCCATTTCCAAAAAACCATAGAGGTCTTGCGAATCCTCTTTGATCATGTGGTAGGTAAACAGCTTTACAGCCTCTGTATCACCGAGTTTAGAATAGGTGTTGAGGGAAATGCGCACCTGATAACCGACGCCGTGGCACTCGATGATCACAAATGCAGGGTCTTTATGGGCCAGTTTGCCATTCAAGTATGCGATCATAGCACGGCCTCCTGATTTTGTGCGTCCACGACGGCAATCGCCGCAATGTTCACGATTTCGGTGACCGAGCTGCCCAGTTGCAAGATGTGCACCGACTTGCGCATGCCCAGCAAGATCGGGCCGATCAGCTCAAACTCGCCCAGCTCAGCCATGAGTTTGTAGGCGATATTGCCCGACATGAGGTTGGGGAAGATGAACGTGTTGGCGCCGCCGGTCTTGGCGAGCACACTGAAGCTGTAGTTGTCTTCCAAGATATCGGGACGCATCGCCACATTCGCTTGAATGTCACCGTCGAGTATCCAGTGCGGATTTTCCTTGCGCAAGATGGCTGTGGCGTCGATCACCACTTGTGTATCCTCGTCGATATTGCTGCCAAAGTTGCTGTAGCTCAGCATGGCGATGCGTGGCGTGTGGTTGAAAAAGCGCACAGCGCGCTCGACCAGTTTTGCGATTCCCACCAAGTCTTGCGCGGTAGGCTTTTTATTGATCGTGGTATCGGCAAAGAAGAATGGCCCGCGCTTGGTCTTCACGATATGCATCCCCGCGAGAATGCCGCCCTCATCTCGCCGACCGATCGCCTGCAATGCCGGTTTGATACTCGTCGGATAATTTTTGGTGAGGCCAGAGACCATCGCATCCGCCGCCCCAGTCTCGACCATCATCGCTCCATAATAGTTGCGTTCGCGCATGAGCTTGATGGCGTCGTGCAGGGTCATGCCCTTGCGTTTGCGCTTCTGGTAAAAGAGCTCGCCAAACATGTCGCGGTTGGTTTCTTCCTGCCAAGGATCGATGATCGTGATGCCGCTCAGATCCAGATTGTTCTCTGTGATGATGGCTTCGATCTTCTTGCGATGTCCCAAGAGGATCGGTTCACAAATGCCGTCGTCTTTCAGGATCTGGGCTGCTTTCAAGATTTTGTAGGTGTCGGCCTCGGCAAAGACCACACGCTTGGGATTCTTTTGGGCGCGGGCGATGATGCTTTTGGAGAGGCTCTCGTCGCGGCCCACGCGCTGCTCGAGTTGGGTTTTGTAGGCGTCAAAATCCAAAATCGGCTTACGGGCCACACCGCTCTCCATCGCTGCGCGTGCCACGGCAATCGAGACCGAGGTGATGAGACGGGGATCGAGCGGCTTGGGGATCAGGTATTCGCGCCCAAATGTGAAGTTGCGGGCATCATAAGCTTCGTTCACAGATTCCGGCACCGTTTCCAGTGCCAACTCGGCGATGGCAATCGCCGAGGCAATCTTCATGCGCGTGTTGATCGTGGTGGCGCGCACGTCGAGCGCGCCCCTGAAGATGTAGGGGAAGCCCAAGGCATTGTTCACCTGATTGGGGTAGTCGCTCCGGCCCGTGGCCATCACGGCATCGGGCCTCACCTCTAGTACCTGCTCAGGATTGATCTCCGGATCAGGATTGGCAAGTGCGAAAACGATGGGATTCTCAGCCATGCGCTTCACCATGTCTTGCGACACGACGCCGCCCGAGGCGAGTCCAATCATCACATCCGCCCCTTCAAACGCATCGAGCAGGGTCATTTGGGGGGAATGCGCATATTTCAGTTGGTATGGATTGATGTCTTGTCGATCCTTGTAGATATGGCCTTCGCGGTCAAAAACCTGCATTCTTTCAGGCTTTGCACCCAGCTCTTCATAGAGGTTGAGGCAGGCCAAGGCAGCAGCGCCCGCGCCGATCACGACAAAAGTGACGTCTTCGATACGTTTGTCGACGACCTTAAGTGCATTGATGAGGGCAGCCGAGGTGATGATCGCGGTACCATGTTGGTCGTCGTGCATCACGGGGATGTTCATCTCAGCCACAAGGCGTTGCTCGATTTCAAAGCTCTCGGGCGCCTTGACATCTTCCATATTGATTGCGCCAAACGTGGGCTCCAGGGCCTTGGCGACGGCGATGAATTCCTCTACCGTATTGGCATTGATCTCAATATCAAACACATCGATGCCTGCAAATTTCTTGAAGAGCATGGCCTTGCCTTCCATGACCGGCTTTGCGGCTTCAGGGCCGATGTTTCCCAATCCGAGCACCGCCGTGCCATTGGTGAGCACCGCCACGAGATTGTCCTTGGCAGTGTATTCATAGACTTTCTCCTTGTCGGCGGCGATTTCAAGGCAGGGATAGGCCACACCAGGGCTGTAGGCCAGTGAAAGATCGCGTTGTGTACTGACTGGTTTGGTCGAGACGACCTCTATTTTGCCTTTGGGCTCCCGTCGGTGGTACTCCAATGCATCCTCTTTGCGATTTTTCATAATTGTTTTGCAAATAAAGGATGCAAAGTTAGCCGCAACGACGCCCATTGCAAATTGTATTATCCCCAAGCGCCTGCGGCGCGCAGCAGACCCCGTATTCCTGCGGCGTCGGCGGCGATTTTATGCGGTAAGGCGATAGCCCGGGCCTTAGGTGCTGGCAAAATCGATAGTTGGTGATAGGGACGAAATCGGAACTCCCGACCTGATGCAAAATGATCACGAGGAGCTTGTCCGTTCAGATGCGGTGATAGCTTGCGCCCCTTCAGGGCTGATGCGGTGTGTGCATACCGTAGACGATGGGCTTTGCCCATCGCTAGTGGCTTGCGCCCTTTCAGGGCTGTTGGGCCTATTGGCACAGCGATGAAGGGGCTTGCGTCTTTCGGGGCTATTGGGCCTACTAGCAGAAGTGTGATATGGATTTTGACATTCAGGGCTGTTTGGGCACTCCCACAGCCCTGAAGGGGCAAAAGCCACCAGCATAGGGCAAAGCCCTATGCTCCGATACGCACAGAATTAGCAAGCCCTGAAAGGGCGAAAGCTAATTGTAGTTCTTTCAAATCTCGCCCTAAAAAGCAACGCACCCTATTCCGTATAGCCGCGCTCTGCGCGCATCTCGCCCCTGATGTTGCGCACAAGCATTTGCCTCACGGTCTCGATATCGGTATATTTTCCCAAGAGGTACATCATTTTGGCGAGTGCCGCCTCAAAGGTCATGTCGCCGCCAGGCAAGACGCCTGCTTGGAGCAGTAAGGCACTCGTGGCATAACGACCCATCTCCACCGAACCACCCATGCATTGCGTGATGTTGAGGATCACCTTCCCCTGGGCTATACTTGCTTTCAGGCTCTGAATCAGGCCTTTGTCAGTGGGCAGATTGCCCGCACCATAGCTTTGGAGTATGATCCCTTTCAGATTGGGACTGAGCAATACGCTGTCCAATGTCTCTGCGGAGATGCCCGGGAAAAAGCGCAAATGCCCGACACGCGTATCCAACTTGTCTTGCACGTTGAATTCGATGCCTTTCCAGGCATCGGTTGGGGTGGGGTGCCTGAAATAAAGGTGTACACCTGCCTCGACAAGCGCAGGAAAATTGACGGAATTGAAGGCCGAAAACACATCGGCATGCGCCTTTTGGGTGCGGTTTGCACGGTAGAGCTTGGAGCCAAAATAAATGCCCACCTCTTTGATGGGCCTGTCGGGATGCGATGCGATTTGGAGTGCTGTCACCAAGTTTTCCTTGGCATCGGTCCTGATCTCGTTGATGGGCAGTTGCGCCCCGGTGAGAATCACGGGCTTGGAGAGCCCTTCCAGCATAAACGACAGGGCTGAGCCGGTATAGGCCATCGTGTCGGAGCCATGCAAAATCACAAAGCCATCAAAGCGCTTGTAATTTTCGCCAATTGTGCGTGCAATTTTGGCCCAGACCACCGGGCCAATGTTGGAGGAGTCGAGTGGCGGATCGTAGGAAACGACGTCTACATCGCATTCCAACCGATCCAACTCGGGAAACTCAGACTTGATGAGCTTGAAGTCAAACGGGATATAGGGACCTTCAGGCTTGCGCTTGATCATCCCGATCGTGCCCCCGGTGTAAATGATAAGTACCTTTTTACGCTTGGGCATCGCCGAGACAGAGCAAGAAAGACAGGATCAGTAGGTCGTGAAGGTATAGGTCAGGCCAAACATGAGGCCGCCGGTGAGGTTGCTCGTGATGGGACGCGTCTCGCTCCAAACCCGCACGTCGTCTGGAATACCATTGGTGTACAGCTTGTAAGCTGAGTTCTTGTTTTCGACGTCACCCAGGGTGTAGTCGCCACGCAAGCGAATATTGCCCATGATGTTGTAAGCGAGTTTAATGTCGACGCCAGCGGCTGCGACAGGGCCGTAGTTGAACAGCGAATACTGCTTGTAGGAGGTTGGGTAGTCGCGCACATTGGGGTTGTAGAGAATGTCGTCTGGCGTATAGCTCTGATCGTCATTGTAGTAACGTGCGCGCATCAGGAAATTGACTTGAAAGCCGAGGTCCAATGCAAAAATCACCTTGTGGATCTCGGTGCCGCTGTTGAGCGTGAAAAACAAAGGAATTTTCATGTAGTTGAGGCGGCGTGTGTGGTTCACCAATGTGCCTTCACTGTTGAAGTTCGTGAATTTCTGTCCTTCTGCCGAGTAGACAAAATTGAGCTTGAAACCCACACCATCGCCAAAATTGTAGCCCACGCTAGGGCCAGCGGTCATGCCAAAGGTCGTCTTGTATTTGAATTGATCCTGTGGGACATCCATGTCGTCCTTGTTGAGCATCCAAGTGGTCTGTGGCAAGGCGACGACACCCAACTTAAGCCCTTTTTGACCAAAAGCGGCACCTGAAGCAGTGATGACAATCAAGAGACCAAGAACTGCGCGCGAAATTCCCTTCATTTTCGGAACATGTATTGCATTAATATTTCAAATCTAAGACTTATTTCCATTCCTTCAAACCTCGATTTTATTCATCCGCCTCCATTAAGGCCATTTTGGCACGGATCGAAGCCTGAATCCGAAGCTTTGTCCGCTGTAATCGTACCTACTCCCCTATTTGAAAAAGATGGAAGCTGCGGCTTTTTTGCGATATTTGCACCATGGGAATCCGTCTTGAAATTCACCCTCAAAATCCGCAGCCGCGTTTCATACAGCAAGCCGTCCAAGTTTTGGAGCAGGGCGGTGTGATCATCTACCCCACCGACACGGTCTACGCGCTTGGTTGCGACATCCAAAACAAAAAGGCACTCGAGCGCGTGTGTCAGATCAAAGGTATCGACCCCGACAAGGCCTTGTTTTCGTGCATTTGCCCGGACCTCAAGACCGTGAGCGAGTTTGCGATCCATATCGGCGACGGCGTTTTCAAGATGATGCGTCGGGCCTGCCCCGGACCATACACCTTTATCTTGGAGGCGTCCAAAAACATCCCCAAGCATTTCCAGTCTCGTCGCAAGACGGTCGGCGTGCGCATCGTGGACCATGAGATCACCCTCGCCCTCGTGCGTGCGCTCGGGCGGCCCATACTCACGACGAGCTTGCCCTTAGGAGCAGGCGAGGACTACCCGACCGACCCAGAAGACATTTTTGAAACATTTGGCAAGCGCGTAGACCTTGTGGTCGACGGTGGCTTGGGCGGCAATGCCACAAGCACCATCCTCGACTGTAGCCGCGGCGACCACGACATCGAGATCGTGCGCGAAGGCTTGGGCTCACTCGATATTTTGTAGACTCCGCCAGATCATTTTTTGGATACTATGAGATCAGAATTTTCCGAAAATCCGGCTTTGGAAGCCATCCGAAACGACATTCGCATCATCGGCCCGACCATGCGCGCCTTTTCCATGCATGTGATCGAAGAGGAAATATCAGAATACCCAGTCTATGTCGCCTATCAAGACATGGTGAGCATCGGCAAGCCATTCTTGCGCAAGGAAAATGACCACCTCAATTGGCACTACAACGTCTCGATCCTCGAGGAGTTTGTCAAGCGCGGCGTCGTCGACAAGGACAAACTCGACGATTTTTTGGAGACTTTTGGCGACCCAGAAGAGCGGGCATGCATTTTTGTCGTGCTACCTGAGCAAGGCGGCTTTGTGTTTGTGCCCTACGAATTGGAAGAGGAGGATGAATTCCCGCTCTACATGCCGAGCGAAAACTGATCGCCCACAACCTAGCGCCGGCTTGAACGCCTATCCGTTGTATATATTCATCGCCCGCTCAAGGCCGATCGTCGCAAAGCCGATCACAGCCTCGCCCATTTTGTCCATGAGCGCAGGCAATGCCGATTTTTCCTCCGGCTGAAAATCACTGAGCACATAGTCCACCTGTGCACCCTTGCTGAATTCACTGCCGACTCCAAACCGCATGCGGGCATAGTTTTCATTGCCCAGCACCTCTTGGATATTGCCGAGGCCGTTGTGACCGCCGCCCGAACCTTTGGCCCGAATGCGGATCTTACCAAAGGGCAATGCCAAGTCATCTGTGATGACAAGCAGCGCCGACTGCTCGATATTGTGTTTTTGCAAATGATAACGCACAGCCTTGCCACTCAAGTTCATGTAGGTGCTCGGTTTGAGCAATGTGAGTTGCTTGCCTTTGTAGCGCAAGGTGCAAGTATCGCCCAGGCGGTCTGGCGCAAAGCTCAAGCCATGCTTTTCGGCCAATCGGTCGAGCACCATGAAGCCGATGTTGTGGCGGGTGGAGCGGTATTCTGAGCCGGGATTGCCCAAGCCCGTGATGAGGAATTTCATTTCGTCAGAGGATTCGGTGGCCTTTTGGGGAAACAAAAAATCAAAAATACCCATGATTTCAGCTTGATGGATGCCGCCAGAGGCGGCAAAAAACCATTTCCAAGCAAAAGAGCCGACAGTTTGCACTGTCAGCTCTTTCAGATGTTTTCAATCGTAGGCAGAAATTACTTCTTGCCTTCCTCTTGAGCCTGCTTCACGGCACGTGGGATCTCGATGATCGCAATGCCAGCAGATGCTGGGGAGGTAATATTGAGGTTAGGCAAGTTCACTTCACCCACACGGATGGTTTTGCCCATTTCCAAAGCTGAAATATCAACTGGGACGGAGTCTGGAAGATCTTTGACGAAACCTTTGACTTTCATTTTGCGCAGCATGGGCACGAGGCGACCGCCACCGAGCACACCCACAGAGGTGCCGACAAGCTTGATCGGCAGATCGACCTCGACTTGCTCGACTGCAGTCACACGCAAGAAGTCGACATGCAACACACGGTCATAAACCGCATGAAACTGAGCTTCACGCACGATGGCGTCGGTTTGCTTGCCATCGATATCAAGATTCACCACAAAAGTTTCAGGCGAATGGAGGATTTTCTCCATGCTCTGAAAATCTACAGTGATGGGGGTCGGCTCACCCTGACCATAAATCACAGCAGGAATCATGCCTGCGCGACGGATTTTTTTCATTGCGGCTTTACCGGTCTCAGTCCTGGTGGAGCCTTTCAATTCTGTATTTTTCATTGATAATAGAGTGAGCTAATCGACTCGAAATTCGTAATTTTTTCAAAAGCACGGGCCAACATGGGCCCTACAGACAGCACTTTGATCTTGGACGATTCCTGCTTGAGCGGAATCGTATTGGTTGTGATGAGTTCTGTGAGGCTGCTAGACTCGATGCGCTCGTAGGCCGGCCCCGACAAGATCGGGTGGGTCACCACTGCACGCACAGACATTGCACCTTCCATCATGAGGTGGTCGGCCGCCTTGCACAAAGTGCCTGCCGTGTCGACCAAGTCATCAATGATGAAGACATTTTTGCCTTTCACATCTCCTATCACCTTCATCGAGGCAACCTCATTGGCACGCTCCCTAAACTTGTCGATCAAGATCAGGTCGCATTTCAAAAAGCTTGCATACTCGCGGGCACGCTTTGCACCGCCAGCATCAGGAGCCGCTATCGCGACATTGTCCAGATTGAGTTGCTGCAAATAAGGAAAGAACACGCCGACGCTGTACAAGTGATCCAAGGGAATGTCAAAAAATCCTTGGATTTGCCCAGCATGCAGATCCATCGTCACGATGCGGTCTGCACCAGCAGTCGTCAGCAGGTTGGCGACAAGCTTGGCCCCAATAGAAACACGCGGCTTATCTTTACGATCTTGCCGCGCATAGCCATAATAGGGCATTACCACAATGATCGACTTTGCAGAGGCACGCCTTGCAGCATCGATCATCAACAAGAGTTCCATCAGGTTCTCTGAAGGGCCAAAAGTCGACTGCACCAAAAAGATGACGTCTCCCCTGACCGATTCGTTGTAAGACGGCTCCATCTCGCCGTCTTGGAATCGAGTAACTGTAATTGCACCCAATTTCAACTTGAGATGCCCTGCAATCTCCTCTGCCAAATAGGTGGTAGCAGTACCTGAAAATATTTTGACTTCGGAGGCCATGAGCTAAATTTGTTGGCCGACAAGGATTCGAACCCTGACTAAAAGTACCAAAAACTTCTGTCCTACCATTAGACGATCGGCCAAGACCGTTTTTATTTCGGGCCACAAAGATATTCATCTTCTTTTTTAGAGCAAACAGTCAAGCCAAAAAAATCTGAAAAAATGTGAGAAAATTTTTCGCCCTTTTGGCAAAAGGGCCTAAAAACGCTGTTTTGGCACATTCGCCTAAAATCGATTTTTAACTTTTTTCAGCACCATCGCCTGAATCCGACATCCAACGCCTTCTTTCTAGGGCAATGCCTTACCCGCCGCAAAACCAACCTCCAAAATCACCCCTCCTCCATCCGATTATTTGCATCCCCCCAGCATGATAAGAGGCCCTGCGCTCCTGTCAATAGCTGTCATGTGAATGTGATTTTACTGCAATGCACCTCTCAAAGGGAAACAATGTATTGCGAGGCAAAACATTTCGGCTTCTTGTTGGTCTTCTTTTTTTTCCAGCTAGCAGTAGATCTGAACCTGTGGTAAATCGACGCGATATGAGATTCCTGCCCATCATCACCTTTGGAAAACTGCCGATGGTTGCCGCGCTTGGGCTATTTGTGCTACTCACTGCCTGCAGCAGTAAACAAGCACCACCCAAAGGCGCTGGCGGTCAGCCCCCGACCATCGTAGACGTTATCGTCGCCGCTCCCCAGTCCGTAAACGGTTCGCTAGAGGTCAATGGCGAAATCGTTCCTGATGAATTTGTTGAGTTGCATCCCGAGGTGAGCGGCCGACTGGTGTACCTGAACGTGCCCGAAGGCGCCAACATCGCTCAAGGCACAGTGATCGCCCGCATCAACGACGCCGACTTGCAGGCACAGGTCAATAAAACCAAGGTGCAACTAGAACTCGCACGTCAATCCGAAGGGCGGCTCAAAAAACTGCTGGACATCAACGGCTTGAACCAAGCCGACTATGACGTCGCTCTTGGTCAATTGCGGGCACTCGAGGCCGACCTATCCTACACCCAGGCGCTCATCGACAAGACTGTGATCAAGGCACCTTTTCCGGGACGGCTGGGCTTGCGCAACGTGAGCCCCGGCGCCTACGTGACCCCCGCTACGGCGATCGTGAGTTTGCAACAAGTCGACCACTGCAAGCTCGATTTCAGTGTCCCCGAAGCCTACGGCGAAGCTTTTCGCCAAGGCGACACGGTGCAATTCACCACCAATTTCAGCCTCAGCGAACGCCAAAAGGCTATCGTGGTGGCAGTGGAGCCACAAATGGACCGTGATACCCGCAACATCAAGGTGCGTGCAGCAGTTGTAGGGAATCAAAGCCAAGCAGGAGCATTTGCCACGGTACTTGTCAAAGAATCGGGCGCTTCGCAATCGATTATGGTGCCTACAAATGCCGTCATTCCCGATGCGATGAGCAAAAAGGTCGTGACCGTCAAAGGCGGCAAGGCTGTATTTGTGGTCGTTGAGACTGGCGAACGCCAAGATCGGCTCATCGCCATCAAGAGCGGGCTCGCAGCAGGCGATACCGTAGTCGTCAACGGTGTGCTTTTCACGCGACCCAATGCACCTGTACAAGTGCGAGAGGTGAAGCAACTGGAATCCACGGAGGCCAAATGATGAGTTCAGCAAGCACAAGGAGGGCAGCAAGCCGATGAATATCTCGGAACTTTCCCTGCGCAGGCCAGTGCTTGCGGTGGTAATGAATCTCGTGATCGTCCTATTTGGACTCGTAGGATTCTATTTCCTCTCCGTGCGCGACTTCCCGGCCATCGACCCGCCCAACATCAGCGTGCGTACCCAATACACCGGCGCAAATGCTGACATCATCGAAAGCCAAATCACCGAGCCGCTAGAAAAAGGCATCAATGGTATTCCGGGCATTCGATCAATCAGTTCCAGCAGTCAGGTCGGCGTGAGCAATATTACCGTGGAGTTCAATCTCGGCGTGGACCTCGACGATGCAGCCAACGACGTGCGCGATAAAGTGAGCCAAGCTCAGCGCAACTTGCCGCAAGACATCGATGCGCCACCCGTGGTGAGCAAGAGCGAGGCGAGCAACGATTTCATCATCATTCTCGCCGTGCAAAGTCGCAGCAAAGACCTGATGGAACTCAGCGACTATGCCGAAAACGTCTTGCAACAACGTTTCCAGACGATCGACCAAGTGAGCGCCATCAACATATTTGGGCAAAAGCGCTACGCAATGCGCATCTGGCTCAAACCTGATCAGATGAGCGCGCGCAACATCGCATTTACCGACATCAGTACCGCACTCGCCAAAGAAAACGTCGAGATTCCAGCCGGTAAGGTCTATGGCACCGAGACCGAACTCAGCATTCGCACGATGGGTCGCTTGAGTACAGAAGATGATTTCAAAGAACTGATCATCAGGGAAAGTGATGCTGGATTGGTGCAGCTCAAAGATGTCGCCACAGTCGAGATCGGCCCCGAAGTACTCGAGCAGGGTTGGAAACTGAATGGCGTGAACGCCGTCGGCTTGTCGGTCGTGCCACAACCCGGCGCAAACTATGTCGCCATCGCCGACGAGTTTTACCGCCGTCTAGAGCAGATCAAGGAAGCCAACAAAACAGATATCACCCTCAATGTATTGATCGACAACACACGCATCGTAAAGAAGTCGATCGACGAAGTCAAGGATACGCTCATCATATCCTTCATCTTGGTGGTGTTGGTGATCTTGGTCTTCTTCCGCAACGGCCTCATCGCCATTAGGCCACTCATCGACATTCCGATTTCTCTGGTGGCGACATTTTTTGTGATGTGGGCTGCTGGGTTCTCGATCAATATCCTCACGATGCTCGGCATCGTGCTGGCGACCGGCTTGGTGGTCGACGATGGCATCGTCGTAACCGAAAACATTTTCCGCAAATTGGAGCAAGGCATGGCGATTCGCAGGGCTGCGCTTGAGGGCAGTCGCGAGATTTTCTTTGTCGTCATCTCGACTTCGATTACGCTGGCCGTCGTGTTTTTGCCGGTGATTTTCTTACAAGGATTTGTGGGAAGCCTTTTCCGCGAATTTGGAATCGTAGTAGCCTGTGCGGTGCTCATTTCTGCATTTGTCTCGCTCACGATCACACCAGTTTTGAATGTGGTCTTGCACCGCAAAAAAGCAGGCCATGGCCGCATTTACGACAAGACAGAGCCATTTTTCAGGGGAATGGAAAGTGGTTATGCGCGCTTGCTCAGGGGTTTCATGCGCGTGCGCTGGGTTGCGTGGATCATCATCGCGGGATGCGTGGGCTTAATGCTATCGCTTTTTGGCTCGATTGGCAGCGAATTGGCGCCCACAGAAGATCGCAACAGCATCCGCTTTGCGATGACGGCCACCGAGGGCACGAGCTACGACGAGATGCAGCAGATCTCAGACAACGTGGCCAACTTCCTTTACGACTCGATTCCTGAGAAATCATTCGTCTTCACTGCGACGCCCGGCTTCACTGGCACTGGCCTCAACAGCGGTTTTGGCCGTTTGGGACTCACCCCGGCTGAGGATAGGCAACGCAGCCAAAATCAGATTGCGATGGAGATCAACAAAAAGCTGCCTCGCTTCAACGACGCCCGCATTTTTGCGGTGCAAGAGCAGACCATCGCTGTCGGCATTGGCTCTCGTGGAGCGCTGCCCGTGCAATTCATTCTCCAAAATCTCGATTTCGCCAAGCTAGAGGCCGTGTTACCTCAGTTCTTGGAATTGGCCCGCAAAGACTCCACGTTTCAGCTCGTGGATGCCAACCTGAAATTCAACAAGCCCGAACTGCAACTGGTGATCGACCGCATGCGGGCTCGTGACCTCGGCTTGTCTACGACCGATGTGGCAGCTGCGGTGCAAGCGGCCTTCAGCGGGCGGCGGCTCGCCTACTACATCATAAGTGGACGGCAGTACCAAGTGATTGCACAGGTCGATCGCCCCGACCGCAGCAAGCCTTCAGACATCGAGAAGCTCTATGTGCGCAATGCACAGGGGGTAAACATTCCGCTCACGACCGTCGCCCATCTCGACGAGAGCAGCAGCCCGCCGACATTGTTTCACTACAACCGCTTCAAGAGCGCGACGATTTCGGCGTCGTTGGCGGAGGGTAAAACCATTGGAGACGGCATCAAATCGATGCGGGCCATCGCTGACAAGGTGCTGGATGAGAGTTTCTCGACAGCCTTGAGCGGGCCTTCACGTGACTTTGCCGAGAGTTCCTCCAATACGACATTCGCCTTTGGCCTGGCCTTGCTGCTGATCTATTTGGTCTTGGCGGCACAGTTTGAGAGCTTTTTGGATCCGCTCACGATCATGATCACCGTGCCCTTGGCCTTGTCGGGCGCTTTGCTCAGCTTGTGGATGTTTGATCAAACATTGAACATTTTCTCCCAAATCGGGATGATCATGCTCATCGGCCTTGTCACGAAAAATGGTATCATGATCGTGGAGTTTGCCAATCAAAAGCGAAAAGGCGGCATGGACAAACACGAAGCGGTGGTCGAAGCCGCAGCTCAGCGCTTGCGCCCCATTTTGATGACGAGTTTGGCCACAGCCCTCGGCGCTTTGCCGATCGCTTTGAGCTTGGGTGCTGCCTCTACGAGTCGCATGCCACTCGGCATCGTGATCGTCGGTGGCATTTTGTTTTCCCTATTGCTCACCTTGCTGGTCATCCCAGCGGTTTACTCATTTGTTTCGAGCCGAAATGGAAAAAAAGGAGGGCTGGTCGATGAATAAGAAACTGCATTTTTCAGGGGATGGCTGGGGACGAATGAAGGCTGCGAATGGACTTTGGGATGGCATGAAGGCAGTGCAAGGCAGGGGAATGCGCTTGTGTTCCATGCTGCTGTTGGTGCTGAGTTTGTCGCAAATGGCAAATGCACAGACAACCTTGAGTTTGGACGAAGCCATCCAAACGGCTCTGCGTAAAAACTTCTCCATCGAGATCCAGCGCAACAACGTCGCTGCCCGCCAATTGCAAAACACCGTCGGCGTCGCGGGCGGCTTGCCGACTGTAAGCGCGACGGCCAATGATCAGGCGCAGGTCACCGACATCTACCAAAAACTCTCGACGGGCACCGTCATCGAACGCAATGGCGCGCTCGGCAATAACCTGAGCGCCAGCGTGAATGGCACCATGGTTTTGTACAACGGCCTGCGCATTCAGGCCACAAAAGATCGCCTCGATCAGCTCGCTCAGCAGAGTGAGCAATACCTGAGCGCCACGATCCAAGATGTGGTAGCGCGGGTGATGACCCAGTATTTTGAGGTGTATCGGCAGCAGCGCTTCCTGCTCACCATCGAATCATCGCTCGCTGTCGCCCAGCAAAACTTGGAAATCGTAGAGGCAAGGCAGCTCGCAGGCCTCGCCAACAATGCAGATTTGTTTCAGGCGCGTCTGGACCTCAACGCGCTGCGGCAGCAGCGCGGCAATCAACAAAGCGTGATCATTTTGGCTGAGTCGGAATTGCTTGCCCTCATCAATGAAGACTCTTGGCAACCGATCGCTATCACCGACAGCATCGTCGTCGATTCAGGCTTGGCCTTCGGCAGCCTTTGGGGGAGCCTAAGCAACAATCCGCAGGTGCTTGCCGCCGACCGGCAAGTGCAGGTGCAGGCCTTGACAGAGCGAGAGATCAGCGCGCAGCGCATGCCGACCCTGCGTGCAAACGCAGGCTACAACTTCAGCAACAACGTGAGCAATGGCGGATTCAACCTGCTGAGCCGCAACCTCGGCCCCTATGCCGGCCTGAACTTGAATGTGCCGATCTACAACGGTGGTAGCCTCAAGCGGCAAGAGCAAGTCGCTTCCCTTGCCACCCGCAATGCACAGTTGGCACGCGAAGACCTGTTGGATGCCCAAACCACGGCGTTTTTCCAGGCTTGGGAACGGTACAGCAATGCGTTACAACTTTTGACTTACGAAGTCGACAACAACGTGCTTTCAAAGCAGTTACTCGACCTCATGGTGCAAAAATACAGGCTGCGGCTCGCCACGATCTTGGAACTCAAGCAAGCGCAAAAAAGCTTTGAGGAATCTGGCTATCGCCTCGTAAATCTCCAATTTGAGGCCAAATCGGCCGAGATCGAATTGCTGAGGCTTGCCGGGAAATTGCAATGAAAGACCGCTTTTCGACCGATTCGCAGGGCTATGCGAATTTCAGGCCGGGTTATCCGAATGCGCCGATTGAGTGCATGCTAGCACCGCATTCCCTGCAAGTGACCTTTCCGATGATCCTGCGATTGGAGACCATCTAAAAAGGATCTGCAGTGGGTGGTTTTGTGCTGTCGAGTCGCCATTGTTTGTAGGCGGGCACGGTCGCCGACAGGTAGAGTTCGATGAGTTGGGCGACGAGAAAGGAATAGATGGGCACGCAGATGCCGATTGTGGGCACCAAAATCACTCCTTCACGCTCAAACCAAGCCGCATAGGCAGCACTGTATTCTCTGAGCAAGATGAAAGTGAAGATGCCGAGGACGGCAGCAATCAGGGTCTGCACTTCGAAAATGGTGAGCTTCTTATGATCAGAGAAAATTTCCTGGGGAGCCCGCCAATAGTGAAATTTTTTCCAAAACAGGAGCATCGGCAAGACCGCAAGGGCGGCTGTGCTCCAGAGCACAATGTCTACAATCGGATCCATCGTTCAATAAAAATCGGCAAGGTCCATACAGCTTTTCACCGTCGTTCACCGCCCAAGCCCATCGAGCCAGTCCATGGCGTTGTTCTTGTTCGGTTGATTGATAGGAGCTGGTTTTCTGCGGTTGTCGGGATGCATGCGGTCATGCTCAGACGCCTCCTCGACCAGTTCCGGGTCTTTTTCGCCTTCCATGAGATCGCCTTCGGAGTCCTCAATGAGCTCTAGGATGGATTGCAGGAGCACCTCATCTTGCACAGCATCTACCTTGCGCATCACCTGCCGTTTGAGGTTTTGCAAGGCGAGTTTACGCGCTGCCGGGTTGGTGTATTCCTCTTCTTCCATGATTTTTTTGGGTAAATATGTCTTGCTCAGACGATTTTGACCTCGTCGATCAGTGGTTGTCCGAGTGCCTTGTTGAGCATTTCCTTGATTTTGCTTTTGGCCATGCCGAGCTCGGCTTTCCAGACGGGGTTGTTCATGCGCACATAAAACACACCCGAGCGAAACCAGATTTGCTCGGTATTGTCGGCGATTGCCTTGCCCATGATGCGCGGCCAATCCATGATGACTTGCTCCATTTGCACTTTTTCCTTGAGTCCATTGGACTGCAAGTAGGCCTCGATGGCCTCGCCGAGTGACATGTCATTTCTTTTCATCTGCCGAAGGGGTCAAGGGTTTCAGCGTCGCCGCTTCCACACAAAAGTACTTCAATTCGCGGTTTTTGACCGTGGAAAAAACCTTTTCACAGCGCTCCAAGCTGGTGTCGGTGATAAAAACTTGCCCAGCCACACCCGTGTCGAGCATGCGGGCAATGGCTTGCAGGCGCTGCATGTCCAATTTATCAAAAATATCGTCGAGCAGCAAAAGTGGCGCTGTGCCTTTCTCGGCAGCGAGTAGCTGGTACTGCGCCATTTTGAGCGCGATCACAAAGGTCTTTTGCTGTCCCTGCGAACCAAAGTTACGGATCGGCTGCCCGTCGATCGACATCACGAGGTCGTCTTTGTGCACGCCCGAGCCGGTGCGGGTCGCGTAGCGGTCGCGCTCCAGATCGGCAAGGTAACGCAGGTTCCATTCGTCGGCGTCATTGCGCGCATACTGCGTTTCCAAGGTGATCGTGGGGACCTCGCGGTCGTTTACGATCTGGTGGAAATATTCGAGAAACATCGGCGCAAACCGCTCTAGGAAGCGCTTGCGCATCTCCAAAATGAAGATGCCAGGCGCAATCAGCTGCTGATTCCAGAGGCTCAGTTGCTCAGGGTCCCAGCGCTTGCGCTCGGCCATGAGCGCGAGCAGGGCGTTGCGTTGCATGAGCGCATGCTCGTAGGTGATGAGTTGCTGCAGGTATTCATGCGAATATTGACAAATGAGGCTGTCCATGAACTTGCGGCGCACCGACGGACTCCCGTCAATGAGCTCAGTGTCGCTGGGCAGCACCGCCACACTCGGGATGCGCCCGATGTGGTCGCTCATCTTTTGTTGCGGCCGCTTGTCGACGATGATTTTCTTGCCTTTGGGCGGCAGGTAGTTGCATTGGATGTTGTGCATGCCGTCCACATCTTGCAAGATGCCCTCGATGATGAAATATTGCTCGGCTTCTTTGAGGGCATATTTCTCGGTTTTGGAGTGCCAGCCGCGGGTCATCGAGAGGTAATGGATCGCCTCCAGGATATTGGTTTTGCCCTCGCCATTGTTGCCGGTGATCACATTGATGCCCGACGAGAAGCGGGCGCTCATGCCAGCATAGTTGCGAAAATGGGTGAGATGAAGGTCGGCGAAGTGCATCAGGGCGCAAAGATCGGAATCCATCCGCAATAAAGAACGACAATCGCCCGTTGCAGAATTACTTTGGAGCTTGCTTGGTGGGATGCGGCATCCACTTGCCTCAAACGGATCGTCGGCTCAAAATCCGCTACGGGGTGCTTGCTGTACATTCGGCAAAAACTGCTCCATCGACCAACAATTTCCTAAATTTGTAGTTCATTGATTTTGGGTCTAAGCGTAAAGCAGATGTTGGGAAGGCAAATTAAATGGATGTTTTTGGGAATGCTGCTGTTGTGTAGCTGTCCCCTTTTGCATGCCCAAAAGCCTGAAATCATCAAAATGTCGCAGGTCGCTGCTTGGGACCTCGCCGACAACGACACCTTGTATGTGCTCAATTTTTGGGCGACTTGGTGTAAGCCATGCGTGGCCGAGATGCCTTTTTTTGATCAGGTACAACGGGAAATGAAAGATCAGAAGGTCAAGGTCATCTTCATCAGTATGGACTTTCGCAATGAATATGACAAGCGATTGGTGCCCTTTGTGAACCGCAAGAATTTCGATTCCAAGATCGTCTTGCTCGACGAGCCCAAATACAACGATTGGATCGACAAGGTGAGCACCGAGTGGTCGGGTGCCATCCCGGCAACGCTGATCGTGCAGCACTCCAAGGCCATCCGCTCTTTTCATGAAGGTGAATTCACCTACGAAACGTTGAAAACCAAAATTGAGTCTCTTCTAAATCAATAAGCGATGAAAAAAATTACTTCAGTTCTGTCCTTGGTCATTTTGGCCCTCTTTTTCGCGTACAACTACGCACAAGCACAGGTCGTCGATTCAGACATGATCGGCAAAGAAGCGCCTGCTTTTTCGCTCAAGAACATCGACGGCAAAATGGTGTCGCTCGACAACTTCAAGTCTTCCAAAGGCGCGATTGTCATCTTTACTTGCAACCATTGCCCCTATTCCAAGATGTATGAGGACCGCATCGTGGCCCTCGATGGCAAATTCAAAGGACAGGGCTATCCTGTGGTGGCCATCAACCCCAACGATCCTGCGACGTATGCCGAAGACAGCTTTGAAAACATGAAAAAGCGTGCCAAGAAAAAGGGCTTTACATTCCCCTACATCGTGGACGAAACCCAAACCATTGCCAAGGCCTATGGCGCTACCCGCACGCCCCACGTGTACCTGCTAGAAAACTCCAATGGCAAGTTCATCGTGCGCTATGTCGGTGCAATCGATGACAATCCACAGGATGAGAAGGCCGTGACCACCAAGTTTTTGGAGGATGCCATCGCCAAACTCGGCGCCGGCCAAGCCCCAGATCCTAGCCACGTGAAGGCCGTAGGTTGCGGCATCAAGTGGAAGGCAACTGCCGCAAACTGAGTCGATTTTCCTGAATCATGTTGCCTTGCAAGCTGCCGCGGATCGGTCAGCTTGCAAGGCAAAATTTTCTCAACATGTCCTACGCATTTACCTTGCCCAACGTCGATGGGCGGCTCGTCTCGCTCGCTGACTATGCCGATCAAAAGGCTGTTGCCGTGATTTTCACTTGTAATCACTGCCCCTACGCGGTGGCCTACGAGCTGCGGCTGATCGCGCTTCACCATCGGTTTGCACCTTTGGGCGTGCCGGTAGCCGCCATCAGCGCAAACGATCCTGTAAAGTATCCGCAAGATGCTCCTGCGCTCATGGAAGTGCGTGCGTCGCAGCGTGGATTTCCATTTCCATATTTGTTTGATGCCAGCCAATCGGTAGCACGCGCATACATGGCGCAGCGCACGCCGGAGGTATTTCTCTTGCGAAATGAAGGTGGCGATGTATGGCACCTTGCCTACACAGGTGCCATCGACGACAATTGGCAGGATGCGAAAGGCGTTCAACAGCCATTGCTAGCCAATGCCATCACGCAGCTAATCGGGGGAAATGCAATCCAACCGCAGCAGACAGCGGCAGTGGGTTGCTCCATCAAATGGGCCTGAAACCCAGAATTACTTCTTGATGTGATTGTATTTGGTCGTGGTCACCGGCTGCGAACGACCACTCACTCCTTTGTACTTGGGCCGCTTCACGATCGTCACGCTACGGTCGCCAGGCTTATGCGTCCTTGTGCGCATATAACCACGACCGCAACCGCTGATCACCATCATCGTAGCCGACATGAGCAGAACAAGGCCGTAAGTGAGAAACTTTTGCATCTGATTTCCTTTTGGGTCGAAGTTAAAAATTAATTGTGGAAAACCACAGGTTTAAGCCTACTTCACAGTGCCTTTCTTATCAAAGCGGGCAAAAAGCATTTCCTTGTTGAGCTCCACAAACATGATGGAATAGACCTTGGTCTTCATTTTTTCATCCGTGAACTCGACATCCCAGTAGTAAAATTTATCTTCGAGCGACTTGACCATCCTGAAATTGACGGCATTCCAGATGACGGTTTTTTCCATCACCTTGTGAATGAGGTTGCAGGTATTTTCATTTTCCAGCTTCTCGTAGCTGTCCATCAAGTTGATTTTGGTTTTGAGGGCGCGGTTGGGTTCGCGACCTGCATAGACCGTCATGCGTCCCAAAGACTCATAATTGCGGTTTAGGCCATATTTGATCACCTTTTCGACGGCGACTTTGGTCGCTGCCTCGGCTTTTTCCTTGCTTGTTTGGGCTTGCTCGTTGGCACCTACTCCCACGACTTGCGCCATGATCGATTGTCCCAGAAGCATACAGATTACAATTGGTAGCAGAAACTTCACTTTTCTCATCATTTTAGAGCTATCGCCGAGATTCAGATAATGAAGGTATAAAAAGAATGCCAATTCACAGCCAAGACTAGATTGGGGAAGAATTTTTATTGGTGGAGCCTCAATCGATGTCGCCCAAAATGTAGCCATTGCCCTGCGCGAGAAATGCAAACGAACGCTTCTCTTGCGTGCCATCCTCATACTGCATGTCGAGCACCCAGATGTTCCAATTGCCTTCGGACTCTTTTTCCTGGGCAAATTCTTTGAAGTCATAGGTTTTCAAACCCGTCACAATCACCTGCAGTTGTGCGCATTGTTTGTCGACGGCGACCTTCTCGGCAGGGGTTTCGTAGCGCATGCCACGTTTCCAATCTTCTGGCGTATCGGTGTCGCGAAGGGCCAGCAAGGGCGCCATTGCCGCGCAATCGCCGTTTTTGGCAGCATCAAGCAGCTGCTCGACAGCAGACCGCACCGCCTTGCCATCTGCAGAGGGGGTGACCGCTTCTGCCGGCACCTCGGCTACGACCGTCGGTTCAGTGGCTGTTGCAGCGGGCTTGTCGCAAGCCTGCATGAATACAAAGACGAGGGCCAAAATGGCCAAGAGAGGCATTTTCATGTTGCAAAGATGTACTATTTCCGGATTGCTGCGATGAGGGCCTCAACGTTTTTGGCTTCCTCAGAGCCCGGGCTTGTAAGGGCAAGGGCCTTTTGGGCATTTCCCAAAGCTTCCTTGGGCTTTCCATTTTTGAGCTGCAATGCCGCAAGCGTATGCAAATTCCAATAAGCAGACGCTAACTGCGTGGACCGCAAGGCCCAACCCTCGGCATTGGTGAGCGCGTCGGCCTGCGTGACATGTTCATGCAGGTTCCAAGCGACATCGTTGTACAGCCCTGCGTCCTCCAATTGATAATTGGAAAAGAGCTCGGTGGCCAATTGCGTGTAAGCCGCCCAATTTTTGCCGCCTGCGTGGTAGGTGAGTTCATCCTGCAAAATCACCGGCTTTGCCTCCTCTGTGCCCATCACCTTGCGCACCACAGCTTGGCAAGTGCCAAGGAGTTTCAAATTTTGCTGAGCCACAGCTTCGGCAAGTGAATTGCGGTAGATGCTGACGATGAACTCATTCACTGCCGATTCCCCATACTGTTTTTCAAAGGCGGCCTTTTTCTCCAGTACATACTGAAATTCGCCATCGGTCACCTGCTGCACCCCGATCGTTGCAATGATCCAATTTTGGGTTTCCAAGAGGGCCTCGCGGCTGATCTTGCTCAGATAGGCTTTGCTTGGCTCACGCATATCGTGCCCTGCGGCATCCATCTCCACGATATAGCGCTGCACAAATGCGGCTTCACGCTTGCCAGCCTTGTACTCCTCGACCATGCGGTCTAGGTAATTCTGCGGATTCAGTGCTGCCTTGGCCATGGCGAGCATCTCGTCATGGTCCTTGAATTTTTTCTCGCGGTACTGCGGACCGCCCTTGGCATCAAAAAATATGAATTCAGGCAGACTCAGGATGCGCACACCCCCAAAGAAAGGATTGCCCTCGATCTCCTTTGCGTCTAGCCGCCAGGCAACAAAATGTGGGTTGAAGGCATCACCGATCTCTGCCTCGGGAAAAATGTCGTTTTGCATAATTTCGCAGACCTCGAGCCAGTCTGCGCAGACCACAAGCATGAGCATCTTGTGCTCTTGCTTCGCTTTGGCCTGCGCCTCCTCAAATGTGCCTTGCTCAAAACGGATGCCTTGAGCCGCACCCGTGGCGGCGGTCATGAGAAACAGCAACACAAGTAATACTGATGTAATTTTCATCATCCGCGTTTAAAACAAACCAATACTTGTATTAAAATTCGCGAGCTACCAATTGGTTACACATGCACAACCGAATTACGACGAAATTAATGTGCGATTCAAGTCTATTTTATTAGATTTATCGCTGGACCCAACCAATTGAAGCAGCCAGAAACTGCTTAGCCTTTAAAAACGACAGCTACAGGATTGCATGGCTATGAATTTCAATGGCAATGACCAAGCCAACAACGCCCCTTCGATTGGCGTGATTCGGCTATTGGGCTTGTTTACAGCTGCCATCGTACCTCCATTCCGGCTTATCCTCCCTGCTGACGCATGGGATCCCATGTGGATGCGCTGGACCTTGAGCGGCATTGCCCTGGCGATCGTTTTGTGCAGCTATGCTTGGCCTGTGTTCGTGCGCTATTCCAAGTTGTTTACCTACGGGCTGTGTTTCTTGATCACGACGTGGATGCTGGGCTTGGCTGTGAAAAACAACCTGATCCAAGAGTATGCTTCAAGCTATTTCATCATGCTCTTTGCCACGATCATCCTTTTCCGCGAGTTCAAGTGGTTGTTTATTTTTGCTGGATACAGTGGGATTATTGTCGCTTGCACAGTTTTCACGATCTCACAGCCACATTTTTCGCCGATCACTTTTACGGCGATGGTTTTTTCCATCATGGGGATTGGCTCCATGGGGCAGCTCGCTGGCATGCTGGATATGCAACAAACGCAACGCCAAGAAACTCGGTTGCAACTACTCAATCAGGCTGCACTTGCCGCATCGAATGAAGGCATCATCGTGACCGATCACAATGGACGGCTGCTACGACACAATGGGGTTTTCAGATCCTTGTTTGGAATTGTTTTGGAGGATAGTGATGTCTTGCCAATGGAAACGTGGATCCAAGCCATCCAAAAACAGCTTGTGGCACCTGAATTTGCCTTACGCTTGGCTACGGCCGTGACCCAAGACAAACTTGCCGTGTTCAATGAGCAATTTGAGCTCATCAATGGCTCCTACGTGCGTGTGCTTTCCAAGCCCTACCAGGAGTCGGCTGAAAAGCATGGCCGCATTTGGTTTTTCAAGGATGTGTCTGCATCGGAGCGACTGAAAGCCGCAACGGCGCAGCGCGAGCTGCGCCTCAAGAAACAAAATGAAATGCTCATGCTGCTATCGACCGATGCAGCTTTGCAGGCAGGAGATTTGAGCGTGGTTGCGCCCATCGTCGCAACCGAGGCAGCCAATGCTTTGGAGGCTAGTCGTGTCTCTGTGTGGCGATTGAGTGCAGATGGCACGCGACTCGACTGTGAAAATGAATACGATTCCAAGACCGGGCTTTTAGGCGCAAGGCCGTCGATCCATGCAGCAGTGGGCCCCGACTACTTCAAACTGATCGCCACTGAGCGGATGGTCGTGATCGACGACTCTGTTCGCAATCCCTTGACCGCAAGGTTTTATGAAGGACTCACCCTGCCTCGCAAACCCAATCACATGATGCAAGTACCCTTGCGCTTGGGTGGCAAGTTGTTTGGAGTGCTGTCTGCTGCCCGCGAAAATGAGACGCCCAACTGGGCGTTGGAAGACCAACAATTTCTCGCTTCCATTGGCGATTTGCTCATGATCTCCTTGGAGGTCGGCGAGCGGCGTAAAGCAGAACTGGAACTCGCCAATTCAGCGGCATTACTCAAAGCCGTATTTGAGTTGGCAGGTGTGGGCATCCTCGTGACCCGTGCCGACGGTACAGTCATCGATTGCAACAACACCTACCTTGAGATTTTTGAGATGACGCGCGAGTTTTTGGGCAGCGCCCCAGAAACCGTGATGGAATATTGCCGCAGCCTGATGGTGGATGCCGAACAGGCCAAGACTGCGATTCAATATCTCATCGAGCATCCCCATCAAAACGAAAGCAATACCTTCTTTTTCAAAGATGGACGCATAGCCGAGCGTTATACAGAGGTATTACGCGTAGACGGGCAGATCATCGGCCGCGTATGGTTTTACCGCGATGTCACGTTTGCGGTGAAGGCTCAGCAGCGCCTGCGCGACTCAGAAATGCGCAATCAGGCCATCATCGACGCCATTCCCGACCTCATGCTGCGCATTTCGTCGCGTGGCGACATCATCGACCTCAAAATGCCCGATCGCTGGGAGCTCGCTCATATCGTGCGCGATGCAAAAGCCGTGCACCTGCGTGATTTGTTTCCAGATGAAATCGCTGTCGAGATCCTGGAACAAGTCGAAAACGTGCTTGCGGCCCAAAAACTCGTCGAGCAAGAGCGCCTCCTCGAACTCATGGGAACATCACGCGACTACGAAACGCGCATCGCTCCCAGCGGAACCGATGAAGTACTCATCATGTTGCGTGATGTCACCGAGCGCAAAAAGACCGAAAAAGAACTCATGCAGCGCAACCACGAGCTCGACAGCTTTGTGTACCGTGCATCCCACGATCTCAAAGCGCCCCTCAATTCGCTCATGGGCCTCATCGACATCATTCAAAACGAATCGCATGACGCCCACTTGGACCGCTACCTGCAGCTCATGGACAAAAGCGTCTTGAAGCTCGACACATTTGTGCGCAACCTCACCGATTTCACCCGCATTAATCGCCTCGCATTGCAAAAGCGGATGGTGAATTTTGAGGAAATCTTTGCTGAGGTCAAGGAGGGATTGCACTACATGCAAAATGCCGACCGCATCCAGCAGCAATTTTCGATGCAGCTGGCGCAGCCGTTTTATGGAGATTCATTTCACCTCGGGATCGTGCTTGGCAACCTCATCTCCAATGCGATCAAGTATTATGACCCGCAAAAGGCGCAACCGCAGGTCGCCGTGACCGTGACCTGTGATGCAACACACTGCAGCATCATCATCGTCGACAATGGCCTGGGCATTCCCCAAAAGCATCAAGACCGGATTTTTGAATTGTTTTTCAGAGCCACCAACCAGAGTTTTGGGTCCGGTATCGGTCTCTACATCACCCGCAATGCAGTCAACAAAATGGGCGGCACCATCGAGATGGCCTCGGAGGAAGGCGTGGGCACGACCTTTACGATCAACTTGCCCAACACGGTACTTGAAACGGATAAAGGTGAGCAATCACTGAAACAGATCTCGGAAACAGCGCAGCCCGAACGTTAATCTGCCGCACCGATCACCACGACGCTGTCGCCGACGCGAATCTCACCAGCATTGACGACGATCGCGCACCAACCACCATGCCCGCGCATGGCATTGTAGCCACCTGCACCGAGATTGGTTTCCATGCGTGAGCAGGGATGGCACTCTGCTCCCAATTCCAACTCTGCATCCCCCACCTTGAACCGCTTGCCCTTGAGTGATTGCAGGTTGATGCCGCGCACGACGATGTTGCGGCGCGTGAGGCCGGGATCTACCGATTCCAGTCCCAAAATCGAAGCTGCTGTGGCGAGATGCTCGGCCATGATCAGGGTCACTTGTCGCTTGGTTTCCTTTTTCTTGGCAGAATGGTCTCCCTGCAATCCTTTGCCAGCAATGGCATCTACTGAGGCCACCGACTCCAATTCCTCACCGCGCGCAGACCGTAAACCGATCCACTCCACGCGACCTGCGCGGGGAAACTGTGCCATCAATTCTTCCATTGTCATCATATCGGAAAAATAGGAAGAAGGAAGCGATTCACAGGGAAAATTTCATTTATGACAGATTTGTCGCAGTCCTTGAATTTTCATAGCTTGTGTCGGAGTTGCCGTCGTTGCTTTTCAGCGCCGGTATTTTCACCAGCTATTGTTCGCTGAGGCTGTTTGAGGCTGAGGCTTTGATTACCAACTATTCTTAAAAATTATGGGACAAAATGCACCTGGCACGGAGATCGTGCGGGCTGCCATCTATCCAGCAATCGGCATTGCGCGGGTGGGCAACAGCAAAACAGAATTTTTCATCGGCCCAGAGGTGCCGAAGCGGGAAAACAAGCCTGCAAACTTCTACAAAGATTCGACGGGCGCGCTTAAGCGGCAGGCTGCCCGCTTCAGGATCTATGGCTTGGACGCGGCCGGCCGTGTCGTGCGCGAGCTCACGGCCGACGAAGCCAAGATCACCTGGCGCGTGCAAGTCGCCAACAAAAAGTCGGGCTGGTATGAATTCATCACGGCAATGGACGTGCCGCAGGCCGTCCCAACGCCCTTGCGAAATGCCAATGTGACCGATCGCGCGAGCTTGCGCATCACCCCGCCCGAGGTCAAAATCCAGGGCGCAAATGAGCGTGGCAACAAGTATGCATTCGACAAAGGCAAATTCATGGGAACTCCGGTCTATCTCGGTGAGCTCCAAACCGATGAAAAAGGCCGCTTGATCTTCCTCGGCGGATACGGCATTTCCAAATCGGCTTACCCCAACAATCCGCCAACGACTTTTGCGAATAATGAAGGCTGGCACGACGACACCTCAGACGGCCCCGTCGACGCTGATGTCGTCTACAACGGCAAAGTGCTTGACGTCACAGGCGCTTGGGTCGTGACCGCTCCACCCAACTATGCCCCCGACGTGATCTCGGTGCAGACCATGTATGACCTCATCTACGACACGTTGAGCGGCAGTGCCAATGGCGTCGGCAATGCGCAGTACATCGTCCCCAAGGAAAAGCCTTCCTTCAAAGACGATATCTACCCCCTTTTGCACCAGTTTGTCGATGCGCAATGGGTGAATAAGGGCTTCTTTGCATCCTACGGCAAAGGTCAGGCCTATGATTTTGAGAATCCCAACACCATCCACAAGCTCAGCTTCATCCCTGAGAATGGCGATCCCTACCAAGAAAATCGGCGCCAGATCTTCAACTACTTTCGCGATCCCAGCGACAAGGACATCAGCCAAATTGCTTGGCCTTGGATGTATGGCGACAATGTGAGCATTCCCGCCCAAGCCGCGAATGCATTCCTCTCGGTGACGCCGACGCTCTTCCAGTACTTGTCGCAATGGGCAGCAGGCGACTTTGTGCAAGATTGGGTGGCCGATGCACCCGAGCCGACGCGCATCGAAGACATCGCCAACGCCCAATTGCAGGCTGACACGCTGACAAAGACAGCGCTTTGGTATTGCCTCGGCGGCCCATTTCACCCAGGCTGCGAGATGACTTGGCCCATGCGCATGACCGGAATGTACAATGGTCCATTCCGCATTCGCAGGCGCAGCGCCAACAATCCCGAGCCTGTGCAGCTGCCCATGCTCTTCCCTGAGGGTTTCCAAAACGGCAACAGCAGCAATTCGCCGCTGCAAGAGTTTTGGAATGCGCCGGGCGACATCACCCGCTACATGGCCGTGCCTTGGCAGACCGACACCGCGAGTTGCAGGTCGGGCTACGATCCTGAATTCGATCCCTATCTCCCGACATTCTGGCCAGCCCGTGTGCCCAATACCGTGCTCTCAGAAGCCGACTACCATGTGGTGATGGACACCACGCAAGACGAACAGACCCGCCTCAGCGCCTATAACCGGCGCGTGGTCTGGTACCGCACACTTGGCATCAACTACCTCGATCAGATCGACAACATGGTCAAGCACTATGGCGACCTTGGCGTGATCGGCTATGCGCCGGGCCCCAACGACCTGCCCGATGTGCCCACGACCTTGTATGTGGAGTCTCCGCCATTTGCACCGGGCGGTGCCCCGGCGACCGCTGCCAAAAGGTCTGCGCCGACGCCTGAGAGCACCGAGCGCTCACGCCTCGCTGCCGAGGCCGCCAATGTCCCTGGCGATCGTGGACTCACGACCAATCCCATGGTCAAGTTCAGGAAACGAAAATAATGGCTTCCATTGTGAATGCCTTGATCGTCGGCGGCGGCCCTGCAGGGGTCGCCGCCGCGATCATTTTGCAGCGGCACGGCATGGCTGTGACACTCGTCGACCAGCGACAGCCCGGCGAATTTCAAGTCGGCGAGGGCTTAATCCCTGCGGGACGCAGGATCCTGACCGAGCTGGGGGCGCCCCCCGATTGGTTGGATGCGAAGCACCTGCCGAGCATGGGCAATGCATCCGCCTGGGGCAGCGCCGAGCTGGCGACGATCGATTTCATCCGCTCGGTCGATGGGCATGGCTGGCATTTGGACCGTGCGGCTTTTGATGCCGACTTGCGGGCGCTCGCCGAGCAGGCGGGCGTGCAGGTGATGACGGGCACGCGCATGCATGCCTTTGAGCGCGACGGCGCGCAGTGGCGGGTGAACTTGGAGCAAGGCAATACGCGCTGGCAGGTGCAGGCAAACTGGTTGCTCGATGCGACGGGTCGGCCACATACGATTGCGCGGCGGCTGGGTCAGAAGCGGATGCACTTGGATGCGCAATTGGGATTTTATCAGCTTTTTTCGCCGCAAATGGAGGGTGATGCCGATGCGCTGAGCCTGATCGAGGCGGTAGCCGAGGGCTGGTGGTACAGTGCGCGGCTGCCGAGTGGGCAGCGCATTGTGGTTTTTTTCACGGATGCGGGCACGGCTGCGGCGACGCAGGCGCAGGACCGCATGGGTTATCTGCAATTGCTGATGGAGACGCAACATGTTGCGGATCGGCTTGCGCAATATTGTTATGTGCCTGTGGGGTCGCCGCAGGCGACGGATGCGCGCAGCGGGCGCTTGGCAGCCTCCCATGGCGATGGCTGGCTGGCTTTAGGGGATGCGGCGATGGCATTTGACCCGCTTTCATCGCAGGGGATTTACACGGCGATGTATGCGGGCCTCAAGGCGGGGGCGGCTTTGGGCGGATATTGCGCGGGTGATGGGGATGCCTTGGCAGGTTATCAGCAGGCGATGGATGCGGTTTGGGAGGCTTATGCCTTGCATTGGCGGCATTTTTACCAGGCCGAGCAGCGCTGGCCGAATGCAGCATTTTGGGCGCAGCGACGGTGAGGGGAATTGATAATTGATAATTGATAATTGACAATTGATAATGGAGAATGGGTGGTGGGTAGTGGGAAATGGTTTGAGGATCGATCTTGCTTGTGCACGTCGATCAGCCCCATTTTCCGCCGAATTCGAGCAAAAATATGAATCCGATCAGAAACAAGCCCCCAAACAATTCGATCAGTACCAGCGGCATCAGCAACAGTCCTGCTACATCGTGAAATTTGCTCAAGTCTTCCTTCCTACCCCAAAATCCGCGTAGATAGAGGGGAATGGAAATGAGCCCCGCCACAATGCAGAAGCCGTTGAGCGTGTACAATATTTGGGTTGGATTTTCTTGCAAATGTGTCCAAAAGTTGGGTTCTAATGCGATGCGCAATAAGGTATTGGTGAGCATTCCCAAATTGCTTGGCCCGAGGGCCAAAGCCGATCCTTGCGACAACATGAGCACGAGCATTTTCTCGCCGATCATCAGAGAATGCAACTGCGTGCACAATAAGACATCGAGCAATAACAAGGATTGCCCCACAAAGGCAAGGGACAACATATTTTGGCGGATGGAGGGATTCATGGGTTTTTGGGTTGTTTTAGCGTTGTTGAGTATGCTTGTTGGTCCTTTGACAGGAAGCCAAATCCCTCCATCCGCCAAAATATGTTGTCCCTTGCCTTTGTGGGGCAATCCTTGTTATTGCTCGATGTCTTATTGTGCACGCAGTTGCATTCTCTGA